>JBBTWG010000038.1:0-14392 GCA_038062935.1 Patescibacteria group bacterium
ATTTGGATATTGGTGTTTTGGGAATCAGCTCTTTCGATGAAAGAGCGTCTTTTTCTTTGGTGTTGAAAAGGCGATTTTTGAGCCATGAACTTAATTTGTCTCCTCCGGAGACTTTGTCCCCGTTGGGGATTCTATCTTCTGCCATAGTTTATTGTTTGTTGCACGTATTGTATCAGGGTTCTCTCTTGATTGGAATTTGGAATGGAAAGTTTCTGAACATCTCTATTATATCATTTTTCTTTGATTTTATCAATCTGGTATAGTGCCTTCCGTGCAAACGACTGACAACATTGCGATTCTTGGCTACGGCGTAGAGGGGAGGGCGATGGCTCTCTACCTGCTCGATCATGGTTTTTCTCGAATTACTGTTTGTGATCAAAAACTGGATGTGGATTTGATGGATGAATTTTCGGCAAGATTGGGTGAAGATTATCTCCAGGGATTGGAGGATTTCGATGTCGTTTTTCGCAGTCCTGGAATTTCGGTGAATGTTCCGGAACTCGCTGGTGTTCGTGCGATGGGAAAATTGACAAGTGTGACACAGTTTTTTCTGGAAAAATGTCCATGTCCGGTGATTGGTGTGACGGGGACGAAGGGAAAGGGGACGACGTCGACGCTGCTTTTCCAGATGCTGCGCGGAGCTGGACGTGATGTGCATCTCGGAGGGAATATTGGCGAGCCGCCGGTGAATTTCCTCGATGAGCTTCGGAGCAAATCACTTGTGATTCTGGAGATGTCGAGTTTTCAATTGATGGATGTGTCGATCAGTCCGCATGTTGCGGTGGTGCTGAATGTGACGAGCGAACATATGGATTATCATGCTTCGGTGGAAGAATATCGTGTTGCGAAAATGAATATCGCGCGGTTTCAGAAGGCGGAAAATTTCTTGATTTTGAATGCTGATTATCCCTATGTGCAGCAATATTCTGGCAGTGAATTTTTGGCGAAGAAAATTTTTGTGAGTCGTGGATCAGAGCTTCCGTGTGGGCGCGATGAAGTGGGTTTGCTCGGGGAACATCACTTGGAAAATATTGCGGCTGCGATAGCGGTGGCGAAAATTTTTGATGTTCCGCGGGATGTGATCGCGCGCGTCGTGCGTGAATTCACGGGACTTCCTCATCGTTTGGAATTTGTCGATGAGCGTGCAGGTGTGCGATTTTATAATGATTCTTTCTCGACGATTCCGGAAACTTCGATTGCTGGATTTACGGCTTTTGCTCATGGAAAATCTGCTGGTCCGGTTTTCCTCCTGGCGGGTGGATCGGAAAAAAATTCTGACTACTCGGAGTGGGGAAAGGCTGTGAATGCTGATGCAAATTTGAAAAAAGTTTTCCTCGTGGGGCCGAGTGGGGAACGGATGGCACGGGAAATTTCACCGGGGCCTGATGATACGGCACGTTTCGAGATGGTGAAAAATTTGAAGGAGGGTTTTGAAAAAGCTTTTCGTGAAGCAGATATTATGGCTCACGCTGGTGAACGTCCTGTTGTCCTCCTCTCGCCGGGAGCAGCAAGTTTTAATGAGTTCAAGAATTACAAAGAGAGGGGTGAGGCGTTTCGAGCGTTGCTGGAATTTATCCGTTGATTTCTTCTGGTGCTGCTTTTTTGAAAATCATCGCCATCACTTCGCTTGGCACGGCCCTGAAAAGCAAGAGGAGTCCGGTGTAAATTCCGGCGCCGAGAGGGATGAGGAGGAATAGATTTTTGTTCTGCATGAGGGCGAAAGTTGGATCGCGGAGGAAATAAATTATCACTCCCATGATGCCTGCGGCGACTATCGCTTTCGAAACATTTTTGAGACTGATTGAAAAATTCAGATATTTTTTTGCAACGAGATAGCAGGCGATGGCGAGAAAAATTTCGGCGAAAATGCTGGTGATGGCGGCGCCGCGGGAAGCGTAGAGTGGAATCATGAAAGAATTGAGTCCGAGATTGATGAAAATTCCTCCGAGATTGAGGTAGAGCAGTTTTTTCTGTTCGTTGAGGGCGACGAGGAGAAAACTGAAAAGTGTTGTGAGGAAGGCAAAAAACATGGCGAAGAGAAGAATCTGAAAAATAATGTCGGAGCCGTAGAAATTTTCTGCGAGACGGGAAAGATATTTTGGTTCGCTGATAATTTTGATGACGGGATAGGCGACGACGACTCCACCAGCAACGGCGGGAAGAATTGCGAGCGCGAGGAAATCAAAAGCGTATTGGATAATTCTCTGATGACGACCATCTTTTTTGCTTATGGATTCGGTCAAAACTGGCAACACGGAATTCATGAAATAAAGCGCGATAGTGACGGCTTCGGTCATGGCGCGGCCGGCGACGGCGTAGATTCCCACTTCCTCTGGACCTATCCAAAATCTGAGCAGGATCGTATTGGTGCGGAAATAGATGGTACTGAGAATCAATGCAATCCCAAAAGGAATTGATTTTGCGAGAATTTTTTTACAAAAATCCCAGTCGAGTTGATAGCGAATGGTCGTGAGTTTTCTGGTGTAATAAAAAGTGAGGCCTATCATTGCGATGTTTCCGAGAACGCCTGCGAAGATGAGATGAAAAAAACCGGTGTGTGGATCCTGTGTGTAAGCGATGAGTGCGACGTATGCCATGTACGCGACGGCAACGATACGTCCCAAAATCATGGCGTAGCTCGCCTCGTGCATTTTGAGATATTTCTGCAAAATGGTGGTGAGTGTGCCGTTGATGAGTGCCAGGAAAACGGTGAAAGCGCCGAGTGCGACGGCGATAATGAGCGCACCTTCCGAGAGTGCGTCGGGGCCGGTGCCGCGTGGTACAAAATTATTGGCGTAGAAGCTGGCAATAACCGCAACTCCCATTCCGAGAAATCCGACGATGGTGCGAATAGAAAGAACGTTGCCAAGAATTTTTGGAATTTGCGTTTCATCTTTTGACATTTCACGGACCGAAATCGTGTAGAGTCCCAGATCTGCGAGGATGCCGAAAAGCGCGAGGAAGTCGTAAATATATGTGTACTCTCCATAGCGCGTCATGGAGAGATAATTCGTCAGAATTTTGAGTGTGACGATCGAAAGGAGCGCCATCACGAGTTTCCCGATGATTTGCGCTGCGGTGTTTCCCAAGATTTTGCGGGCGAGATCAGACATGCGAGAGCGAGTATATCATGCTACAATCGTTCCATGTACGAACTCAAACAGCCGCTGGAAGACCTGCGAAGACAGATTGTGACGGCTATGAAATCGGTCGATCTGGAAACGAAAAGTGCGCAACTCGTGAAACTCGAAGCAGAGACGATGCAACCGGATTTCTGGAACGATCCGAATCGGGCGAAGAAAGTGAGTCAGGAGGCAAGTCATTTGCGAGATTTTGTCAGTGCGTGGAAAAGTGTTTCTGAAGACAGTGCGATGCTGGTGGAGCTCTTCCCAACGATTGACGTTTCGAAAAATCCTGAGAGCGTGAAAGAATTTCAAGAGCTCTTCGATGATCTGGAAAAACGCTGGAAAGCGCTGGAGATTCAGACTTTTCTGAATGGGAAATATGATAAAAATAATGTGATTTTGTCGATTCATGCGGGAACTGGCGGGAAAGATGCGATGGATTTTGCGGAGATGCTTCTGCGTATGTATGTGCGTTACGCGGAACGGAAAAATTTTCCTGTAGAAATTCTGGATCAATCTTTCGGAGAAGAAGTGGGTGTGAAAAGTGTGACGATTGCGATCAATGGTCTCTTCGCCTATGGCTCATTGAAGGGTGAAAATGGGGTTCATCGTCTCGTGAGACAGAGCCCTTTTAATTCTGGTCATAGTCGTGAGACTTCTTTTGCGCTGGTGGAAATTTTGCCGGAATTGCCCGATCAAGAAGATTTGGAAATCAAACCGGAAGATTTGCGCATTGATTTGTATCACGCTTCTGGTGCAGGCGGACAGAATGTGAATAAAACTGAATCTGCTGTGCGCATCACACATCTGGAGACGGGGCTTGTGGTGGCGTGTCAGAATGAACGAAGTCAATTGCAAAACAAAGAACACGCGATGAAAATTCTCAAATCACGACTCGCGGATCTCATGGAAAAACAACAGGCGGCAACTCTGCACGAGTTGAAAGGCGGAAAAATCGAGGTCTCGTGGGGAAATCAAATTCGTTCGTATGTTCTCCATCCCTACAAACTCGTGAAAGATCATCGGACGGATTATGAAGAAAAGGTTCCGGACAAAGTGCTGGATGGGGAGATCGATGGGTTTATTGAAGCATATCTCAAAAAGAGCTAAAATATTGGCCGTATGAAAAAGAAACGCCTTGGCATACATATTCCGATCACGAGTGGACTTGATAATTCAATCCTTCGCGAGGTTTCGAAACCGGTGAAAAAAGTCGATGAAGCACTCGTCGAATTGATCGCAGATATGCATGTGACGATGAAAAAAGAGCAGGGGATTGGGATTGCAGCACCACAGGTTGGTGTGAATTTACGGCTTGCTCTTGCGAAACTTAATCCTTCGGCGAAGAAGCCTAATATCATTGTGATGATCAATCCGGAGATTACGAAACGTTCGATGCGTGAACAGACAGATCAGGAGGGATGCCTCAGTCTACGTGAGATGTGGGGGAGTGTGGCACGGTCGGAGAGTCTGACGGTGACGTACCGCGATGCGGACTGGGAAGAAATGACATTGGATTTACATGGCTTGAATGCCCGGATTATTCAGCATGAAGTGGATCATTTGGATGGGATTTTGTTTTGGGATCGGGTGAAGGAGAAGCCGGAGGCTGAAAAGCTCTGAGGCCGAGTGTACCGCCAAAAAGAGAGGGTGGGGATTTTCTTTGCAAACGGCCGGAAATTTTCCCCTGCGAGGAAAATTTCCTAAGTGCTCGCGACTCGCTCTTCCGCAAAGCGGAATCCATGCCCGCTCGTACTCGCAGTTGCCGTTTGCAAAGAAAATCCCCACCCTCTCTTTTTGGAAGAACTTGAGTTTCTGAACTTTCCTCCTCGGCTACTCCTTTCTGATTTCCAAAACTGCCCTCCTATCTGGTCTTTTCTTTGAAGCTGTTTTGTGATATAATGCCCTGATATGTTTCTTTTTTCATGTCATTCTCGGTCGGTGGATTTTTTTCGCGCGAAGCGATTGGCTCTTTTGAACACTGGAAATCCTCTGGAAAATCCGAATCGGGCTGGACTTGCTGTGAGTGAAGGACCTGATCCTCTTGCGAATTTCAAGGACAAGCCAGAGAAGATTGATTCTGAAAAAAGTTTGCAGGATTTCGAAAAAGCTTTGAGTGAAAAAGAGAATGTTCTCACCAAGCGGTATGAAAAATATCCTCAGTATGTCGAAAAAGTGCATGCTTTTTTTCGTGAGCAGCGGGAAGAATTAGAAAGAGTTCATGAAAAACTCTCGGCTCTCCAGGCTCAATACGAAGGCAAGAGACAAGAATTAGGCAAGCCTGTTTCTGACCTTTTGAAGCCGTTTATCGATACTACGATGGAATCTACAACCACATTGGAAAAAGGGATTGATGGATCGATTGAGGATCTCCATCAGTCTATTGCTGACGCGATTGCGAGTGCGGCTGAAGAAGTTTCCAAAAACCCTACTCTCGCGGAGAGTGGTGTCTGCGAACAATATTCGGATGCAGTGAAAAAATTGGCGATGAAGAAACTGCCCGGGAATAGCAAAGAACTTGTTTTAAACTGGCAAGAACCTCTTGCAGATGGGCCTACGAATGCGCTTCGTGGGACACTCGTTTCGGCACTTACTCCTGAATCTCTCAACGCTGCGGGCGTGCAGCCAGGAATGGTTTTCTATGTTGCCAATGCGGGTCAGTACAATTTGAAAATGAGCGGTGTGATTCCAAAAATAAATGAGACAGATCGTCACTGGTTTACGGCTCTCGACAATGGACTTTTCGCTGACAATCTTGGGACGAAACCGAGGTCACTCAAAGAAATTCAGGGAAGTGTGGGTGATCGTACTGTTCTCAATATTCATGATCCTTATCAATCAATTCGTGGTGTTGCTGCGTAAATTTTTTTATGACTCTTGATATTTCTCAAAATCATTCTGGAAAAAATCTCACCGCCCCTGGGGTTGCGGAAGCACTCCCGACCGAAAAGGAGGTGAACGATGCGCGTGGACTCGAAGTGCCGGAAAAAGCAATCCTGAATCGTTTTGTAAAATATGAAAGAAAGGCTCTTGAGATGAAGGATACGAATCCTCAAGAATATGCTGAAAGAATGACACTTCTCGAAAGACAGCGTGGTGAATACAATGCTTTGAAAGCGAAGTATTTCGAACAAAAGTCTGGAATCGCAAAAAATGCTGCGAGTGAATCTCGTGAGAGCCCTGAGAAAATTGAGTACGAGCGAAAAGAAATTTATGATAAGAAAACTGGATATACAGTACTTGCTCTTGTCCCAAAATTGAATTTTAGTGGACGACTTCATATCTACTTCTGTGGAGATGGTGCAAGGGTGAATTCTCCTCAACCTCGATCGGTTTTCGAAAAATTTAAAAATAAAAATTTTGATGGAATGGCAATTATTGCTGGTGGTCCTGCTATCAAAGGTGCAGCGAAATACAAAGAGTTGGCGCATGGAGAATTTCCGAATCTTTATGCCAGTATCAAGGGAGCTGTTGGAAATATTCAATCCGTCGAGATTTCAGGCTTTAGCCAGGGTGGGCGGGCTGTGCAGCATGCGATGGATAGCGGCCTGAATGGTGTTCCCGTGGATCAGATTTCACTTTTTGATGGATCGTATGGCTGGATGAAACCGGAGGTTTTGGGTCGCTTCGTGGAAGAAAAACATGGGCGATTGAATATTGCTTTTCGACCTGGGACTCATACTGAGGGTCCAGCGCGAGCCGCTATTCGTGTGTTGGGTCTTACAGAAAATCCAAAAGGTGTTTATACCAACTCTAAAGGAACTGTTCGAATCTATGAAGCACGCAATGCAAAAGGAAAAGTTCTGAGTCATGGCGGTGTGCCACTGCAATATGCAGAAGCATTTTTTGCTAGTGGACCAACAACAGCGATAGCACGTGCCGATGGACTCTCTGGCAATATTCCTGGTGGCCCACCGGAAACTTCTCCGCCGCGGATGCCGCCGCCTGGAAAAAGGCTTGCTGGATCTGAGCCACCAGAAAGACCCCGTGAACCAACTCCGGAAGAGAAACAGTTCCAGGAGTCTTTGAAAAAATACATCGACTCACTCGCCGGAATTTCGAAAGAAGAAAAAGACAAAATGTATAGCACTATGGATGGCTATACAATCCCGCTTTTCGAAAAACAGTTTGGGTGCAGCTGGATGGAAAAGACTCAGCAGCAGGACAAATATGCGAAGCTTGCTTCGCTGTATCTCGAGACTCATGGAAATTCTTTCCGTGTGAGCGATGGTCTCAATGATAATCATGAAATCAAAATGGGAATCGGCGCAGGACATCTCCTGCCTCCCCATTTTCTGGAAGTTTCTATTGCTGATGGTGCCGGAAAAACCCGTACGGGAACCAGAGAAGTCCGCGGTGGTCGAGTCGGATACTTCGATGCAAAAGGTTATATTCCGATTTTTGGTGGATACCAGATCACTCCGACAAAAATTATTGATCCATTGAGCAAAGAAGCCATCGCCCTTGCTGATGCTGAAAAAGCTCTTTATGATGCTAAAAAAGCTGAGTACCGAGAAATCCGGAATGAAGAAAAAAGTGACGACCTTTTCTCGACTATGGAAGGTCTCATGACCGCAACTCCAGAAAGTATGAAGGCTCAGAATTATGATGCGGAGCGCATGAAACTTGTGCTGGATGCGCAAAAGAAAGTACCGATTGTTGAAGCGATTTTGAAATATAATCGTATTGATTTGAATGAAGATTCCAGTCGTGGAGCGCGTGCTTTTTATAATCTGAATCTTGCGGATTTGGGATGGAAGGAAGGTGCTGTCTTGACTGATCCTGCAGCGCTCAAAGCCTCGAGCGAAAGTCCTGTTATCAAACTTCTCAAGACTCTCCAAAATGGCGGAGATATTGCTGGTGTGCCGATCGATGGAGGATATAGTCTCAAATACACGCAGTTTCCGGAAATTATTTATTATGCCAAAAATCCTGAGAAGTTGAATCAACTTGCTGGAGAGTTGAACAAAATTTCTCCTGAAAAAAATGTGACAGCGCATGAATTGATTCTCGCTATTTTCCAATCTCAGGGAAAATCTTTCAAACTTGCTGAGGTTCAGGAATATGTCAGCAAAAATCCTCAACTTTCGTATCTCCTCGATCCTCGATGGGGACTTGCTCGTTATATGCAGCGCAAAGGCCTCGGTATGCCGATCGCGGAATTGGAGCCTCCGACAGATGCGATGCTAAATGCCGGAAGTGGTCAGCTTGCCGTCGGTGATAAGCGCTGTGCCTACACTGTGAGTCAGTATTTGGGTCTCAAAGAGAGTCGATATGGACTCGAATGGAATGCTCCTAATATGATGGTCCGCATGCTGCGTGGTGGTGGGGAAGTGGTCGCGAACTGGGGCGCTCTTCAACGTTTGGATACTATCTATATGCGGAAAAATCGTCCTGGTCCTGGTGAGAGCAATATGGTTGGCCATGTCATGCTCTGTCGCGATACGGCCAGTATGAAAAATGGAGGAAAAATTGTTATAGTCCAGGATGATGCGAAAATTCTTGGTGTGGATTTCATGGCGATCAATCCTTCAGATAAACCACGGCTCCAGCAGGTTTTGCGCAGTGCTATTGCCGCGCGTGGAAATACATCGCGCATGCAGGCGATTTTGGAACAAGAATTTTCTCCTGCAGATGCCCTGAAATTTGGACAGGCGATCGAATATCGAAAAAATTTCTCTCAAACTCTCACTGTTTCTACTGTTACTGACTCATATAATCGAAAATTCTATGTTGGAGTTCGTCCGCGGTATACACAAAACCCTAACGCTGTTGTTCGCAGCGAATCGGTGAATGTGGGGAGTGTGAAGAGGGTGATTTAGGGGTTTTTGGTGCTTTTGCAAATTCGAGCGCGCTTGCAAGGCACTCTAGTCGCAACTCTGGTGAAACTGCTTTCCATCGTTTCAAATAATTGACGTCGATACCGGACTGTTTTTTTAAATTTGGATTTGAGTTTTACGACTTTTATCTTTGTAGAGCTTGTCAAATTTCAGCGACTCTTCGGCCAAGATGTCGATTTAAATTTCCAGCTCAATTCCAAATTCACCCGATTAAAGCTCCCGGTATTTTGCAATCTTGCACCCTTTCTTTCTTGCACCTTTCAGCTTTGTGTGCTATAATATCTTGATACTTTTGAAAAAGTAAAAATCAAACATGACTGATCAAATTGTCCAACAATCCGATCTCAAAACTCTGATGACGAACTCTCCGTCGCTTCAGATGCTTCCGCAAGAGCAATTGGAGAAGCTCCTCGCAAGTGTCGATACTCTCGATCCTGCTCTGCAAAATCAGGTGATGCAGGCGCTGGCGAAAGAACAGGCCGATCTCGCCCAGCTCAAGAGCGAGTATGACACGCAGGCGCGTGCACTGTTCGATGAGTACATGACGACGATGAAAGAAAAAGAGATAATGATGATTCGTGGATTTCAGCAGGAATTGGAGGCAGCGGACAAAACAGAGGAAAGTAAGATTTTGGATTCACTTTTACAGCAACTCGATACACTTTAAGAAAAACAAAAATGTCTGATGCATCACTCCAAATAGACCTCCAATCCCTTCTGCAAGCCTCTCCGGCACTTCATGTTCTGGCTCCTGAGGAATTCCAAAAACTTACTGAAAGTGTCGAGAAGCTTCCGCGTACGCAACAGGAAAAAATTGTGAAAATTCTGACTGATGAACAGAGTGAACTTCGAAATATCAAAGCTGAATATGATCAAAAACGAAGTGAACTTTTCCAAAAATATTTAGAAGATATCAAAGTAGAAGAAAAGAAAATGATCCGGGCTTTCCAGGAAGGAATGGAAAAATCGCAGCGTGAAGATGAAGGCAAAATGCTTGATCAACTTTTGCAAAAAATGGATGAACTCTAGCAATCATAATTTAAAAAATATGCTTCCGCAATTCGATCTTACTGGCCTTATCCAGGATAACCTCGCCCTCAGTGAAGAGGAAAAAAAGTACTATATTTCTTTTGCTGAATTGCTCGATGAAGAGCAGCGATTTGATCTTTTTCTTCTTCTGTCCCGACATCAGGAAAAGGCACTTCTTATCGAAAAAAATGCCCAACAACAGATCGATCAGGAATGTGCTACTTTCCTGCGTTCTTTTGAAAGAGATTCGAAAAAAATTCTCCAATCCTCACTGGATGATTTCCGGAAAAATGAACAGCATTCTGCAGAAGAATCTCTTTCCCACAATCTTCAAAATTTATGAGTGAACAGCCACAAAAAATTGTCGATACTATTCGATCGAAAGAGACTGAAATCAAAAAAGCTTCTGGAAATCAGCAGGACATTGTCCGTGAGGAAGAAATTCAAGCGCAGGCTGAACAGATGGTCAAAACTGTCAAAGATTTTCATCTTCCTTCTGATCTGGAAACGAAGACTCTTGGAGAATTTACTCAGATGCTCGATCGTCATGATGGTCGTATTAAAGATATCAAAGATTTAAAGGCTGACGCCCTGAAGGTTGAGTTTTCTGGAACCAAAATTGATCTCGGACGCTTCGAACAGAGACCTGACATCAAAGATCGTGTGGCAATTCTTGTGCCC
Source organism: Patescibacteria group bacterium (assembly GCA_038062935.1). GTDB lineage: Bacteria > Patescibacteriota > Gracilibacteria > UBA1369 > UBA12463 > JBBTWG01. The sequence continues at coordinate 10,676 of JBBTWG010000038.1, forward strand.
CTGAATGAGAAGAAAGCTTCTCTTTCTGCACTTTTTGGTCGAACTGAATATCAAAATGGCACTCATACTGCTCTCCAATTGACTGAAGATTTCAAGAAAGTGAGTGGATTTGATGCATCACAAATTATTCAAATGCAGAACCTCCTTGGAGTACCTTCGACTGCTGTTTTGGATGCTGCTACTTTTGGTGCACTTTCGAAATATCTTCAGCTCGGCACTTCTATCAAACTCCAAGCTTCTCCTGAAAAAACCTCTGGGAGTCCTGGTACTTTGAAACTTTCTCCTGAGACTCTCGCTGCTTATAGTAAAGAATTTTTTGATGCCAATAACCTCGTCAAATTTAATAGTATCGTTTCGAATACCTGGAACTATGGAGGAAAACTTGATGCACTTTTGGCAAAACCCTGGGAAGATCATCGTATGGAAATACAAAATCTCGGAGTATATTTTTCTCCTGATGCAGAGTATCCACGTATCTTGGGACAGGAATTCAAACGCCTCAACGATCAATATGCTCTTCTGAAATCAACCCTCACTGATCCAGATCAAATCAGTCGGATTGATGCCACTATGGCGTCGATCAATAAGGCCATGATTGATTATAGCCAATATTTTAAAATTCATTCTGATAGAGTTAAAGACTATTTCAAGTCAAAAACATGGGTTGATGGAAATATTGAGAGTCAACACGAAACATCCTACAGAGATATCGACAATGCGCGACAATCTGCACGACAGACGATTTCCCGCATGAATCTCGCCGAGGCAATCGAGTGGGTGACAGCGTTGAACAAAGAAATGGATGATCATAGCCACAGCGAAGAACTGGAAAAAGTCCAGCAGGCGATGCTCACAGAATGTAAAAATGAACTGCGAGCAAAAATGATTGCCGAGCAGCAGGATATTCAACTCATCCGTGCGGCATTGTCATCGGAATCTCCTGATCCAGCAAAGATCAAGGAGCTTCAAGAAAAATGTCAGGTATTTCAAAAAAACTGTTTGCAGCTTGCACTTTTGTTTAGTGACAAAGGTATTCCTGGCATGAAATTTGATATTGATTCAAATTACCGCGATATGGGCTTTGCCCGTGAGGCAGCGCTCAATGCTCTGGACTACAATCAACTCCTGGAAGACTTGATTAATAATGACAAACTTCTGAAGAATGATGATCCATGGATTGAAGAAAATCGTTCCGCACTGGAAGCCAAGAAAAAAGAAATTTCGCAGCTCCCTCCTGAGCAGCAGAGTGATCCCGTGAATCAGCAGATTGTCAGCGCCATTGATTCTGGTCTTTCCAATTACAAAGGCCTGAGTTTCCGAAAACAACTGGAGGTGAGCGCTTCACTTCGTGCTATTTTACAGGTTCCTCAACAGGCGATTTCGGAGACGATCAGCAGTATGGTGAAATCCAAGTCTCAGGAAATGCAGAAATATCTTGCGCAGATCTCTACGAGTTTTTCATTGGGAACTTATGCTCAAGGTTTTTCTGAAAAAACTGGCATAAAATTTGATAATAATGTTCGGTATCATGCCTTTAATCTCCTCGGTGATCTCAATGGTTTTGGGGCTCTTGATTTCTCCGGTGAAAATGAAATGTTTGCCGAAATGGTGACGAAAATGGCGGCAGCTCTGGTGACTGCCATTCTCATTATGGTGGCCACATTAGGAGCTGCTGCGCCTGGAGCGATTGCCGGGCTTTCTCTCGCTGCAAAATCTGCTATCGCTGGAATTGCGATGACAGCATCTGATGCGCTCATTTTTCAGAAAGGATTTGAGGGTGGTTTCGGTGGATTTCTCGAGAAATTTGGTCCGCGAGGACTTGGGAACACTTTAGCGATGTATACCGGATTAAAGGTTGGTCAATATGCTCAAGAAATTTCAAAGGCGTATGGCTTTGTTTCGAAACTGCAAAAGGCTGGTGTTGTGGTTGGTGAGACTGTTGTCGATATCACAGCATCTACCGCTATAGCAATGACTGGGGAGGTGGCTGCTACGCCTGATATTGATTATAAACTTGCTTTTGAAGAAGGTCTGAAAAGTGGCTTGGTTTTGGCTGGAGCATTTTTGGGTCTACGTCCAGCTGCAGGCTTATTTCAGAATGCGAGAGCTCTGAAAGCTCTCCACGACCTGGGTCATAGTGAATATAAATTCCGGGATGCTGGTCTGCGAGAGAAGGCTGACCTGGCGCGACTCGTGGCACAAGCTGAGAAAGATCCTACTTCATTGAATTACAACCAATGGCAGGCACTCAAAAAAATTGCGGACGATATCCCTCTGGAAGCCATGGAGGGGGACAAGAGTTTGTTTCAAAAAGTGATCAATGTTTTCGAGACGAACCGAACTTTGGCGGAGAGTGTGAAACCGCCGGCTCCGGTGCCTGGACCGATACCTGCTCCTGTTCCTAAACCCGGTCCTGATCCTGTTCCTCAGCCAACACCAAAACCTGATCCTGTTCCTGATTCGATACCAAAACCTATTGATGGAGAAGGTCGACCAATGGACAAGAGACAACGACGTGCCGCTGGGAAAAAAGCGGCTCGAAAAGATGGGACTCTTCCTGAGAGAGGAAAACCATCAAGTGCAAAAGAGAGAAAAGATCAGAGGAGAGCTGAGAGGAAAGCTGAGAAGGAGCGTGCAGAGAAAGTCAACGATCAAGATGGTGAAAAAATACAGAAGGATCCTGATGCTCCTCCGGGAATTGAGAAACGAACAAAGACCCTTGAAAATGGATCGGTCTTAACTCTGGAAGGTACGAAATTTGATCCGGCTACTGGCCATATTCTCGAGGGCAAGGTGACGCGCCCTGATGGAAGTGTTGAAAAAGGAACATTCTCAGGCCAAAATGGACGTCTCATCGAGGGCGAAACATTTTTCCCTGATGGTCGTCTCGAAAGAAAAGGGAGGTTTGATCCTGAGACACGCAAACTCATTGAGGGAACAAGAGTCTTTTCTGATGGTACTTCTGAGACTGGCCACTTCAATAAAGAAGGACAACTTCATGGCGACGACTGCAAGATGGTTGTCGGTGAACGGACTCTCGAAGGAAAGTTTGAGAATGGAAAGTTGGTTGAGGGGAAGGTGACTTTTCCTGATGGGACATTTACACGATATGAGAATGGGAAACCATTGATAAAAGAAATTAATGAACTTTCTCCTGAAGAAAAGACACTGATGAAAGAAATTTTTCCTGATGGGTTGGAAAAATCGGAAATGAGGCAGGGAGCCAGGAATGGAAATTGCTATTTGGTCGCATCGATGGATTCTCTTCGAAAGCATCCTCTTGGTGAGTATATTATTTCAAAAATGATCAAGAAGGTGAATCTGCCAGATGGAAGTTCTGGATGGGAAGTTCGATTTCCTGGGCACCCCGACAAACCTATTACTCTTGGAGAATCTGATCTTCATGGTCAATCGTTTATTGACGAGAAAGGATCCTTTCAGAGTAAAGGTGCCGTTGATGGAGCGAAAGGGTATAAAATTTTGGAAAGGGCTTTTGGTAGGCTTCGAAAACAACTTCGGAATGATATGGCAGGCAAAACAATGGTAGTTGGTGAGGGTGGTTTTTCTGATGAAGTTTTTGCTGCTTTTCTGGGTGACTTGGGTGTCACAACAAACATTGAGAATATTGTTCGCGATCCTGGCAAGTATATTTGGGATCGCAGTGGCAGGTACCCCATATATTGGACACGCAACTTAAACAGTTGCACAATTAGTCCA
>JBBTWG010000039.1:0-8104 GCA_038062935.1 Patescibacteria group bacterium
TCAGACCACAAATTGCCAACTGAAGCAACGTGTCTTATGTTTGGGGTACTTGCCAATAAGTTTTTTGAAAAAATAACGAAAACAGTAGCGGTATTAAAAGATAGCAAATCTTTTGCAAAAGCTAGAGTAACATTTATTGCCATGCCTGAAATACTGGCATATGCTAGTGGACTCAGTAAGATCAATTTTTTAACATTTTCCCTGATCAATGCCTTGTTTTATCTGCTAGCTGATTCTATGCTAGTATTTTTCGGCCACGAGATTATTGCCACCATCGCCAAGCACACATTTTGGTTTTATTCCCTTGTTGTCTTGGTAACTGTTTCTGGATTTTGGTTTTTATATAAAGATCACAAAAATTTAGAAAATATAGAGGGAATGTGATTTTGTGGTTGCTGTTTAAGCTTTCTTAAATAAGTTTTTCCGTAATTTTGTTGAGAATTAAAAACCCTTTCTCTGTTGCGGTGAGAAAGTTCTTCTCTGTGCTGCCTGAGCCACTGCTGCTTTTCTTGAGATCGCCTGACTTGAGAAATGCTTTTGCGTTTTTTAGGAGTTCTTTTGTGTCTCCGAGTTTTGCGTATTTCTCTATCTCGATGCCTTTGTTCGTTCGCAGGCTGAGCATGAGGTATTCCATGCGTTTGAGGTCGGCGTCGATGGGATGTTCATTTTCGATTTTCATAGGATTTTGTAAATATCCGTCGAAATCTTTCTGGTTTTCCCACATGAGATTGTCGACGATAGAGTGCGCGCCGATGCCGATGCCGAGATAATCTTTTTGCTGCCAGTAGCGTTTATTATGTTCGCATTCGTATCCGGGATGCGCCCAATTGGAGACTTCGTAGTGGACAAATCTACTTTTCTTCAGACGTCTGCAGAGCCATTCGTACATGGCGATTTGTTCTTCTTCCTGCGGACATTCTTGGATGAAGAGATCGATTTTTTTCGTGTCGTAGGAGAGGAAATAGGATGATAAATGTGCGGGATCGTAGGAGAGAATTCTTTCAATTTCGTATTGGAAAGATGCGAGATCCTGATCGGGGAGTCCCATGATGAAATCCGTGCTGAAATTTCTGATTCCGGCTTTTTTGAAAAGTTCGAGTGCGTCGAGAATGGCCTGACTGTCGTGTGGGCGCGCGACGCGCTGGAGAGTTTTGGCGTTGAGAGTTTGAACTCCGAGTGAAAATCTGGTGATGCCGGATTGCTGATAGATTTCTAATCTTCGCATATCGACGCTTTCTGGATTGCACTCGATGGAGATTTCGAGGTCTTTTTTGACGCTGAAGGAAGCCTTTATTGCTTCGATAATTTTTTGAATGAATTCTGGTTCAATTAAACTGGGTGTGCCTCCACCGAAGAAAATGGTTTCGATTTCGGAGTTTTTGTAATTCTTTCCGCGTTCCTGGATTTCTTTGCAGACACTATCGATATACTCGGGAATCCACTTATTTTTGTGCGCAAAGGTGAGAAAATTGCAGTAGAGGCAGATGGTTTTGCAGAAGGGGATGTGGATGTAGAGAGAAAGGTCTTTTCGCATAGAAGGCTGGGATTTGCTAGAATGGTCGTAGTGTAGCAGAAAATCCAGGAAAAATATTTTTATGATGCAATGTCCGGTATGTCAGAGTCCGCTCGAGAAAGTTGAGAAGCAGTATGTGTGCTCGCAGAATCACTCTTTTGATATTTCGCGTGAAGGATATGTGAACCTCCTCCTTGCGAATCAGAAAAAATCGAAAGAGCCGGGGGATGGAAAGTTGATGATTGAAAGTCGTGAATACTTCTTGGGTCGCGGATTTTATGATCGCTTATCGGATCGTTTGAATGAGATGATTGGGCAAATGGTGAAGGCTCGCATGGAAGAGTCTTTTGCTGCTGGAAAGCCTTTTCGCATTCTCGATCTTGGCTGCGGTGAGGGGTTTTATAGCGATCGACTTTTGCAGTTTTTGGAGAAAAATAATTTGATGGAGCGTGTAGAAATTTTTGGAATCGACATTTCGAAGATCGCGATTCAAAAAGCGGCGAAACGGAATTCACGGATCCAATTTTGCATTGGAAGTAATTTTCATGTGCCGTTTGTGAGTGAATCTTTTGATTGTATCTTTTCTATTTTTTCCCCGCTGGATGAGAACGAATTGAAACGGGTTTTGGCTCATGATTCCCGTTTTATTTCTGTTCGACCTGGTGCGGATCATCTGCGAGAATTGGCAGCGTTGATTTATGATGAAGTTCAGTTGCAGGGGAAAACTCTTGATTTCTCTGGACCATTTTTTCTGCTCGAGAGGACTTCGTTGCAATATGAAATGAACCTCGCGAGCAATCGTGACATCACAAGTCTTGTCGCTATGACTCCGTATTATTGGCATCTGAATGAAGAAAAAAGAGCCTCCTTTGATGAGAAGAAAGCTCTTTCTGTTGGTGTCGATTTTCAGTTTTCTGTTTTCCGGAAGTAACTTTTATTTCCCGTGTTTCTTGCGTTCGTTTTCGTCGAGATATTTCTTGCGGAGACGAATGCTTTTTGGAGTCACTTCAACATATTCATCGCTCTGGACGTATTCGATACCGCGTTCCAGTGTCATTTCTACCACTGGTGTCAGTGTAAGTGCTTCATCAGCTCCGGAAGCGCGCATGTTTGTGAGTTGTTTGTTCTTGATGGCGTTCACCACGAGATCGGTGCCACGATTGTGTTCGCCGATAACCATTCCGGTGTAGAGTTCTGTTCCTGGTGTAATGAAAAGCGGTCCACGTTCCTGGAGTTTCCAGAGAGAGTATCCCATGGCTGTTCCTGTTTCTCCTGAAATGAGTGATCCGACCGTTCTTTTGTCGATTTCTCCTTTGTGTTGTTCGTAGTGATCGAAAGAATGGTAGAAGGTTCCTTTGCCCTTGGTCATGACGATAAACATGGATCGGAATCCGAGGAGTCCGCGTGTTGGTACGTCGAATTCTACTATTGTGTTACCGTTTTCTGACTTCATATTTTTCATTTCTCCTTTTCTTTTTCCGAGAGCTTCGATGATCGTTCCTGTCATTTCATCAGGAACGTTCACGACGACGTATTCGATTGGTTCCTGTCTTTTGCCGTCGATTTCCTGCATGATCACTTCTGGTTGTGATACTTGCATTTCGTATCCTTCACGACGCATTGTTTCGATCAAGACGGCGAGATGCATTTCTCCACGTCCGTAGACTTTGAAAGTATCGCCTCCATCAGAAATTTCGAGCTTGAGTCCTACGTTGGTTTCGAGTTCTTTTTCGAGACGTGCGCGTATGTGGCGGCTCGTGACGAATTTTCCTTCACGACCTGCGAATGGAGAATTGTTGACGACGAAATCCATTGCGAGTGTCGGAGGGTCGACGCGGATGGAAGGAAGCGGTTCAGCGTTTTCGTCGTTTGTAATTGTCTCTCCGACGTAAATGTCAGGGATTCCAGCGAGAGCGATAATGTCTCCGGCAATACCTTCTTCAATTTCTGTGCGTTTCAGACCGTCGAATGTGAAGACCTTTGTGACTTTTCCTGTGCGCATAGTGCCATCTTCTTTTTTGACGAAGACGTTGGCACCTGCCGCGATTTTTCCTTCATAGACGCGGCCGATGGCCATACGGCCGAGATAATTGTCGTATTGAAGTGTGGCTGGTTGCATGCGGAAAGCTTTTTCTGTGTCGGACTTTGCTGGCTTCACGTTTTTCAAAATAAATTCGAGAAGGGGAGTGATATCTTTTTTTTCGTCGGTGAGTTTGTCGATGGCGATTCCTTCACGAGCGATCGTGTAGATGTATGGGAAATCAAGTTGTTCTGGACTGGCTCCGAGCTTCACGAAGAGGTCAAAAATCATATCGAGAACCTCGTCTGGACGCGCGAGAGGTTTGTCAATTTTGTTGATGACGACGATGACTTTGAGTCCGAGTTGGAGGGACTTGGTGAGCACGAATTTTGTTTGTGGCATTGGGCCTTCGTATGCGTCGACGACGAGTACGGTGGCGTCAATCGTGCGCAGAATACGTTCTACTTCTGAGCCGAAATCAGCATGTCCTGGAGTGTCAACGATGTTGATTTTCGTGTCTTTGTATTTGATTGAAGTGTTTTTCGCGTAGATTGTAATGCCGCGTTCTTTTTCCTGGTCGTTGCTGTCCATGACACAGACTTCGACTTGTTCGTTTTCACGAAAGGTATGTCCGGCTTTCAAAAGTGCGTCGACGAGTGTCGTTTTTCCGTGGTCAACGTGAGCAATAATCGCAATATTTCGGATATCCATGAGTTGGGGAAAAGGATTAAAAAGAATGATCTATAAGGTTTTTGCCGCGTGATTATAGAGGAGGTTGCGCTTTTTGACAATCTCCAGTTTCCTTTCCTTTTTATCGATTTTCAAAGGAATTGCTTTGAAGTTTTTTTTCCGGTTTAATGGTGCGTGAGCTTCGATGCTCGCCGGGGTGGTGAAATGGTATACACGAGAGACTTAAAATCTCTTGCTCGCAAGGGCGTGTGGGTTCGAGTCCCACCCTCGGCACCAACATATGATTTCCTTCTAGATGGAATTGAAATTTACACTTGTCTACGTTTTGTATTTTGCCCTTTTAATAAATGTTATTTTGTACGTGTATCGAAACAGAATAGAGCGAGGGAGAAAGGAGGGGGGATATTTAAAAGCCGGAGTATGGCGAGCAGGTAGTTTGAATAAAACTCCCCACTCTTTCTACTGGTCTTTTTTTCGAATTGATTTTCGCATTTTAACCAATATCGGCTCTGCTATTCTGGCTATGTTTGCAGGTGTTGGAGCTTTACTTTTATCCATGGAGGTGGGGTTGCAGATGCCGCTTTGGGTTGCCGTAGTTCTTGTACTTATCTTTTTAATTTTGTTCTTTTGTAACTTTTATTATCTTTTGGCCAAAGTGAGGCCCCTCATGAGCAGATATTATCTGGAATATAAAAGCGGTGCATTGCAGTTATTGCAGAGAGTCAGCGGAAAACAATTAGTAGCCATTGATTTTAATCAACCATATCAGTATAAAAAAACGTTGGATGTGCTCGGACCGGGAGTACTGTGGACAACGCTTGGAACACTATTGGATATCATTGATCTTCTCACGCTAGGATTTTTGTTCTCCGATAGGCAGTCTTCCTTTGTGTCTACTGAAGTTAAGACTGTGCATATTTTTATCCAAAATAATATGGCTCTTGCTCTTATGCATCAAGTCTCTGCCAGCAAGATCAGGGGTGTCCATGGCAAAAAGCCTCATTTTCCCGCCCCAGAGCTGAAAGATGTGGATACTGTCTATGAAGTGAGACTGGATTATTTCGGTGATTGCAATCAGGCAGTGAGCGAGATAATTAAAAGTCATATATCAACAAGCTCCAGCTCCTAAGCCAGGTTCGTCGACGTTTTAAGAAATGTGGCAATTGTCGAGTCCGCGTTTCATCAAATATTTTTGGTGATATTCTTCTGCTGGATAAAATTTTTCTGCTGGCACAATTTGCGTGACGATTTTTCGATCGTTGTAGCGGGAAAGTTTTCCAAGCTCTTCTTTTGATTTTTGTGCGAGCTCTTTTTGCTCTTCATCATGATAAAAAATCGCTGAACGATATTGTGATCCGACATCTGGACCTTGGCGATTGAATGTTGTGGGATTGTGATTTTCCCAGAAAATTTTCAAGAGTGTGTCGTAGGAAATTTCTTCTGGATCGTAGGTGATTTCGACTGCTTCTGCGTGCCCTGTTCCATCGGTACAGATTTGTTCGTAGCTCGGATTTTCGGTTTTACCCCCTGTGTATCCGACACTTGTTTCTTTCACGCCAAGCGTAGTTCGAAAAATTTCTTCGACTCCCCAGAAACATCCTGCTGCAAAAGTGGCTTTTTTAGTCATATCGTTCAAAGTGAATACTTTCTGCTGGAATTTCTTTTTTCATGCAAAGATTTTTTACGTCGAGAACCATATCACCGAGTCCACAGATATAGACGTCAGTTTTTTCTTTATCGAGATCTTTTTTTTCGAGTTGTTCGGTGACACGACCTCTTGCTCCTTTCCAGCTCTCTGATGGTTGGGAAAGTGTTATTTCATATGTGAAATTTTTGTATTGTTCTGCGAGTTTTTCGAGTCGTTCCTGGTAAAAAATATGTGATTCGTTTCGAAATCCCCAGAGGAGATGAATCGATTTTTTCTGTCCATTTTTGAGCTCATCTTCGATCATGCAGAGAAGAGGAGTGATCCCTGTTCCTGTGGCGATGAAGAGCATATTTTTTTCTGATTCTTTTTTGCAAACGAACATGCCGATAGGTCCCATGAATGTCACTGGAGTTCCAAGTGGAATTTTTTCTAACCACTCTGTGCAGCGACCCTCTCGCACTATTTTTATGCAACTTCTGATCACTTTTTTTTCACTAGTTTTCGAAAGAATTGAATATGAACGGAAAAGTATTTTCTTGTTTCCGTCGTCGACACGAATGTTGATGAATTGTCCTGCTTTGAATTCTATTTCTTCTGGCTGTTTCAGGGCGAATGCGAATTCGTAAACATCATTAGTGAGCCGTATTCTCTCCTGGAGTGTCGATTCAAAAAACTTTGGTGACATTGCGAGAATGAAGGATAAACGTTATTGAACGAATTGGATCGATTGTGCGATATTTTGTGCTTCTTGTGCGACTACTTCGTCTTCGTTGGTAATGAATGCTGCTGTAGCGATGAGGATCGTTTTTTCTTTTGATATGATTGTTTGTACAAATTTTAAGAGTGGATCTTTTGTACTTCTTTTTCCTTGAAATATGGTAATCATCTTTCCGCTCTCATCTTTTTCATCGAGCTTTTTGTAATTCTGGAGAACCGCTGCGCTGCTCTCATTGAGTTTTTTACTATAGTCTCCGATGATCATTCCTTCTGGAAGAATATTTTTGACGACGCTGACATTGGCAATGAAAACTTCATTTTTCTTTTTTGATCTGAAGACGGTTTGGGTGTTGCTCGAAATCTCGCTCGTAAAATCTCTTTTTCCAAACACTTCCCAAGTTTCTGGAAATTGTGCCTGGAATTCACCATTTGCATACACGCCTTTTTGATCTGCGGTTGATGTTACTACTGGAGCGTCTTCTCCGAATCCGAGACATCCGGTCAAGAGGAGTGTTGATGCGAGCAGTAATGTGATTGCGATTTTTTTCATAAATATTGAATGTTTTTATCCAGAAAATCCTAGAGAACACTGTCGATGAGGCCGTATTTCTTTGCTTCCTGTGCACTCATGAAATTATCACGATCTGTGTCTTTTTCGATAGTGGCCATGGATTGTCCTGTATGTTTTGCGAGAATTCCGTTGAGCCGATCTTTGGTTTTGATAATGTGATCGGCGTGGATGCGGATGTCGGTTGCTTGACCTTCTGTACCTCCGAGTGGTTGGTGAATCATGACTTCTGCGTTTGGAAGTGCATGTCTTTTGCCTTTTGCACCTCCTGTGAGAATGATCGCGCCCATGGATGCTGCCATACCGACGCAGACGGTCGCGACGTCTGGTTTGATGATTTGCATGGTGTCATATATAGCGAGTCCAGCGGTGACATGACCTCCGGGACTTTGGACATACATCGTAATGTCTTTCTTTGAATTCTCTTTTTCGAGATACAGGAGCTGTGCGATGATAATGTTCGCGACTGCATCGTTTACGCCTGTCCCGAGGAAAATCACACGTTCTTTCAAGAGGAGTGAATAGATGTCGTAGGCTCTTTCTCCAGAATGGCTTTTTTCGATCACGGAAGGTACGAGAATATCGGCGAGAATTGGAAAGAATTTTGGAATGGCCATGTGTGGGAGGATTTAGGATATAGGATTTAGGATGTAGGAAAGTGCAAAGTCACACGTCGCATGTTTATTATTATATGTTGGAAGTTAGATTTTGTTTCCGTGTCACTATACACTTTTTTGAAGCAGGAGAAATGCAGGATGGCTTGACGCAAAATCTTTTCTTGTCTTGAATTTTTTCTGCGTTTTTTAGCTTCCTTTTGCCGTTTTTTCTTTTTCTTTTTTTTCCTTGACTCTTCGTTTTCATTTCAATACTATGTCCCGTGCTGTAAGGGCAATCGATGCCTTTTTAGCTTTTGCAAGTCCTTTGACATTTATGGCGTAATAGAGAAAC
>JBBTWG010000040.1:0-25434 GCA_038062935.1 Patescibacteria group bacterium
GAGCATCAGCTTGCGGAGCTGGTGGCCGCAGGTTCGAATCCTGCCGGGCGCACCATGAAAAAATCGCACAATCAACAAAGCACTACGGACCAGAATCAGCCCGGATTTTTTTCTCAAGCGCCGGAAAAACAGATCTTTTAAAATTGGCTTCAGCAGAAACAAAAACGCGCTGTAAAAAATTCTCACGCTCAGTTTCATCAGCAAAATCAGCACCAACCTGAATCACAACACGATCACCATTCACCAAACGAAAAGTGGCTTTTTGATCGAGAAGATTCGGAGTACGAGCAACTTCAGAGCTCTCAGGACTCGGTTTTCGTTCGAGCGTCACGCTCTGAAAAGATGCTTCTCCAACAGCAAAAGGATCACAATACAAAAGTGCATTCGCAAAGTTACACCCATCAGGAATCGGGAATGATTTCTGCTCCTCTTTACGCCCATCAGGATACTGGAAAATAAAATTCACACGATTTCCCTTCGCAAAAATAGTAAAAACTTGTCGCTCCACGAGACGCACCAATTGATCAAAAGATGCTGGTGAATAGAGAAATTCCCCACGGGAAGCACCGGAAGCAGGCGGGGAAGCGAGTGTTTTTTTTACTTTTGCACGAGTATGCGCTATGCGGGGAGCCTTCGGATCAGCAGAAGAAATGGCATCGAGACGGGAGAAAAGAGACTTGAGCCGGAAAATATCAGGTCCAACGACATGGGAAAAACCTTGAAAAAGAGAAAGTTTAAAAATCGGATTAAGAAATGCAGTAGCATAGGGAAGTTTTCCAAAATATTTTTCATAAAAATCCTCCGGATTTTTGAAAACACAGTATGCGCCAGTACCATAATTGGGATGTTCCTCCCCATCAGAAACATCCTCACTAATAATAAATTGTTTTCCGAAAACAGCCCGGGAATCGGGATAATCTTTTTCAGACTTATTCGGAAAAAGCTCCATAAAAACAGCATGTGCAGAAGATGCAATCTGGGGAGATCGCTCATCGCCGTGAGATGCCGGCATAAAACTCCAGTAGGTTCGAAGACCTCTCGAAAAAGCAGCAACATTTTTATCAACAAAAGCGTGTCCAGAAGCAACGCCCTCACCAAATTTTTTCCAGCCCGCAGGTTTCCTGGAATGATGACGAAGCCCACGGGAGCGCGGAAGAAGGACATATTCAGAAGGCTCAATGCCGCGCTCGCTCATCTTCTCCCGAAAAACACTCACAAAAGAACCGAGAAAACCAACGTTGTCAGGAGAAACATCTTTGTTACTAGCACGATGTTGCTGTTTGAAATACTCCTCACTCCAACGACGAAAAAGTTCACGAGTATCAAAACCAATATGAGCACCAAAAAGATATTCTTGAAGCTCATCAGAGACGCTCGGCATTTCCAGAAAGAGAGCAAGAGCGAGATAAGTGTAGTGGGTTTCACGAGTCATCGCCTGCTGACGATCTTCCCTCAAGGATCCAATGGATCTCTGATTCGGCAGACGGTCAGCAAGTCGAATAAGGAAAATACGAAAAGTATCGAGAGACGCATCCTGTGAAAAAGCATCCAGCATATCCAAACTCGAACGAGCCCGTTTATCACGAACAGAAGGCCAGGCACGAACATCTTTTGAGACACCTTTGAGAAGTTTCCCAAGAGAAGGAAACTGGTCTTTTGGAAAAACTTCTTCCAAAAGTCTATAAAAATGCTCACGAACAACATCGGCAGACTTATCATCGGCAGGAACAGTTCCTTTGAAAATTCCTTTCAAAATATCTTCGATAGTATCATGCAAAAAAGTGGCAACGATCAATTCAAGATCAGATGCTCCAACAATATTCACCAAACCAGCAGCAGCAGTGATGCAATGTTCGATATACGCGAGCGGTCCAGATTTTTTAAAAGTAAAAACAGGCTCTCCAGGTCCACGTTCATCAGCAGGTTTAGGATTTTTCTCCTTTCTATACTCAAATTCCCCCTTGCGATTCTGCCCATCATGAATAAAAAAAGCGATATACGCAGCAGCATAGAGCGCTGACTTTATAGTATTCACAGGACATTTTTTAGAAAAAGAAGGTGCAAACGGCTGAAGAAAAGTAAAAATAGAATCGATCAAAGGCGCAATTCTTTTGGTAGCAAACCCTGAAAAGCGTTTATAGAAATCTTCGCGAAATTGAGGATCACCAAAACGCGAAAAATCCACCTGACTCTGATCAAGACGTGGATCAGAAGAAACAGCAGCAACAAGCTCTTCCATGAATGAAGCCGCAATCTCCAATTCTCGGGAATGAGGAAAGTTGTCCCGAGAACGATTACGCTTTTTATAGGCACCAAAAAAACCTTCAACCTCGGATGACAAAATGTCTGGAGAAGAATGAGTAGCATCCAGAGCAGGAGGAGATGATTTATCTCCTTCTGATGCACTAGACTTGGGGCGATGAGAACCTTGAACCATAAACAAAAAAACTAAGGCTTGTAACCATAAAACATAAAGGGACTTATGTAAACAAAACCTGTAATTATTTAAAATTCAGCTTTCAGCGAAGTTACTGCTTTCTCCCGATTCGTCGCCCCAAACACATAACTTCCTGCGACAATAACGTTTGCACCAGCTTTTCGTGCATGAAAAACGGTTTCATCATTGATTCCACCATCGACCTGAATATTCAATTCCGGAGACAAATCGCGCAGTTCCCGAATCTTCGGCACAACAGTCGCAATGAAACTTTGACCACCAAATCCAGGAAAAACGGTCATAAGTAAAACCATATCAACAACGCTCAAAACATCTCCAGAAAGTTGCCCAAGAGGACTATCGGGATTCAACGCCACACCAGCGAGAAGTCCAAGTTTGTGAATTTCCGCAATAAGTCCCAAATGATCGTTCGAGGTTTCCGCATGAAACACGAGATAACTTTTTGCTGCCAATTTTTCACCGACAGCTTTCTTCACAGCCTTTGCAAAAGCCTCAACATAGTGCTCAGGATGCTGAATCATGAGATGAACATCGAGCGGTTTTTTGCATCGAATTGACTCCACTACTGGCACACCGAGACTCAAATTTGGCACGAAGTGACCATCCATCACATCGACATGGATCAAATCAACAAACCCCTCCACAGAAGCAATCTCTTCATTGAGTTTTCCGAAGTCTGCGGACAAAATGGATGGAGCGATGAGGAGATGGGGCACAGGATTGAGGATTTAGGATGTAGGATTTAGGAAACAGCAAAAAAATTATTGTTCCATTTTCTCGATCCTTCTCAAATGTCTTTCCTCGGCCTCGAAAGCCGTCGTGAGAAAAATCTTCGTAATCTGCTGCGCCATTTCTGGTTGCAACTCTCGCCCACCGAGACAGAGAACGTTAGCATTATTATGCTTCCTCGACATTTCCGCCATATGCTCACTCGTAGCATCCACAGCACGAATCCCCTTTTGCTTGTTGGCCGCCATACACATACCAATTCCTGTTCCACAAATCAAAATTCCAAAAGCACCAGGATTTTCATTCACTTTTCCAGCAACTTCACGAGCGACATCAGGATAATCCACGCTCTCCTCAGAAAAAGCTCCAAGATCGAGAAGCTCGGATTCCACATTTTGCTGAAGAAAAGTTTTCAAACTATCTTTCATATGAAATCCCGCATGATCACAGCCAATAAAAATACGCATAGAAAAAGAAAATTATTCGAATACTTCGCTCACTGATTTTGCTTCATTCACATTCTGGATTACCTGAGCCAGAAGCGATGCAATCGAGAGAACCGTGAGCCCAGGAAAACGTTTTTTTGGAGGAATAGGCAACGAATTCGTGACAACAACTTCAGTCAGACGAAGCTTCCGGAGTCGTTCCGCAGCAGGGTCAGAGAAAATAGGATGTGTCGCAGCAACATACATCTCTTTCTTTGCGCCGTTCGCACGCAGAGCATCCACAGCAGCACACAAACTTCCTGCTGTATCAATCATGTCATCAACAAGCAAACACACTTTTCCTTTCACATCCCCCACAACATGCGTCGCCTCTGCAACATTATGTTTCGAACGAACTTTATGAATAATCACCAGAGGCACCGAGAGAAGATCCGCAAATTTGCGAGCCTCTTTCACCCCACCAGCATCAGGAGAAACGATCACGAGGTCTTTGATTTTTTTCTTCCTGAAATATTCCACAAACAATTTTTGCGAACTCAAATTATCCACAGGAAAGTTAAAAAATCCCTGCGTCTGACTCGAGTGGAAATGCATCCCCACGAGATGCTCCGCACCAGCAGTAGATATCAGATCCGCAACCAATTTTGCAGAAATCGATTCACGGGAATACGCTACACGATCCTGACGTGCATAGGCATAATTCGGCATAATCACATGAATTTTACCAGCAAAAGACCGCTTCAAAGAATCCAGGATAATGAAAAGTTGCATCAAATCTTCATTCACATTCTCTGTCGCCGTCTGTACGACAAAAACATCACATCCACGCACCGTCTGTACAGGACGAGCATAGAGTTCACCATTCGCGAACTTGGAAATCATGAGCTCAGAAACAGGAATCTTCAGACATTTCGCGATCTCCTCTGCAAGAGCAGGATGCGAAGAGCCAGAAAAAAGTCGGATAGGAGCTTTCATGTGGAAACATTTTAGTACATTTGATCACCAATCGAAAGATGAATTCGATCGGCCATCCCAGCATTGAGTTCCAAAATATACTGCGCCGGAGCACCAGAAGGATAAAGCCAGCAAGGATCGGCTTTGCAAGGAAGGGCATTTCTCTGAATACTCACAACTTTTTTCTGAGCATCGAGAAAAACAATATCCAACGAAAGAAGAGTATTTTTCATCCAAAAATTGAGTAGCTGCTCACGATCATACGCAAAAACCATCCCACGATCCGGCGCCAAATACAGTCGGCTCATGAGCCCCTTCGCACGTTCCAGATTCGTCTCCACCACCTCCACACCAAAAACATGTCCACGAACAGTCACAAAATCCTCCACCGGACCGCCAAAAAAAGTCTGCCAGAGAAAGAAAATTGGGAGGAAAGAGTGCACAGGCAGATTATATCAGAGTATATGAACAATCAGAGTTTTTCAAAAAAGTTATGCATCAAGCTCTTTCAGTGCTTCCATCACAAACCCCCTCTCCTCCATCCTCGGATGCGGAATCCGCAAAAAATCAGTCTCAATTTTTCGCTCCCCATAAAGCAAAATATCAATATCGATCGTTCGCGGACCAAATCGTACTGTGCGCACACGACCAAGTTTATTTTCAACATCTAAACATACTTTCAAGAGATCTTCCGGAGAAAGTTTCGTAGAAACTTCCACTACCATATTCAAAAACCTCGGCTGATCCGTGAGGCCGACTGGATCCGTTTCCACAATCGAAGACCGTTTCACAATTTTCACGCCGTACTGCTCGAGCAGTACAAGTGCATCTTCCAAATATTTCTTACGATCACCAAGATTCGATCCAAGACCTAAAAAAATACGCTCTCGCTCCATAAAAATACATTACAATTTTGCCTTATAAGTAACAAAAGAATCCGGCGTCTCCCACAAACGAATCTCAAAAAGTCGCACCTGGGAAAATTCTGGAAATACCTGTCCCCCCTGATCTTCTGTTCGCAAATAGGAACGAATCTCGGCCGCCAAATTCGGATCCGCAATTTCTTCCTTCAAGAGTGTATCCATATCTTTGAGCTGATCATAAATCCACAAACACGTCCGCTCTGCAGAAGGATTCTCCAAAGTGTCATTCAGATGGCTATGATCGAGTTTGTCGAGCACACAACGCTTCACAATCCGCTTCAGAAGAGCAAAGTCGAGAACGAGACCATTCATACTCACATCTCCGAGCACCGTCACACGCAAACGATACGAATGTCCATGCAACTTTTCACACTTCCCATGATACGTCGTCAGGAAATGCGAGGCTTCAAAATGGAACTCTTTCGAAACATACAACATAAAAAAATTGTAACAATGAAGGGAAAACTGCGTATCAGAGTATGACATGACAAAATACATTGAACAATTCGTAATTCCGTTGGCAACCTTTGTTTGGCTTGCCGTTATGGTAAAAGTGACACTTGCCTACTGGAATTAAAGCCATTTCAAAAGAGCTCCTCGCACAGCTCCCACATCATGAACACGGAGAATCGAAACGCCTTTTGAAGCTACTTTTTGGCATACAGCAATCGTTTTTTCGAGACGCTCACCAAGTGCTCCACCCAAAAAAGATTTCCTCGAAGGCCCGAGAACTATCGGAAGCTGAAAACGTTGAAATTCCTCGAGTCGATCAATAATCTCAAAGCTATATTTCGGATCACCACTCACAAAAAATCCAAGCCCCGGATCGAGAAAAATCCTCCTGCGAAGGATGCCCCGAGATTCTGCAAAAGCGATGCGCTCTTCAAAAAAAGCAGAAATCGTTGCAACAACATCAGGATATTCACGAACCTCACGTGTCGTACGAACTGCTGAATCTTTCGAATACATCAGAACCACTGGAATATCAGCTTCAACAAGCACTGAAGCCATTTCCGGATCGCCCCTCAATGCAGTGACATCATTCACGAGATCCGCGCCCGCAAGGACAGCCTGTCGTGCAACTTCAGCTTTGTATGTGTCTACAGAAATCAAAACACGATCCTTCGAAAATCTCTCCCGAATCATAGAAATCACAGGAACAACACGCTGAATTTCCTCTTCCAGAGAAATATTTTTCGAATCGGGCCCACTCGATTCTCCACCAATATCGAGAATATCCGCACCTTCATCGACCATCTTCGAAGCAGTTTTCACGGCCAACTCCAAGTCCAAAACACCATTTCGATACAAATTTCCACCATCCGAAAAAGAATCCGGAGTAGTATTGAGAATGCCCATAATACGAGGAAACCGCTGCTGCATGAAGAAAAAGTTATCTGCTGCTCAACTTACCCAAAATATATTCTTGAAATTTTTCCTGAATTTCTGCAGTCAAAGAGCCGATTTTCCCATTTCCAATCTTTTTGCCATCGACACTGACCACTGCCGAAATTCCTCGGGGCGCATTCGTCATGAAAATTTCATCTGCAGAAAAAATATCTTTCGCGAAAAGAGACTGCTCAGAAAATTTCAATCGCGATTTCTTGAAAATCTTCACCAGGATTTCCCGCATCGTACCAGGCAAAATCCCATCAGAAAGAGGTGGAGTCACGATCACACCTTTTTTCACAATGAAAAAATTCGACACCGCACCTTCAGTAATTTTCCCTTCATGATTCACCAGAAGCGCATCATCGGAATCATGCTCGATCGCGTACTGTCGCGCCAGTACAAGCGAGAAGAGACTTGTCGTTTTCACTTTTGGAAAAGTGCGATCCAGAGGAAATAAAACAGCACGCCCGACATGAATAGAATCTGGCTTCCAGAAAGGCAATGTATACATCGTCATCACCACCGTCGGTTGTCCAGAAACATCGGCCCGAAAAGCCGCTCCACGCGTCTTGCTCGCTCCCCTAGTCACCATCAAGCGCACACGCGCCTCACGAAAATTATTTTTCCGAATCAATTTCGAAACCATTCCAATAATCTCCGCATCAGAAAAAGACCATGAAATTTTCGCAATACGAAGAGACTCGCGAAGTCTCTTCAAATGAATATCGAGAAAAAGAAGCTCACCACGATACGTCCGCATCGTTTCATACACTCCATCGCCATACAAAAACCCATGATCAAAAACAGAAATTTTCGCTCTCCGAGCATCCATAATTCGACCATTCAAAAAAACAAACATGGCTTCAGTATAACACGCAGCTCAGGTATAATCCTGAACGTCTATGCAAAACATCATTCTCAATGCACTTTTTCTCGTCATACTTCTAGCAATCTCAGCATTTTTCTCTGCTTCAGAAATAGCACTTTTTTCGCTCAGTCATGGAAAAGTAAAGAATCTTGTCGATAAAAAAATCCGAAACGCAAACCTCATAGAAAAGCTCAAGAATCAACCACAAGAGCTCCTCATCACCATCCTCATCGGCAATAATATCGTCAATGTCCTCGCGGCATCACTTGCCACAGCCATCGCCATAGATGCTTTTGGAGATCTCGGAATTGGCATCGCTGCCGGCATCATGTCGATTGTCATACTCCTCTTTGGCGAAATCGTCCCAAAATCCTGGGCCGCAGCAAATTCACAAAAAATCGCACTCCGGCTCATCAAACCACTCTACATCATCCACATTATTTTGAAACCGATCGCATTCTGTTTTCGATTCGCAACCAAAATAACTTCGACACGAAGAGAACAGAAAAAAATTTCCGAACAAGAAATCCGTTCATCAGCAATTCTCGGTTTCGAATTAGGCGTAGTCGAAAAAGATGAAAAAGAGATGATAGAAAAAGTTTTCAGGCTCAACGACATTCACGCCATCGACATCATGACACCATGGGGAGAAGTGTTTAGTCTCAGCTCAAAAATGACAGTGCAAAAGGCGCTCCTCGAGTTCGAAAAAGCTGGATTCTCGCGAGCTCCAATCTATGAAAATGACGAAAAAAATATTATCGGCGTCGTACATCTAAAAGACATCATCACAGGACTGAAAAAAAATAAACATACACCACTCGAAAAAATTGTCTTTGAAGCTTTCGTCATCACGAGCGAAGAACGTGTCGACCATCTCCTCCAAAAATTCCAGAAAGTGGGACAACATTTCGCCATTATCAAAAACTACCACAAACAGCCCATCGGCATCGTGACGCTCGAAGACGTCCTCGAAGAACTCGTCGGCGAAATAGAAGACGAAAGCGACGAATGAATCGCGCGCAAACAGAAAATTACAACTTTGGAATCAACGCATTGATGAGAATTTGCGCTTTGTGCAGAGTTTCTTCGAACTCCTGCTGCGCATCACTATCCATCACAATCCCACCACCGCTGTGGAAATGCACAGTCCCCTCTTTCCAGAGAAGAGTGCGAATCAAAATATTCAGATCCATATTCCCGCTCATCGAGAGATATCCAGCAGAGCCACAATAGACATCACGATGAAACTCTTCGAGATCATGAATAATCTCCATCGTACGTTTCTTCGGACATCCGGTCACACTTCCACCCGGGAAAGTCGCAGCGATCACATCCGCAAAAGAAAGACCTTTTTTGAGCTTCCCGACGACAGTCGAAACAGTATGCATGACATGAGAATATTTCTGAATCTCACGATGATTCATAACTTTCACACTTTTTGGAACGCATATTTTTCCGAAATCATTGCGCATCAAATCCACAATCATCGACAATTCCGCCTCATCTTTTTTGGAACTCAAAAGTTCACCCTCCATTTTTTTGTCCTCAGAAGCATCCTTCCCACGCGGACGAGTCCCTTTGATCGGACGGGTCACAAGCGCATCCCCCTGCAGAGAAACAAGCCTCTCTGGTGAACAACTCATCACACGCATTTCGGGGAAATCAAAATAACACGCCGACGGCGACGGATTCAACTCCACCATACGTTTATAAATTTCAAAAGGATCTTCCTCTGTTTCAAAACCAAATCGATACGAAAAATTGACCTGATATGTCTCACCCTTTTTCAAATGTTGCTTGATCTTTGAAATTTTTTGCACATACGTTTCACGATCCAAAAACACATCAAAATCTTTCGGAGGATTTTTGCTACTACGCACTCCAGCGAAGTCAGAAACATACTCCCCAAGCCCTTCTGTAGCCTCATACTGAACTTCCTTCGCCAACTTCTGAGCCTTCGCTTTGCTCTCCGCAACACCAAAGAAATACAAAAGCTTTTTCTCGTGATCGAACGCCACAACTTTGTCATAAAAACAATAATGCGCATCCGGTGCATCGACATCATCCGCATTCATCGGAATAATTCCCTGCATTTTCAAACCAAATTCATAGCTCATAAATCCCATCGCTCCGCCCACAAAAGGCGGGAGATCCTTCGGAACTTTCGCAATTTTCATCTGATCCATGAAGCCCTGCAGAAGCCCGAGCGTATCACATGTGAGCATCTGGACATCCGCCACGACTTCATCTTTCAAATAATGAAATGCAGAAACATGCTGCACATCATCTTTCGAAGTCATCATGAGAAAAGGTTGATACCCAATGAAAGAATATCGCTCCTCCTTGCCACTTTGCAGCAACACTGCATAATCACTCCTCACTCGCTCAAAGACAGAAACCGGAGTTTCGTCTTTGATCTTTTGAGTGTGATAAGCCAGGTGAAACATGAACAGAGTTGAATATTGATTTTAATTTTATTATTTGATGAGCCGAGCTCTGCGCTTCCAGTCACAAGTCACACGTCAAATGTCACACGTTCCCTACTTCCTCTCATCATCCACATACACATTCAAAAACTCCGATTTATCATACGAATGCAAATCATCCGGATGAAAAAATCGAGGAACTTCTTTCTTCGCCGTCTCCACGCTATCCGAAGCGTGCACCACATTACAGGCCACGCTCATCGCGAGATCCCCACGAATCGTGCCAGCATCCGCTTCACGAGATTTCGTGATGCCACAGAGGAGTCGAACAGCATTCACACATTCCAAACCTTCGAGGCAGATCGCCACGACAGGAGAGCTCTGCATAAATTGACTCACACCTGGGAAAAAAGGCTTTTCAGCAATATGAGCATAATGTTCACGAAGAACAGCCTCATCCAATCGCATCATTTTGAGACCGATCACTTTGAGACCTTTGCGCTCAAAACGATGAAGTACATCACCGACCAGTCCGCGCTGTACACCATCCGGCTTGATCAAGACCAACGTTTTTTCATACACCCCATCGAATGACATCATAGAAAGAAATGAGAAGAAATAATGCAGGCGCATTATACAACAGACGTGGCAATATTGCCATCCTGCACAGAAAACTTCCGTTCCAAATAGGCATCTCGTGCCCGGAAATGGAGATATCCAGTGAGGTCAACAAAGAAGTGAATAAAATAAGCAATCAAGCCCACCGTGACGGCCACAAAGAAGTAAACACCTTGGGTAGGAGTCAAAACAAAATGATACACGAGATACATAATGCTACATTCGAAGGCCCAAGAAAGAGTCATTCCAAAAAATGTCATAAAAGAAAAGTTAAGTAAGTAAATCAGATTTCCCTTCCTGATACGCAATTTCACGGAAACCTGGATCATCAGCATGATCACGCAAAACCTGATCCGAAGACACACCTTTGCGAGCCTGATGATCGATATACTCACGACGTTCACCCTGTGCAATCGCACCAGCAAACTGTTCTTCGACAGAACTCGATTCAGTAACATACTCTGAAGCCTGATCTTCAACAAAATTCTCTACAGAGTTATTCACTTTGTGCTCTTCGAGGAAGAGTTCATTAGTAACCTTTCCAGCCACATGAGCAACAGGTTTCGCAACATTATAAGCACCCTCCGCAACATCGAGAGGACCAACATGTCCACCCGTAAGCATCAATAACGCCGCAGATCCCATGCCCATTTTAGAGGCATAGCCCGTGAAAACATCAATCTTATGAAGACTTTTCACCGCACGTTCCTGCTCAACAAGAAGTTTCGCTTCATGAGCTTTCTTCGCATAGCGGAAAGCATCGCGACCATTCTCGGCCGCCTTCAAAGCCTCCAATGCAGCATGTTCAGGAGTCCCTGCTGCAAAAGACTCTAATTTTTTGAAAACATCCTCTCTTTTAAATGCGCCCGATCCTGCAAGCTTTTGAGCTGCAACTTGAGCCTCACCGAGAGCCTTTTCTGCAACCTTCAAGTCTCCTTGAACCTTATCAACAGCATCAACAGAACCTTTCGGAAGCGTTTTTTTATACACTTTCCCTTTCAAAGTAAACCAAAATTCAGAACCTTTTCGATAAAATCGGTTGCGACTCAATTGCTCCAGAAGTTCTGAAGATTTACTCACTTCCAATCCTGCAAGTTCAGTCTTACGAGCAGCATCCAATCCTGCTCCAACTTTATCCAAACGTCGAAGTTCATGAATACGGTTCGCCGTGCGAGTAAGAGAAACAGCCTCTTCGGCATTCTCCAAGGCACGCACACGACCCGACTGTCGAAAGACAGAGGCAGCTCCACCAATCTTCTGACCAGCCCGGAAAACGAGAGAATTGAATTTTCCCCCATTGGCAACGGTTTTCGCAACACGAGCACCGCGACCTGCGGCAACACCAGCACGCAAACCGTATCCGATGCCTCCGAGGAGCGTACCCACGTCCGCCACAACACCAATGCAACCAAAACCAAAAGAAGCCCAGCGTTCACCAGTGGAGAGCTGACGTCCAGAAAGACTTTTTCCAGTAAAAGCAGATTTGAAATCCAGAGCAGTCCCCACAACTGGCACAAATCCTGCGCCTGCCTCGGCCAGATCATAACCAACTTCACCCCATTTCGCCTCACCGCGCAGGGCAGCATACACTTCACTTCCGATCACAAGACCGGGAAGAGCCACTATTTTCGCCGTGCGAACAGCACGTCCAGTCATGTAGTTTGATCTATTACCTTCTAGCACAGCTCGATGAGTCTGTTCAGCTTGAGTTCCTTTCGACATAGCCATAGCAGTTCCCTTCTCAAACTGTCCCAAACGTTGAGCATGAGCATTAATTTCAGAACCCATCGCAGCAAAGCGCCCATCATAAGCCTCTTTTGCCTCTGCAAAGAGAGCAAATCGCTTATTGTACTCAGCCTTCATTGCATCAAAATTCGCAGGCTTATTTCCAGAAGCAGCGAGCTCATCTAATTGTTTTCCTTCTTGAATCAAATCAGTCGCCATCTCACCAAACTTTGCCGAATATTTCTTCCCAAGTTCATTATATCTTTGCACTGCAGCATCACGTCTTTGAATAAGACCTTCACCATGTTCATTCACTTTGACCGACTTTTCTCCAGTCACTTTTCCATCTGCATCTTGAACATTCACTTTCACATCATGAGCCTCAGTCTTGCGAAGTGATTTTGTATCGTTCTGCTCGACAGAAGTTTCAATTTTCTCAGAAAGACCCTTGACCTCATGAGAAAGCTTTTCCATTTCAGCATCCAAGACAGGAATGCTTCTCTTCCCCTGAGGATCAAAATTTTCAACGAAGGTATGGCTTATACTCGCATTTCTCCACTCCGTAACCGACCTCGGTTCAAAAAGTCCCCCAAACCTCCCCACCGTCAAATCTCGTCTCGTAACCCAATGTTTCCAGGCACGTTTCATCGTCGAAATACGCGAAACACAATGCGTAAACCAATTTTCACGTTCATTGTGATCCATGTACCAATACGACAAAATCGACATGATCGACATGTTGTCGACCGTCAGATTCGCAGCCATCCTCTCTCGAGCTTCTTCCGTAAATCCATCCTGATGAAAATTGCGAATAGCAATGCGCAAAACATCTTCCAGTTCATTTCTGCGCGTGTCGATTTCATCACGCAATTTCGCCATCTCCGCAATTTTTGGATCCAGATTTGGATCATTCAAATCGAAAGATGCGAGCATTTGATTCAATTCTCCCACCGTCTTGGTGCCCACTCGGAGGAGTACACCTTTGGAAATACTCATTTCCGTAGAAGCTTTCCGAACGACATTGAAATAAATCAAACTCTTCGCGGCAGAAGCTGCCTGATTCATCTGTTCCGCAAATGGAATTTTATCGATCAAACCTGGTTTTTCTTTCTGCGCTTTCTCATGTTGATTTTGAACTTCACTCGCGAGAAGCACGAGATCATCACTATCCAATTCCGTAGGAGTTCCGAAATATTTCTCTGTCTTTGATTTCGTAAATTCACGAAGAGATTGATTGAAATCCTCTTCTGTTTCCGCACCCTGAAGCGTTGCCATTTCAGAAGCAGTGAAAGAAAGCACGCCTGCAGTTCCGAGAAGCGCGAGTGGTCCAGAAGGACTCAAAACACGCTCTTTGAAAACCTTTACCTTATCCGTAGAAAATTCATTCAAGACATTGGCACGCATCGTCGCTTGCTCTTTTTCCAAACGATATCCAGCGAGAACAGCAGTCAATTCTTCGGGTGTTCGAGAAGAAGACGTCAAATCATCCATCAATTTTCTCGAAAAACTATCAGCCTCTTCACGCAATGCCGCCAACTTTTCTGGAGTTCCAGAAGAGGCATCCATCTGTTGAGAAAGATCTTTCAATTCAGCAAAAGTCCCATCGGCAATCTGTATTCGATATTCTTCCTGAACAGTGCTGTCACCCTCCTGAAGTTTTGTCTGGAGATCAGCAAGCTCAGTCTGATTCATCCCCAAAATTTTCTCTCGGGAATAGAGTGGCGCATCCGAAGCAACATCAGGAGTTGCTTCAAGCGCAGATTGTGGTTTTTCAGGAATCGGAGCAGTAGATGAAGCCATAGAACAAAAATTAAAAGTTTAGGAAGGAGGTGTAGAAGGAGAAGCGGGAGGTACAGACGAAGGAGTACCAGCCACTTGAGTCACTGGTTGTTCGGGAGGCAGAAATTGAGTTCCTTTGCAAAGCACTGTCTCTTTCGGAAGAACAGTTCCTTGTGCAAGTTTCACATCGGAATAAACCTTTCCACCCTCATACTGCTCAGTGCCTTTGCCAGGAGTAAAAATACTGATGTCATCCGGAAAAATAATCTTCGACGCCAGAACCGGTTTCGAAAGCGTCACACCTTCACGAAGCTCCAGATCTGTCTTGAAAGGCTCCAGTTTTGTGGCCATCGCCATCGCAGCAAGTTCCGATCCTTTGACTTTTTTATTATCCAGATCAAACATTCCACCAGTAGCCTTCGTAACAAAACCTTTAACAGTATCAGGAAAACCAGCCAATGCAGGGAATTTCCTTGAAAGTTTTTCCATCATCGCTTTGCCTTTTCCAACACCGAAAATACCAAGCATCAAATGTCCAAAAAAGTCTTTTCCACTCACAGCATCAGCAAATTGCTTCTTGTCTCCATCGAAAAGCGTCTTGAAAAGAATTCCACCCATTCCGGTTTCCGAGAGCTGATCCACTTGCGAAGCAATATCTTCTTTTTTCCCTTCCAAATCTTTTTTCATTTTCTCTTCAGCACCCTTAATAATACTCACAACAGAAGCCCCGGTCGCATTGATCACTACACCCTCATTCCCATCAAAAGAAAAATCAATCTTCATATCTCGACGCTGTTCTTCAGTAACATAGTTCGGATTAATAAGGATACCCTGATGGAATCGTGCAATCGCAAGTTCGACCTGTGGCATCAACTGTTTCGCACGTGCCGTAGCGGCCTGTTCACGCTTCTCGCTCGTCAAATCAGTACTCACGGGTGGCAATAGAGCCAAAATTTTGTCGTGAAGTTCTGTGGCCGTAGCAGTACTAGGAGGAAACGAATAATGAAAATCTTTTTTATTTTTCAAAAGTGTTTCTGCGAGTTTTGCAAGACCAGCCTCGGTTGGAGCCGAGGTGGCTGCCTTGACCGCAACCTGCTGTTTTTCTGCAGGAGAAAGACTGTCTGTTAATTTCATGACCTCTACTTTGGCAGCCTCATCAGACTGAATAAGATTGCTTTTCCAGAGAGCAGCATTCAGAACAAAAGTTTTATTAGCATTCACGGGCTTCGCAGGATCAGCAGGCTGCGCTGGATTCACGAGCGCCAGAGAAACATCCATCACACGAAGTCTCGGAAGATCCTTCTCATCCGTATATCGAAGCGCATAAATTTTATTACCTGATAAACGAAATTTATACGAACCCGCATGATCCAAACCTTGTTCGGAAAGCACGCGAAGAGAGTCCGGATTTAATTTTTGCCAAGATTCAGAGGAACCCTTGAGTGAATCCACGAACTTGCGAGACTCTTTGAAAAAATCCTGAGTAATATTCTTGCGCTGAGCACTTTCAAGACCAGCAACGCTCTGAGCACCAGTCAAAATATCATAATCCAAAGAAAAAGTAAGGACATCAGTCTCTAATTTCGCAAGCTGCTCCTGAGAAATAGAATTATCTCGAACATCTGATCGAAGTTCAGTAAAAATCTTCTCCAAAGTTTTCAAAAAATCACCAGTACCACGAATTACCTCATCACTACCACTCGTATCCACAACAGCCCAAGTACCAGTAGTTTCAGGAACTGCATAAAATCCCAATGTTTTAGCCACTTTACCATCCTCATTATCATCCGTCAGCACCTTACGCATCTTCTGATAATCAGGGACACCATCAGTCAAAAGTTCTTTGTAAGGAACAGAAAAATAGCGCCGAATCAGACGATAAAGAGCATAATCACCTTTATCAACAGCCAAAATATTCACATTCTCTTTCAAGCCAGCATCAGGATTTTCCGTTTTCATCCAGTCAGCAACAATTTTTCCTTTCCCAACCTGATCGCTCAAACCATCCGTTGCGACATCAATTCGAAGACTCTTCAATTGCGCCGCAGGCGGTACAGGACCACTTTCTTTCAGTCGCTCCAAAGGCGGCTTAGGAGCCTCAGGAGGAGTTTCGAAGCAAAATCGTTGATAAAACCAAAGAGACATAGATGTGTTTTTATTTTTCGAACCGATCACATCATTATACCTCAAAATCAAACTTTTTGCAAACAAACAGACCAGGCAAAAAACCACAACCAAGGCATCAAAAAAATTCAAACAAAGCTAAAATATAAATTTCAGTCAATCAAACGAGCCGAAATTGACAAATTTCAGTCAGCCAAGTATACTGAAATCATGAAAATACAAAGAATCTATGAACCACTAGACGCATATATTGAAGCAGGAAAAGTACTCGTAATTTACGGACCACGACAAATTGGGAAAACAACAATCGTGCAAAACTTTCTCGCAACCACACGACTCAAATACAAATTTGAGACAGGCGATGATCTCAGAATTCAGGATCTCCTAGGAAGCCAAAATCTGAAAACAATACTCGATTTCATCGAAGGCTACGAATTGCTCGTAATCGACGAAGCGCAAAAAATTCCGAACATTGGAACTGCGCTGAAAATAATCGTAGATCACATTCCAAAAATCCGGATTATCGCAACAGGATCATCATCATTTGAACTGGCAGGACAGATCGGAGAGCCACTCACAGGACGAAAAAATACGATGAATCTCTATTCCATCAGCCAGCAGGAACTCAAAAAAACTCACAACGAACACGAACTCAAGAAAGACATCGAAGAATATCTCATTTTCGGAAGTTACCCGGAAATCATCACAACAAAAACAAAAGAGGAAAAAATAAAAAAACTGGAAGAAATCACCTATTCATACCTCCTGAAAGACATTCTCGAATTTGACCGCATCAAAAACTCAAAAATATTATTGGATCTCCTGGCACTCATAAGTTTCCAAATTGGAAACGAAGTGTCACTGACAGAAATCGGAAGACAACTCGGAATGAATCACAATACCGTAAGCCGTTATCTCGATCTCCTGGAAAAATCTTTCATTCTCTTCGAAGTGCGCGGTTTTAGCAGAAATTTACGAAAAGAAATCACTAAAAAAAGCAAATTTTATTTTTACGACAACGGAATCCGAAACGCTATCATTGCAAATTTCAACAAATCTGAAATACGAAACGACATAGGTCAACTCTGGGAAAATTTTATTTTCATGGAACGCCTCAAAAAACGCGCATACCAGAATATATCGGGAAATGTATATTTCTGGAGAACGTGGGATCAAAAGGAGATCGACATCATCGAAGAACGCGAAGGAAAATTATTCGGTTACGAATGCAAGTGGTCAGACAAGAAAACAAAGGCACCGAAAGATTGGCTTGAAAACTACAAAAATGCTTCATTCGAGGTCATTACACAGGAAAACTATCTCAAGTTCATTACATAATTATCCCAAAAACTTCGTAAACTGCGCCTCATCCTCATAAGGCCCAATCACCGAAATAAACATTTTCTCTCTGACGAAAAACTGCTTCGCCAATCGCAACAAATCCTCCGCCGTCACTTTCTCAATCTCCTCCAGAAGTTCGTCCGGAGTTCGAATTTTTCCATAAAGCACATCATATTTCCCGAGGAGATGAGCATATTCTTCACAGTCTTCCAATTTCAAAATCGTTTTTCCTTTGATGTATTCTTTCGCTTTTCGAAGCTCTTTTTCTGGAACTAATTCCTGTGTCACCTTGTCGTACTCTCCGATCACCGCGGCAAGCGCGTCATCAATCCGTTTCACGTCCACTCCAGCGTTCGTCGTAAAAAGCCCACTATCCGTGAAACCGTCGACCGAAGAATGGGTGTAATATGCCAAACCTTTGTCCTCGCGCACCGACATGAACATGCGTGAGCTCATGCCACCACCGAGGATGACACTGAGAACTTTCATCGCAGCATAATCAGGATCCGCTTCAGAAACCATCGGAAAACCAACACAAATATGAGATTGTTCAGTTTTTTTTGTTCGGAGGAAGACACGTTTTTCCGCAACGTGCAGCTGTAAATCTTTATGAGAATACGCTTGCTTTTTATTTGGCAATTCTGCAAAAAATTTCTGCACTTTCTCCACCATCGCTTCATGCGTCACATTCCCAGTGATGATCACGACGAGATTATCCGGAGTATAGAGCTCGCTCTGATACTTCTGAAAATCCTCCTGTTTGAGAGAAAAAATCACATCGTGAGTTCCGACCTGATCCCAACCCATCGGCTGATCGCCATACACCAGTTTCTCGAAGTCCCAACCAATCTGATACATCGGCGTATCGAGATACATATTATATTCTTCCCAGATCACATTTCGTTCTTTATCAATTTCCACCGAATCATGTTTTGCATGAATCAGCATATCCGAAAGCACATCGAGCGATGTATCGATATGATCAGCGTTCGCTTTCACATAATACCCCACATATTCTTTGCCAGTGAACGCATTGAAATCCCCTCCCATGCCATCAATCGTCTCAGAAACAGCTCTGGAAGTCGGATATTTCTTCGCCCCTTTGAAGAACATATGTTCCAAAAAGTGAGAAATACCATTGATTTCTTTGGTCTCATAACGCGATCCAGCACCCACAAGGATCAACACAGTCGCAGCTTTGGTAGAAGCCAAAGTTTGCGTCACGAGCCGAAGTCCATTTGGGAAAATAGTCTTTTGAAACATCGAGGAGGACACTAGCATTCGAGAAAAATCGAATCAATAGAATTTCTGGAGGAAAAAATCTATAATGCTCCAGCTTCCATATGCAATCCCGAAGACCCAAAAAACCGATCGACCGAAACAAAGTCATGCTCATCATTTATGGGCTTATTGGAAGTATCATCGGAATTCGACTCTTCGTTCTACAAGTTGTAGAAGGCAATTATTATCGGGCAATAGCAGCAAAAGAGCATGCGGGCTACACCGAACTTCCTGCACGACGTGGCGAAATTTACATCAAAGATTATCACAACGGCGATATTTTCCGCATCGCAACAAACACCACATTGTCCCTCTTCTACGCCGATCCCACGCTCGTCAAAAATCCGCAAAAGGTCGTCGACACATTCGCGCCACTCCTTTTCGACGAAAAAGAAGCTCAGGAACTCGATCGAGAAAGGCTCAACGAAATCAGCAAAAAACTCGATCCAACTCTCACAGAAGAAGACAAGAAAAAAGCACTCACGCCGAAAACTTTAGAAGAAATGCAAAAACAGTTTCGAGATGACATGTTCACAAAAATCACAGCAGTAGGTCGTTCTACAATTATTCTCGGAACACAGATTGACGCAGCAGTCATAGAAAAAATTCAAAAAAGAGGTCTCACAGGAATCAATGCACGTGACGGACAGGTCGTCCTCTATCCAGAAAAAATTCCGAACATCGACGCCATCGCCAGTATTTTGGCAGACGATCTGGACATGAGCACCGCACAAATTATCAAAATTGTGAACACCAAAAACCGTTACGTCGTGCTGAAAAAGAAGATCGACCCGACGATCTCGCAGCAGATGAAAGACATTCTCAAAAAAGATAGAACAAAATCCTCGGAAGGAGAAAAATTGTATGCCGGAGTCAATCTGCAGGAAGAATATTATCGCTTCTATCCCGAAGGATCACTCGCTGCAAATATGGTGGGATACGTGAATAATCTCGGCAATGGTCTCTATGGCATCGAGGGTCGATTCAACACACAGCTCAAAGGAAAAAATGGGATTTTCCAAACAAAAAAAGACAGCATCGGAAGACAAATAACGGTAGGAGAAAGCCTCATTCAGCCAGCCGTAAACGGCGATGACATCGTGCTCACCATCGACCGATCCATCCAAATGGAGCTCGACCAACTCCTCGCACAAACAACAAAAAATACTGGCGCCCTCGGTGGCCAGGCCATCATTATCGATCCCAAAACAGGAAAAATCCTGGCCATGTCTCACTATCCCACATTTGATCCCAATAATTATGGAACCGTTTTCGAAAAAGAAATCGTCAACTTCAAACCAGAAGAAATAGAAAATCTCAAAGTCGTCGACGAAAAAGCAGGACAATATTCTCTTCTGATCAACAAAGAAACAGGTGAAAAAATTCTTGTCTTCAAAGAAACAAAATTAGATGGAACCACAATTTACAAAAAATATAAAAATAATATGGGTCCAGAAGCCTACCAAAATAAAATCGTCGGATGGGATTACGAGCCTGGATCTGTCTTCAAGGCCATCGCCATGTCCGCTGCGATCGACGACAAAGACGTGACACCACAAACAATGTTCAACGACATTGGTCCCGTCAAAACTGACGAATACGAAATCAAAAACGCAACCGGAAAGTACTTCGGTCTCATCAACATGAAAACCGTTCTAGAAAAATCTCTCAACACCGGCATGGCATTCGTAGCACGCAAAATGGGAAAAAATCTTTTCTACAATTACATCAAAAGATATGGGTTCGGAACACTCACCGATATCGAATTTGATGACGAACACACAGGAAAAATAAAACCGTACACGCAATGGGCAGAGTCAGAACTCATCACCTACACATTCGGACAAGGTCTCACTGTCACACCAATCCAAATGGTCAATTCCTACGCAGCCATCGCAAATAATGGACTTATGATGCAGCCATACATCGTCGAAGAAATCCGCCAAAAAGACGGAAAAGTCATCAAAACCGAACCACATGCCGTCCAACAAGTCATCTCACAAGAAACAGCACAAATCATGAAAGCGATGCTCACCAGCGCCGTAGAAAACGGCGTTGCCCAACATGCCGGCGTCGAAGGCCACTACCTCGCGGCAAAAACAGGAACAGCACAGACCTATTACAAAGGAAAACCGCTCCTGGGAGCCGGAACCACCATAGTAAACATCGTTGGATTCGGACCAATAGATGACCCCAAATTCACCATCCTCATCAAACTCGACAAGCCAAAACAAAGTGAGTGGGCAGACGCTACAGCCGCACCAATGTTCTCCAAACTCGCCGCTTTTCTCTTCGATTATTTCAACATCCCACCAGACAAAAAAGGTGGAGGAAGTAGCGGACCAGTGGGAGTGGAATAAATGCCCAAACTAATCACGCTGTCACCACCTCCTTCTCGCAATACGCTTTTCCATCTTCCGCAAGGCACTTTTCACAGCACAAAAAGTGCATATGACAGGCCAGATTTTGACAATTCACATAATGGTCCGTCGGCACATCGCACTTCTGGCAACGCCCAATAATTTCATGCGGAACAGTATCGCTCTCGAATTTCATCACAATTCTCTTATCAAAAACATAGAGCGAACCTTTGAAATGCTCATTCGGATATTTCTCCATATATGTCACGATGCCGCCGTAGAGTTGATACACATCATTGAAACCATTTTGCACCAGAAATCCAGAAGCCTTCTCGCAACGCACACCACCCGTACACACCGTCACCACCGTTTTATTTTTCAGAGATTCCAGTTCCGGAAGCACTTTCGGCACATCACGGAAATTTTCCAAATTCGGAAATAACGACCCCTCGAAACGCCCAACCTTGTACTCATAATCGTTGCGCATGTCGACAATATAAAATTCTTTTCCGGAAAGAATCCATTCATGAAGTTCCTCCGCTTTCAAATATTTCCCCGTCACCCGCGTCGGACTGAAATCCTGTTCACCCAGA
The DNA here is from genome assembly GCA_038062935.1 of Patescibacteria group bacterium. Classification (GTDB taxonomy): domain Bacteria; phylum Patescibacteriota; class Gracilibacteria; order UBA1369; family UBA12463; genus JBBTWG01. The sequence continues at coordinate 22,018 of JBBTWG010000040.1, forward strand.
TGCATCGAAACAATTTCTGATCGCGCCTTCACGGATAATCTCGGAAATGCAGCGCCCGTCCCCACACTCCGCTTGATATCCATATCAGCAAAACGAGGATCATTTTTCAAAATCCGCGCATACTCTTCAGTATCTTCCGTGCGACCTTCAACCGTACCATTGAGGCCTTCCTGCGCCACAATAATCCGTCCCTTCAAATTCAATTTCTCACAAAGCACACGATGCTCATCCCGAAAATATTCAGGATTCTCGACAGTCACATATTTGTAATAAAGCAATACCTGGAATTCACTCATTAGACGCATTATACCACTGAATTTCAGCTTGCCCATGCGATTTCAAATACGCATTTGCCCTGCTGAAATGTCGGCAGCCAAAAAATCCACTGAACGCTGAAAACGGTGAAGGATGTGCCGCCTCCAAAACCAGATGTTTCGAACGATCAATAATCTGCCCTTTCTGTTGGGCATAACGCCCCCAGAGCAAAAAAACAACATGCTCTTTCTGATCAGAAATCGCTCGAATCACACTGTCCGTAAATTCCTCCCAGCCTTTTTTCTGATGCGATCCAGCCTGACCAGCAGCCACAGTGAGCGTTGCATTCAAGAGCAAAACACCCTGTCGCGCCCAATGATCCAAACTTCCACTCTGAAAATTCGCGCGCGCCACAACGTCTGGTGGAAGTACCAAATCCTTCACCATTTCTTTGTACATATTTTGCAACGACGGTGGCACCGCCACTCCATCACCCACCGAAAAAGCGAGCCCATTCGCCTGACCTTTCCCATGATACGGATCCTGTCCCAAAATCACGACTTTCACATGCTCGAAAGGACAAAGTTCAAAAGCACGAAAAATATTCTTCGGCTGCGGATAAACCGTCTTCGACACATATTCGCCTTTCACAAATTCCACCAATTTCAAAAAATACTCTTTCCCAAATTCATGTTCCAGATGCCGTTTCCAAGACTCGTGAATTTTCACGTTCATAAATATGATTTCAAAACCTCAACAGATTTTGCGAGTTGTTTTTGTTCAATCTCATTCAGAGGAACCTGAATCACATCAGAAACACCAGTACTATCGAGCACGCACGGAACACTCAACGCCACATCGCTGTGACCATAATAATCTTTCAAAACAACCGACAAAGGAAGCACAATGCGCGAATGTTGGAAAATATGAGTCATAATTTCACGAATCACTGTCGCAATCGAATAACACGTAAAACCCAAATCATGAATAATCCGATACGCCGCATTTTTCGTATCCTGATAACATTTATCAGCAACATCTTTTGTAAAACTATCGAACTCAAAAAGCGATTTTCCCGCAATATTCGCGGAACTCCAAACAGGAAAAGAAGTATCTCCATGTTCTCCGAGAACAAAAGCCTGAATACTCTGTGGACTCAAACACAATTTCTCAGAAATATGAAATTGAAAACGCGCGGTATCGAGCATCGTCCCGCTCCCGAAAACACGCGACGGTGGGAAACCTGACAACTTCAACGCCTCCAGAGTCAGTACATCCACCGGATTCGACACAATCAAAAGAATGCTATTAGGAGCCACTTTTGCAAGTTTCGGAATAATATCCTGAAAAATCGTGCGATTTTTTTGAATAAGATCAAGACGCGTCTCCCCTTCTTTCTGCCGCGCTCCCGCCGTTACTTTCGTATTATTCAAAAAAGACAAAGAATGTTCGAAATCCAGAAGCAATCCTTCTGCCTTATCCTTCAAAGCATCAATCAAAACCAGTTCCGTTGGAGTCCCATCCAGAAGCATCGCGTACGCCGCAGTCGCACCAACATTTCCACAACCAACCACAGAAACTTTAAACTGCGTCTGAAAAGAAGACTGGAGTGTGCACATTTGAGCCATAGAGAGAAGATTAGATCTGGCAGGGTCTGGGGGAATCGAACCCACGCTAGCGGTTTTGGAGACCGCTGTACTACCATTATACGAAGACCCTATGCGAACTTTCGAGCAAACATATGGTACAGAGCGCTCGGCTTTTTAGCAATGCTCCACACATATGCTACAATACGCGCGCCACAAACCAAACGCCGCTGTGGCTCAGTGGTAGAGCACGTTCTTGGTAAGGATGTACTCCTCGACTCGAACTGCAACTCTCAGCTACAGTAAGCCAGAAACGTTCGTTTACAGACCAGTCCAGAGGTATACCCAGCATGGAAGAGGTTACGGAGAAGCACATTACGTGCCGCTGTGGCTCAGTGGTAGAGCACCGTCTTGGTAAGACGGAGGTCATCGGTTCGACTCCGATCAGCGGCTCCATAGAGCCAAAAAATAGAGTTCACATTTAAGAAATGGTAGTTTTCTAACCATCTCTTTTTATGTTTTCTACGAACATTTGGGAGCTACTCGAAAGGTACCTCCAATATTGCACGCTCTTCAAAGACTATTCAAAAGTAACTTTGAGCGGATACCGATCAACGCTGAGAATATTTCTGAAAGACACCGGAGTAAAAGAAATCTCGGAACTGAACCAAAAACTTCTAGAAGAATGGTTTTTCCAAGGTCGCCTCAAGAGAAAATGGGGCTCAGTCACCTTCCGGCACTATCACAAAAACATCAACTGTTTTTTCAAATGGCTAATGAAAGAAGGAGTGCTAAAAGAAAACTACGTAGAGAAAATGGAAAAACCGAGATTAGAAAGCAAACTCCCCCGCACGCTCTCATTCAACGAAGCAAAGCTTGTCCTAGACGCAGCATTTCACATGCAGTACCGCTACAAGTTCGAAAAGTATAGAAACCGCGCCGCTGTTGGTTTCATGCTTTTAGCAGGGCTTAGAAAGGGCGAGGTGGCAAACCTGAAAATAAATGATATTTCGCTGGAAAACAGAATCATTTTCATCCACCAAGGAAAAGGTCACAAAGATCGCATGATTCCAATCAACTCAAAGCTTTTTATGATTCTCACCGAATATCTCCAAGACCGCGAAAGGCTACGACCAGAAACGCTCCATTTCCTCATCTCCTACGGAAAAGATCAATCTTTCGGAATCAAAGGAATCAACAATCTCATTTTCAAACTCAAACAAAAGACCAAAATCGACTTCTCCGCACACACCCTCAGGCACGGTTTCGCCCGCCTCATGCTCGAAGGCGGCTGCGACATCTACACCTTGTCGAAGATTATGGGTCATGCCAAAATCACGACGACGACGATCTATCTGTCATGCTCGAATCAACAGATGTCGAAGTCGATTGAGATGCATTCTTTAAACTAAACTTATGATTAACATAAAAAATATTCTTCAAGAAATAATTGATTTCCAAAAATTATTAAAGGGTCAAAATATAACCGTATTTCCAAATTATGGAATAAAGCAGTATTGGAGATGGCAAGTACCCCAAACATAAGACACGTTGCTTCAGTTGGCAATTTGTGGTC
>JBBTWG010000041.1:0-12505 GCA_038062935.1 Patescibacteria group bacterium
CGCTGAACTCTTTCCCATTGTTCAGGAGTCCAAAGCGCAGTCGGATTTACGTCCACTATACGCTTTAATACTGCAAGTCTTTCAGCATCTATCGGCTTCTGGCCGGATTCATGATCATCAATCGCCCCCTGAGCATCTTTGATGTGAACTCTGTTTCTCTCAGTAGGACCCCACGCACCCAAAGGTTCTAATTTTGCCATAAATTTTTAGGTTAAGCTTAGATTTTGATTGTGCCAATCTTAGCAAGTAAGCGATGGATTAGCGGCCCAAGAAAGCAAAAACCCCATGAATTTTCTATGGTTTCGAACCATCCTTTTTCCCTCTCGTCCAAAGCCAAATTCCTCAGGAATTGGAACAGGTAAAGTTCTCAGGACGCGTTGACAATTGACGGTTCCATATCGAACACCCGCAGGAGGACAGACAGGAATATCGCCGCAAGAATGTAAATTTAGATTTCCCATGATAAGGATGATAGTACAAAATTTCTAAAATCTAAACCCGGCTCACATCAAAAAGGAAATGCATCGTCTGCGCAATATCCGGATGGTCGATCCGAATCCCGACCGGAAAATCGCGAAAAGAGACCATGAAAACACTTTCGCCCACGAGGATCAAGTTCGTCGCACCGCCAGCCGCCGGCAAATTCGCCATGTCTTTGAACGAATGAAGTTTCGTGATCCACTCGCGCGTCAGATTACCCTGCGCGATAAGAATATCCGATTCGATTTTGTGTTTCGCGAGTTCTTTCTCGAAATTTTTGATCACATCACCGAGTTCTTTCCGTTCGAGTTTTTGGTGAAAAGTATTCGAACCGAGAATGCGAATGAGAAGAAGTCCCTGCGCAACCGCACGCGCGATGATGTCGCGATAAAAATTTTCCAGTTTCTCGAAACCTTCATAAATCTGAATCCGCGGCAGTTCCTGCACACCCGCGCGCAGCGCATGAAGCTCAGGAGAAAGCGCTTCAAAAGCATTGCCCAATTCTTCAAACTGTTTTTTCTGCTGTTCGATATAGCTCGGGATGTTCTCCATTTTCTCCAGGAAAAAAACTTTCACACCACGATGATGCGACTCCGAGAGAAGTTTTTTCTGGCTCAAAGAATTGAGAATGCGGTACGTCGTCGTGCGATCCAGTTTCGAATGTTTCGCAATCACCGACGCCGGCTGAGCGCCGAGTCGGATCACACTCATGAGGACTTTCGTCTCTTTTCCATCGAGTCCGAGTTTTTCGAAAAATTCTTGAAATTCCATAAAAGCAAAGTGTTGTGCAGAAAAATGCACAGAAAGAATAGCACAGAGAAAGCTAAATTGCACACAATGAGAAATTCATGTTTACATTTACGATCAATCGTCCGATAGTGGAAACACTATGAAAAACTGTACACAATGTCACGAACCATTCGAAGTCTTCGACCGCGACCACGAATTTTACAAAAAAATCTCACCAGAAATCGGAGGAAAAATTTTTCAAATTCCAGAACCGAGTCTCTGTCCACTCTGTCGTCAACAGCGACGATTTTCTTTCCGCAACGAACGAAGTCTCTATCGCCGAAAATGCGACGGCAGCGGCAAAGAAATCATTTCTCTCTATCCCGCCGGAAGTCCGTACAAGGTCTACGCGCAGGACGTCTGGTGGCAGAGTAATTGGGACGGCATCGATTACGGTCGCGACTACGATTTCTCACGAGGATTTTTCGAACAATTTCACGACCTCATGAAATCCGTCCCGCGAACAGCGATTCTGAATATGAATAGTGAAAACAGCGATTATTGCAACTTCACCGGCGATGTCAAAAATAGTTATCTCATTTTCGGATCCGTCTATTCGCAGGATTGTTACTATGGTTCGCCGTATTATTCAAAAAATTGCGTCGACACACTCGTCCTACGCGACTGTGAACTCTGTTACGAATGTGTCGATTGTCGCAAGCTCTACAGCTGTCTCTACTGTCAGGATTGCAACAATAGTAATGATCTTCTCTACTGTTTTGATCTCCAAAGTTGCTCCGATTGTGTCGGTTGCGTCGGTCTGCGCAACAAAAAATACTGCATCTTCAACGAACAACTCACTGAACAGGAATACAAACATCGAAGAAGAGAAATTGATCTCTGTAATCCAGAGCATCACCAAAAAATACAACAGGAATTTGCGAGGCTGAAAGCCACCGTTCCACATCGTGCCATGCTCGCAACGCAATCCGAAAACGTCAGCGGGAGCCACGTCTTCAATTCGAAAAACACATTCGAATCATTCTTCGCCGATCGTTGCGAAGACTCATCCTACTGTGCCCAAGTCGTCGATCTCAAAGACTGTTACGACAATAATTACACCGAAGAAAACGAACGCTGCTACGAATATCTCGGCATGTACGGGACAAAAAACACCGCCTTCTCTATTTTTTGCCGCAACACCAATGAAGTTCTGTACTCAGAATATCTCATGAACTGTCAAAACGTTTTCGGATGCAGCGGTCTGCGCAACAAACAATATTGCATCCTCAATAAACAGTATACGAAAGAAGAGTACGAAAATCTCGTCCCAAGAATCATTGAACACATGGAAAAAACCAGCCAATGGGGCGAATTTTTTCCAACAAACATCAGTCCATTTTCCTATAACGAAACCGTTGCACAGGAATATTTCCCTCTTACGAAAGAGCAGGCCATCGAGAAAAAATGGCAATGGAGGGAAAATGATCAAAGGGAATTTCAAAAACAAACCATTGTGATTCCACAAAACATCACCGAAGTCCCCGATAAAATCTGCTACGAAATTCTCGCCTGCGAAGTTACCGGTCGTAATTATCGGATCATTCCACAGGAACTCGAATTCTATCGCATGATGCATCTCCCCATTCCGCGAAAACACCCAGACCAACGTCACCGCGAGCGCATAGAGCAGCGCAATCCACGAAAACTCTGGAATCGAAAGTGTGACCAGTGCAACGCCCCAATCACAACCTCATATCCACCGGATTCTCCAGGGAAAATCTACTGTGAAGCGTGCTATCTGAAGGAACTCTATTGAAAAATGATGCTTTTCGAAGGAGTGAGGTTTTTCTCTGGGATTTTCTTTGCAAACGGCAACTGCGAGTACGAGCGGGCATGGTGTCCCGCGAAGCGGGACGAGCGAGTCGCGAGCACTTAGGAAATTTTCCTCGCAGGGGGAAATTTCCGGCCGTTTGCAAAGAAAATCCCAGAGAAAAACCGGATTTCATCGCAAACATCTCTCATTTTTCGCCAAAACCCAAATTTCACATTGACTTTTGCCAAAACCCTTGTAAAATTAAAAAACTATCAATCCAGAAGGAAAGCAACATGCATACAACTATATAAAAGACTTTCGTTCCGGAGCTAACAATTTCTCTCTATGATGCAAGGACAACACAGAGCTTCCCGCAGTGGAAGCCACAGATCAGGCTTTTCGAGGCCTGGCGCCCGTTCATTCGGTCGACCACCAGCGCGCGGCGGCAGCTTCAGAAACCATCCACCACGAGCACGAAAAATGGCAGGAACGAGCATGACCATGGATCAGCTCATGCGCAGCGTCAAATCCGAAAATTCTCTTCCTGTTGAGGAAAAGAAAGAAGTGATTAAGCACCTTTTTGCTGACTTCGCGATCGACCCTCGACTCCTCAAAAACATTCTCAGCAAAGGTTACGAAGCTCCAACTCCAATCCAGGATCAATCCATCCCACACCTCCTGGCTGGCAAAGATGTGATCGGACTCGCAAATACAGGAACCGGAAAAACAGCAGCATTCCTGGTCCCACTCATCAATAAGATTCTCGCTGATCGAAAACAAAACGCGATCATCATGGCTCCAACACGAGAGCTCGCAGTTCAAATCGAGAAAGAATTCCACGACTTTACCAAAGGCATGGGACTTTCATCTCTGCTCTGCATTGGAGGCACCAGCATGGGCTTCCAGATCCGCAAGGCACGAATGCCATATCACATCCTCATCGGTACGCCAGGACGTATCATCGACCTTGGGAAGAGGGGACTGATTTCCATGAGCCGTTTCCAGAACGTCGTTTTGGACGAAGCAGATCGCATGGTCGACATGGGATTCATCAACGATATCAAACTCATCTTCAGTAAATTAGTGAATAAAAAACAGACGATGTTTTTCACCGCAACGCTCAAGAGAGAAGTTGAAGGACTCGTACACCAATTCCTCGTCGATCCTGTCAAAGTCTCTGTGAAAATGCGAGACACCGCAGCAAATGTCGAACAAAAAGTGGTGAAAGTTGTGGATATGAAGAAGAAAATGGAAGTCCTCGAAGACCTCCTCCGCGACGCAGCATTCGAGAGAGTTCTTATTTTCGGACGCACCAAATTCGGAGTAGAAAAAATTTCCAGAACACTCAAAGACAAAGGTTTCCGTGTCGATTCGATCCACGGCGACAAGTCGCAAAGTTACCGTCTGAAAGCACTGAATTCTTTCAAGGGAGGCATCGTGAAAATCCTCGTCGCCACAGACGTCGCAGCTCGTGGTCTCGATATCGACAATGTGAGCCACGTCATCAACTACGACCTTCCAGCGAGCTACGAAGACTACATTCACCGCATCGGTCGTACCGGTCGCGCACAGAAAAAAGGCGTTGCACTCAGCCTCGTCAGCGCTTTCTAAATTACAGTAACATTCATCAAAGAAAAAACGTATTATGGGCATGAAACATCCATAATACTTTTTTCTATGCAAAAATTTTTCAGAAACGGCACGGCGATCGCGGTGATTTTTTCGATGATGCCACTCTCTGCATTCGCAGCAACAAGTCCAGCGCCGGCATTTTCTGATCTCTCAGAAAAACAGCCAAACAGGGTTGCTGTCGAGTATCTGAAAAATCAGAAGATTATTCAGGGTTATCCGGACGGCACATTCAAGCCAGATTTCACCATCAACCGCGCAGAATTTACCAAAATCGTCATCGGTGCCGTTGTCGCCAATCCAGTGGGAGCAAACTGTTTTTCTGATGTAAAAGATGAATGGTTCGCAAAATATATCTGCACCGCAAAAGAAAAAGGCATCATCGAGGGCTATCCAGATGGCACTTTCAAGCCAGCGCAGAATATTAATTTTGCAGAAGGCAGTAAAGTGCTCATCAAAGCCTTCAATCTTCCACAAACAGCAGAAACCAAAACCGACGTGTGGTTCAAGGCATACGTCGAAACGCTCCAAAAACAGAAAGCGATACCGGTGTCTATCGACTATGCAGAAAAAAAACTCACTCGTGGGGAAATGTCAGAAATGGCCTGGAGACTCAAGGAAAACATCCAAACGAAGCCAACAAAAACTTTCGATCAGCTCACATCGTCGCTCCCAGCAATCACGTCCTGTGCAGAGCTCAAAGAAAAATTTGAAGCCCAGGACTACCGATCAAATAGGAGATACAGGGGCATGCCAATGGACTTCATGAGAGTGGAAGGGGCAGGTCCTGAGACAGGTGCAGGCGCCGAGGGAGCCGTCACGCCAGTAGCTGCCATGATGAACGCCGAAAAAACAGCAACCGATTCAACACAAGAATATTCCACCACGAACACACAGGTCGTGGGCGTCGACGAAGGCGACATTATCAAAAACGATGGGAAATATATCTACATCATCAAAGGTCGAACCATCCGCATTGTCCAGGCAAATCCGCCAGATGCAATGAAAGAAGTTTCGAAAATTCAAACTCCTGACAATTTCGACTTCATGCCACAAGAAATGTACGTCACAGAAAATGCCTTGGTCGCCGTAGGAACTACCTACGAAAGTGGCGATACGAAAACGAATGTCTACGTCTTCGACATCACTGATCGCGAAAAACCAGTCCAAAAAAGAAAATTCTCTTTCGATGGAGATTATGTTTCTTCTCGTCGCATCGGCCAGCAAGTCTACTTCGTCATGAATCAATATCCCAACTACGTAGGGATGGAAGGAGCCGGGAAGGCAGAAAATCTCGTTCCAAAATATTTCGATTCCAAGACAAACAAAGAAATGCCAGTTGCCGGCTGTGCAGGAATTCATTTCTTCCCACGATACGATCAGCCAAATTTCCTCATCATCGCGAGTGTTCCGCTCGACAACATCACTGACGGAACGATCAAAAAACAGGTCTACATGGGCTCCGGATCCACCATCTACAGTTCACTCGAAAGTCTTTACATCGCGACAGAGAAACACGATTACAACGAAACTGCTTCCTACGACATATGGGAACCAAAAATCACCGATGCCAAAACCAATTTCTACCGATTTGCCCTTCAGGACGGCAGCATCGAATACAAAGGTACTGGTGAAGTTCCAGGAACACTCCTGAACCAGTTCTCCATGGATGAAGACGGCGCTACATTTCGTGTTGCCACAAGCAAAGGTGAATTCTGGGGCGACAGTACGCCAACCAATCAGCTCTATATTCTCGATCGCGATCACATGGGAAACATTCTCGGGAAAATAGAAAACATTGGTGTCGGAGAAAAAATAAAATCTGTGCGATTCATGGGCAAGAGAGCCTACGTCGTCACCTTCAAAAACATCGATCCATTTTTCGTCATCGATCTCTCGACGCCAACCAACCCAAAAATTTTAGGAGAATTGAAAATTCCAGGATACTCAGATTATCTGCATCCATATGATGAAAATCACATCATCGGATTTGGAAAAGACGCCGATGAAACCATCGACGCCGACAAAGTACACAGTGCAAATGCCGTGTACTACACCGCCATTCTCGGCATGAAAATCGCACTCTTCGACGTCACCGATGTCACGCAGCCAAAAGAAATGTTCAAAGAAATCATCGGAGATCGCGGTACCGAGAGTGAATTGCTGACCAACCACAAGGCTCTCTTCTTCAACAAAAGCAAAGGTCTCTTTGGATTCCCAATCCAAGTCGCAGAAATCAAAAACAAAGATCCAAAAAATCCTGGTGCCAGCGGAGAAGTAGTCTTTCACGGAGCCTATGTGTATTCGCTCGATCTCGAAAAAGGTTTCCAGCTCAAAGCAAAAATCTCACACTTCGACGAAAGTAAGCCCATCGGCTATGGATCAGATGGCACGCTGGCACAGCCACTCTACGGCGCCAATTCACTCATGATTCAACGACTCCTCACCATCGGAAACACGCTTTATTCCGTCTCGCTCGGCAAAGTCCAGGCAAACACGCTTGCAGACATGAGCAAGCAAGGAGAAGCCGCTCTCACCAACGAAGACGATGGAGGAATCTCGGAACCAGTCATGTATTAAAAGCAAAATAACTACGGCATCGTCACCGGAAAACCAGGAGCGACCATCTCTTTCTGAGGTCTATGAATCTCAGGATCGATGGTCCTCTTGAAGCACATTTTTCCAGCTCTATGGTTCCAATTATCGTTCGTCGCAGAACCCTTGTAGTCATCTTTCCCGGAAGCCAGCGAGAAATCTGCACAGAGCTCAAAAGAAAGATTTGAAAGCAATCTGTAGGCATATGGCTGATTCGTCTCTGGATCGTTCTGCCAGCCTGTCACCTGTCGTACATCCTCAGAAGAAGCAGGTAATTTTGCTTTTGGGACCCAGTAGCTGTAGATAATATTGTCCTGCAGCATCGAAAGATGCTGAATACGCATCTCATCTACACGACGCATTCTCTGAGTAAAAGGTGATCCAATAATGAAAAATCCAACCAAAACACTCACGACCACGAAGCTCATCGCAGACCATCCCAGAACTTTCGAAGGCTTCGACTGCGCAGTGAGCTCATGTCTCAAATCCCAGAAATAATAAGCAAAAACAGCGCCCATCACGAGCATCACGACGAAGATTTTTAGGAAAAAATTCAACGTTAACTCTCCCTCAAAAAAATTATAAACCAACGTTACGAGATCAATAATCATCGCCACGGAAGATAGAAAGAGCGTCAAATAAACAAAAAACTTTCGAACCCGAATATCACGTTTTTCAGGATTCGCAATCAGATCCTTTTTCAAAAACCATGAAGTTGCGATATACACCGGAAAGAGAATGATCAGCGTCGCCATAGCAAATCGAATGCCGCTATCGTTCGAGCCGAAATAGCCGCCATTCAGAACATCCGGAGCAACCTTATTGATGTATTCGAAGAAAAGATAAATGAGATTTCCAACACTGAAATAGAGCGTCCCCACCGCAAGAGAATAGAGAAAAAACTCCTTCAAGTACGATTTTTGTGGCTGTTGATCCATAGAAAATGAAGTTAGAAGTAAAGCAAAGCTCATTTTAGGTCAAAAAACCAAAAAGAGGAAGTCACATTGCCAGAGATGGAGGGATTCTATAAAATAACGCAAGTTACAACCACGCCGGGGTAGCTCAGTGGTAGAGCACACGATTGAAAATCGTGGTGTCGGCAGTCCGATTCTGCCTCCCGGCACCAAGTTAAAATATCTTTTTTGGTGCAAAAAGGCTTTACTCCCTCCTGCCTTTCTTCATAAAATCTTCAATTACAGGACGAATAGCCTTTCGGGCTTGTTGGAGGAGTTGTCGTGATTTTGGAGCATCTCGATCGTCGACAGGAGCAACTTCTGAATCATCTCTTGATCGCGCAGGTGAAGGTGTTTCAGATGGAGGAGATTCAATGCTGAGTCGAGGACCATCCACTTCCTCATGAGATGAGGGTTGAGTTTCAGGAGTTATTATCGATGTATCAGACATACGTGGTCCAGCAGGCTCATTATTCTCTGGACTTTCTACGATATCCAAACGAGGCCCCTCAGGAGATTCTGGTGATATTTCCGGAGGATTTACATCATGGTTTTCTCGAATAGTGGTGCGAGGAGCATCAGGCGTAACGACAGGGTCGAAGATTTTTTCTAACGCTTGTTCATGAGAAAAAGTTTTCTGTTCTTCAGGCTGATTTTCTCGAGTTCTTTCTCGATTTTCTCGATTTTCTCTTTTTTCTTCTCTTCGATCTTCACGGATATCACGAATCTCTGTGCGTTTCTCTTCGCGAATACTGCGGATCACTTCACGCTGCTCACGAATCTCTTCTCGAACAGGAGTTGCCTCTACAGGAAGTGGTGTCGGAGCGACGACAGATTCTAATTGAACTCGTTCCTGAGCAATCTCTTGACGAGCCTCCTGAAGTCTTTGTTGTATCGCCTCAAGATGAGGAGATGTGAAACCTTCGCGACGTACATCACGATGTCGAGTAATTTCTGGAACAGGAACAATCGGCGCAACATCAGACCTGTTCTCTACTCGTACTTCTAGTGTCGGCAAAACAGCAGGTGGGACAGATTCAGCCTGAGGTACAGAAGTGTCATTCTCTTTTGGAGAAGGTGCTGCAACAGCAGGCAAAACAACAGGATCTGCAACGATAGGATCTCGAACAACAGAATCTGTAATAACAGGGTCCGTAACAATCTGAGCAGCTATAAAAATCTTTTCATGAGTGTCGATCACATTTTCAAACTTTTTGAAAAATACTTCACGTTGAGCAGGTTGAGGGAGTGCAGCGACAACAGTCACGCCTTCATTGAATTCAGTCGAGAAATCTTTCAAAGTTGCTTCGTCAGCAACACCACGAACTTCAGAGATGTGACGTACTTCGGCGAGCCGTCTCTCCATCATTTTCAGGTGGAATTGGACAGTTTCCTCCGGGGTCGAAACGAAACTTTTTTCGACAGACTCTAGTGTTTTTTTGACGGGATACAGGAAAGAATCACGCGTAACATTGTCGCTCGTATAAGCATACGTAGAAATACCACCAGTAGAGGCAATGAAAAGTCCGGCAACGAGAGTAGAAAACCCCCTTTTCCCAAATGCTCTCAAGAAGTGATAAGAAAAAAATCGTTCATGTGCTGGAGCTTTCTCTTCAGATTGCATCATGACATGACGCCTTCGCAGCTGGCTCAGCAGCCGCTGTTCAAAAGCTTTTGAAGGACCCGCATCCTTACCAAGCTGTTCCAAAAGTGATTCAATATCAGGCATCATGAGAAGTAACAAAAAAAGAAAGTTGATCTTTGAGATGTTGAGTGACACGGAAGGTAGCAACTTTGACAGCATTTTCTTCCTTTCCAAGGATTTTTGCCATCTCCGCGTATGAATACCCACTGACGTACCGTAAAGTTACAAGTTCTTGCTTTTCTGGGGGAAGCTGCTTCAAAGCTTGCTGTAAACGCTCATTCCACAGGGCGGATTCAGCCTTTTCTGGGATATTTTCGCTTGAAGCAAGAAGATTCTCAATCTCATCCAGCGAAGAAGTTTTTTTCTTGGCATTTCTTTTGTAATGATCGATGAGATGATTGCGTGCAATGCCAAAAAGCCAAGCTCCAAAAGGAAAATCAGCTTTGTATCCATCGAAATGTTCCAGAGCCTTCATGAAAATTTCGGACGTCAAATCTTCCGCAACGGCTGAGTCCAAACCGCTCCGTGAGTACACGTATCGATACAGCTTCGGCATATGCTCTTCGTACAGCTTCTGAAATTGTGTGAAATCTGCCACACCATGATTCTACAGAAAGTAAAAGTTTTTTACAAAAGAACAAAAGAGGAAGATAATGAAGACGTCCACTTTTAGTTCATAACCCTTTCCGTTATGAAAATTATTTTCTTCTCAAAAGCTCTTTCTTCTGCGGAAGAAAAGCAACTTCGCGAATACGTCGATAAGAAAATGAAGAGCCTCAGTCGGCTCCTTTCGCATTTCGCAGAAGACTCAGTCCAGCTCCAGATCACCACAGAACGATTCGAAAAAAACAACGCATTCCAGGTCGAAATGATTCTCACGGTTCCTCAGAAGAAAGTAGTCGGAAAAGAAGCGAGCCATACGATTCAAAAAGCTGTTGATCTTGCCAAAGATCGCATCATGGTGCAATTGCGCAAGCACGAAGAAGTCAGAAGAGAGCATCGTTCCATCAAAAAAGTTCTCGATCCAGTACATCAGGCTGAAAGCCAATATATGCTTTCTGATCAGGAAGATCTTTATTGATCACCACGAGCGGAACAGAGAGTGAGCCTCCGCTAAGCAGCTTCATTTCGTCCAAACGGTCAGGATCTTCGATCACGTTGAATTCCGTGAATGGGACCTGGCCGTTTTTGAGGTATTCCTTCACCTGGGAGCAAAAAGAACACTGGGAAGTTGTGTATAAAGTAACAGTTTTCATAAAGCTGAAAGTATGGTATAATAAACGGATATGCAAAATCAAGGAGTATCCGGAATGAACTACGGCGAAAAAATTATCCAAAGAGGAATTATTGGCCTCGTGCTGGTCTGTTTGCTCAAATTAGCTGCAGGAATCATGAGTGGAGCAACGGTTCTCATGGCCGATGCGCTCTCGACAGGCTCAGAAATCATTCGATTGATCGGAAGTTACGTGGGCCTCAAGCTCAGTAACAGAGGCGCAGAAGGAGGCTTCAAATACGGATATTACAAAGTTGATACTTTCATCGCTTTTCTCATTGCAGCTTCCATGGTTTATTTCGGAGGCGAAATACTCATCAGTAGTATACAGAACTTCAATAAAGTTCCGTCCATCACAGACCCCTACATCACCATCGGTGTCGGTATTTTTTCGATCGCACTCTCCATCAATTACGCCAATGTTTTGAAAAAAACCGCAGAAGAGTCACACGTAATTTCTTTGGAAATGAATGCAAGAGGAAGGCAGATAAGAATTATTATGTCCTTTGCCGTGCTCGCAGCAGTCATTGCCAGCCTTTATCATCTGCAATACGTCGAAGCAAGCATCGGCATACTAATCTCGCTCGTCATCCTGAAATTCGGCATCGAAAGTATCAAAGCTTCCGTTTTCTATCTTCTCGATTATTGGAATGACCCAGAGCTTGTTGCAAAAATTGAAACTACGATTCAAAAAAATGCAAAAATCGTGACAGAAATCAAGAAAATCCGTCTCCGCAGAGCCGGCGCCTGGATCTTCGGAGAAATTTATCTCGAGATTCCATCATTCGTTGACGCCAGGAATATCCGAACAGAAATCGCACACCTCCAGGAAAAAGTTCACGAGATCGATCCATTCATCAAAGACATTGTGATCTATTTCAAAATTCCGAAGCCTTCAAAAATTCAGGTTGCCATCCCTGTAAAAGACAAAAACGGTCTCGACGCAGAGGTCGCCATGAACGAAAAAGATATGAAATATTACCTCATTGTCGACGTCCACGAAAAAGAGGCAGACAACGAAAGATTCTTCGAAGTCGAAATGAAAACTCCCGATAGCGTGACCAAAATCGCAAAAATCCTGGAAAAACAGGAAGTCGAAATCGTCATCAATAACAACATGAATTCGCTCCTCTATTACACATTGCAGCACATCCATCACATCCAGCTCTATCCCACATTTCCGAATATCAAAACCGCGCGAGATACGATAAAATTATTGGTGATCGACACGTAAAAACTTACAATGCTCTGTATCCCGCTCCACGCACGCTCCGAAAAAGAACTTTATTCTCTCATCAAAAAAGCCGGAAAGAAAAACCCAGATCTCTTGGAAATCTGGCTCGATGATTTGAAGAATCCGGACATTCGAAAAATCATCGAACTCT
>JBBTWG010000041.1:12515-18749 GCA_038062935.1 Patescibacteria group bacterium
CATAGAACTCTCGACACGCCCCACGATTTTCGTGAATCGAAAACATCCGACAGTCGAACAGTTTCAGAAGGTGATTAGTGGAAAAAGCGCTTTCATCGACCTCGACATCAAAATCAAGAAAAAAATTATTCAAAAAGTCGCAACAGAAAAGGGAAGAATGAAGCTCATTCTCTCGCATCACAATTACGAGAAAACACCGTCCCAGAAAATGCTCGAAAGAATCATCGGTCAAATATTCGCTCTCGGAGCCGACATTGCTAAAATCGCCACACAAATAAAAAAAGAAGAAGACGAAAGAGTCCTCCTCGCCGTTCTCAAAAAATACAAAACACTCAAAAAGAAAATCATCATCCACGGCATGAGTGAAAAATCGCAAAAAAGTCGACTCGAATGCTATAAATCAGGTTCAGAAATCGCCTATGTCGCCCTGAGTAAAAATTCCAGAACCGCACCCGGCCAACTCACGATTGACGAGTGGAGAAAAGTTTGACAAACCACACCGAAGAAGGAACAATTCACGCAATCATGTCCCTCTCCATCGCCATCGTCGGCCTCCCAAACGTCGGCAAATCGACACTCTTCAACGCGCTGCTCAGGTCAAAAAAAGCGCTCGCGGCAAATTATCCTTTTGCGACGATCGATCCAAACGTCGGCATCGTGGAAGTCCCAGATGAACGCCTCCAGAAACTCTCAGAAATCGTCCACCCTCAAAAAATTCTTCCAGCAGTCGTCGAATTCCACGACATCGCCGGCCTCGTCCAAGGCGCATCCAAAGGCGAAGGTCTCGGGAATAAATTCCTTGCACATATCCGTGAGTGCGATGCAATTTTGCAAATCGTTCGTGGATTCAAAGACGACAATATTATCCACGTCCACGGTGATGTGAATCCAAAAAGAGACATAGAAATCATCGAAGCAGAGCTCATGCTTGCCGACTTGCAAACGCTCGAAAAGCGGCTTGATAAAGCTCGTTCAGAAGCTCGTACTGGCAAAAAAGAAGCAATCGCCGCTGCAGCACTTCTCGAGAAAATAGAAGGAGCTCTCAACAAAGGCGTGATGCTCAACCAGCTGGAACTCACTGACGAAGAAAAGCTCGGAGTCCGCGACCTCCATTTCCTCACCATCAAGCCACAGCTCTACGTCGTGAACGTAAAAGAAGACGAACTTCAGAATTTCCCAGAATTTATAGGAACACACATGCCAGGAATTTCGCCATCTTCCATCGTTCCTGTCTGTGCCAAAATCGAAGAAGAGCTCGTCGAGCTTCCTCCGGCAGAAGCAAAAGAACTTCTCAACGCGGTAGGAATTCCAGAAAGCGGTCTCAACTCCATCATTCGACAGGCATACGATTTACTAGGCCTCATGACTTATTTCACAGCTGGAGTCCAGGAAGTTCGTGCATGGCAAGTACCCAAAGGTGCAAAAGCTCCACAAGCCGCAGGCGTGATCCATACCGATTTCGAAAAAGGATTTATCAAAGCAGAAGTCGTCAGTTACAAAGACTACATCGCGAGCGGCGGCGAACAGCAAGCAAAAGAAAAAGGTCTCCTGCGCCTCGAAGGAAAAGACTACACCGTCCAGGACGGTGATGTCATGCATTTCAGATTTTCATCTTAAGACGCTTTTTGATTTTCCAGAATTGGAATATTTGAAATACGATATAAAGGCTCACAAAAGTGAGTCCCAGAACCACGGAGAGCCAGTCATAGAAATATGCATGATAATAGAAAAGTTCTGCGAGAATAGTTGCTAGAGCAAAAAGCGACAAGAAAAGGATGCTGAAAAACATCTCGTTCGTTTCTCGAAAAGCAGAAAAGCATCGTCGCGTCGCCACATGCAAATAGAGCGAAAGATAGAGAATCATAAAAAGGCCAGCAAAAAGAAAAGACCCGACAGCAAATGAATTCTGAATAACGCCGGAATCGATCAGCATTTGCAGGAGCAATGGATGAGAAATCCAGAATCCCAGAGCCACAAAGAGCGCCAGGAAAAAGCTGAGATGTTTTCCAAAAAAGACACGTTCTACTTTTTCGACACCATCAATCTGTTCCAGGTGAGAGCAAATAGCATTCAGAAGATCAAAAGTTTCGAGTTCCAGAGCCACAAGTACCATCCCTTTTCCTTTTCCGTGGGTTTTGTTCCATCCTTTGACTTTTGAAATATTCAACGAAAATTGACTCAAAACATCGACAATATCCTTCAATAAACCCGCTCGATCGATGCCACAAATGCGCAGCTCTACAAGTTGAGTATTTTTTTTACGAAAAAAATTGATCCGTGAAAACAATGAAGAGAAAAACCCAGATCGTCGGATGTGTTTCAAATGTCTATCAGGAAAGAGCGCGCCAATAACCTCAAGTGGATCGACAGATCCTTCAGTAATAGCAATAAAAAGCTCGTCTAAATTTTTGAAATTTACATGAATGATTTTGCTCAAAGATTCCTGGAGTTCCGAAAAACTGATTTCATCCACGAGGCCCAAACCCGCTCGGTCAAAAAATTTCTGAAGAATTGATCTTCCTTTGTTGATCTTAGTTTTTCGCGACTCTTTTTTGAAGAATTCACGAATCTGTGTTTTGGCGAGATGTGTTTTACAAAAAGAGAGCCATTCGTATTGTGGATGAGCATGCTCCGAAGTGAGAACAGCAACAGTATCGCCATTTTTAAGAACGCTGATAAGTTTTTTTTCTTCTCCATTCACATCAAGTCGCACGGCATGGTTACCAACATCAGTCTTGACTGCATAAGCAAAATCAACTCCCGTTGATCCTTTTGGTAAATAAATTGAGTCACCAGTCGGAGTAAAAGTAGAGATGCGATCTTCAAGAGTATCTCCTTTGAGATCTTCGAGAAATTCCTGGTCATTTTTTTCTTGCCCTTGTACTGCCAGAAAATCATCAACCCAAAACTGGCGTTGTTTCCATTCAGAGTCGTTCTTGTCGTGATCTTTCATCAGGCTCGCAATGCCAATTTCTGCCTGACGATGCATATCCTGAGTGCGAATTTGGAATTCTGTAAGAACTCCATTCAACCAAAAAACAGTCGTATGAAGACTCCGATATTCATTCGCTTTTGGAAGAGCGATATAGTCTTTGAATCGTCCAGTTTTTGGTTTAAAGAGAGTATGAATAATCCCAAGCGCTTTGTAGCAATCGTCGATATCATCGACCAAAACACGAAGTGTGATGATATCGTACACATCAGAGACATCTTTCTTTTCAGACTGGAGTTTCTGAAAAATGCTGTACAGCGTTTTTTTGCGATGCAAAAAAGAGGCCTCTATGTGATGTTTCTGAAACTCTTCTTCGAGAAGCAAGAGAGTCTTCTCTAAAATCGGACGAGTCTGCTTCTCCGAGCTACGAACAGATTCATGAAATTGTTCATATTCTTCAGCATAGAGATGTTTGAAACATAAATCTTCCATTTCTGATTTAATCCCTTGAATGCCGAGTAAATTGGCCATAGGAACATAAATTTCAAGTGTCTCTCTCGCAATACGTTTGCGCTTTTCTGGTTTATCGACAAACTGCAAAGTCCGCATATTGTGGAGGCGATCAGCAAGTTTGATGAGAATAACTCGCGGGTCGCGTGCAGTATGAATGAGCATTTTTTTGAGAGACTCAATTTGTCTCTGTTCCATATTGTTTTGATAGTGGACTTTTGAAAGTTTCGTAATGCCATCAACCAAAAAAGCCACCGGAGTTCCAAAAGTATCTTCAATTTCTTCGACACTCCTGGAGGTATCCTCCGGAACATCATGGAGAAGAGCTGAAATAAGGGTATCTTCGTCGGAGGTAAAAGAAGAGAGAATCTTCGCTGTTTCAACAGGGTGGACGATATAAGGTGTCACACCATCTTTTCGAAATTGACCTTCGTGGGCATCTTTGGCAAATGTATAGGCACGCAAAAAACGATCTTCACGAAAACCTGGAAGCTGATCCTTCGCAGAATGCACAATGGAGCGAATTTCAGTGAGGAGAATATCCTCAAAATCAACTCGATTCATAAAAATTGAAACCAGAAGATATTGTTCTAACCTCAATTGTATGCCAAAATACGCGGAGAAGCAATGAGAAACATGTGACCAGTCACATGTCAAAAGTCACACGTCACATGTAACACACCTCCCCATGCGTATCGTCGTAGCCATGTCCGGTGGAGTCGATTCTTCCGTCGCCGCGGCATTACTCAAAAAAGAAGGACACGAACTGATCGGTATTCATCTCCATTTCTGGACTGATCCGATCGGACCAGAGGTCAATGGTGGCGATCCAAATTTGCCGCAAAATAAATGCTGCTCCGTCGAAAGTCTCGAGCACGCGCGCTCGATCTGCAAAAAGCTCGACATGCCTTTTTACGTCATCAATCTCGAGAAAAAATTCAAAGAAACGATCGTCGATTATTTCCTCGACACCTACAAAAATGCAGAGACTCCAAATCCCTGTGTCGAATGTAACCGGAGCATCAAATTTGGTGCCCTTCTGAAAGTCGCCAAAGAACTCAACGCCGATTATCTCGCCACCGGCCATTACGTCCGCAAAAAAGTGGTGAAGAAAAACGGCAAAGAAATCCACGAACTCCATGTCGCCAAAGATCTCGTGAAAGATCAGACCTATTTTCTCTATACGCTCACACAAGAAAAACTCAAAAATATTATTTTTCCACTCGGAGAATTCACAAAAGCCGAGACCTACGCAATGGCAAAAGAATTCGGTCTCGACGAAGTACAGGACAAGAAAGAAAGCCAAAATCTCTGTTTCTACGGCGACAAGAAATACACCGACTTCCTGAAACGCTATCTCGACAAAAAAGAATTTGAATCCGGCGACATCGTCACGACCAAAGGCAAAAAAATCGGCACACACGAAGGTTTGCCGCTCTACACGATTGGCCAAAGAAAAGGCGTCGGCGGCGGCAACGAAAACCCGATGTTCGTCGTCGGACTCGACAAAAAAACAAACTCCGTCGTCGTCGGAGAAGAAAGCGAACTCTATCAGAAAAATATCACTGTCGAAAAACTCAATTTCATCGACGGCGTCTGGCCAGAAAAAGAACTCGCTCTCGAAAGTCGCATTCGCTATCGATTTCGTCCGATGGCAGGGACGCTCAAGGTGAATTCCACAAAAGCTATTTTCAACTTCGAAAACCCAGTGCGCGCCATCACGAGAGGTCAATCCGCGGTGTTCTACGAAGGTGATCGGCTTGTAGGTGGGGGGATTATCGTGGGGGAATAGCCCGCAGTGTCTCTTCAAAGATATTGCCTCCAAAGCTGAATCGTGCTATAATGACCTGAATGACAGAACCCAAAAAAGCTATCTTCGGAGAGACCTATAGCCTCAAAAAATCCAAATGGCGCGATGGAGCTTTTTCACTCTTGCACCAGGCCTTCTTTGCGATCCTCATTTTCATCGTCCTCTTTGTCGCTATGAACTGGGCCGCGATCAGCCAAATCGCGCAATGGGAATGGACGAAAGCCACCACACAAATCGCTCAAACAAACGTCCTTCATGATTTCACAAAAAAAGAAAAACCAGCAGAGGAGAAGCCTCTCCCCATCATCACCAACAAAGTTCTCGCCGAGAAACAGGTTCCCGACCTTATGCTCGAAATTGCTCCACCCGATAAGCGATTGATCATTCCACGAATTAATAAAAATGTTCCAATTGTCGCCGTCAGTAGCCAAAATCTCATCAAGCGCGATTGGGAAGGACTCGAAAAGGATATGCAGAAATCCCTGCAGCATGGGATTATCCATTATCCTGGCACAGCATTTCCTGGAAATCCAGGAAACGTGGTGCTCACCGGCCACAGCTCTTATTTCCCATGGGATCAAGGTCGATTCAAGGATGTCTTTGCGCTCCTCCATGATGTCCAGCTCGAAGACAAAATTGTGCTTTTCAGCGGTGGGAAAAAGTATCTCTACACAGCCAAAAGCATCTACGAAGTGAAACCAGCCGATCTCAAAGTTCTCCAACAGACTCCAGATAATCGCCTCACACTCATCACTTGTACACCACTAGGAACAAACCTCCGACGACTGGTGGTCGAGGCATTGCTGACAGGAATCGAGTCATAAAAATTACGCCTCAGACAATTTTTTCAAAAGCTCTTCTTCTGTTTGTACTTCTGTTTTTTCCGCTACAGATTCAGCTTTTTGCAGAGCTTCACGTTTCTTGCGAACTTCGAAATCAGTCCATTCCCGATCATGCTTTTCATTTAATTTTTTCATTTGAT
>JBBTWG010000042.1:0-17481 GCA_038062935.1 Patescibacteria group bacterium
GAGATTATTTTTGCATTTTTCCCGTATTTTTTGCGTACTGCATCCATGAGTTCCAGAAGAATATAACTTTTCCCAACTCTCCTTTGTCCCATGAGAACCTTTATCAACCCTTCCTTTCCCATGAAAGGTTCAATCTTTTTTATGTACTTTTCCCTGCTTTTATAAGTTTTAATCATACTTATAACTTTCTTATTTTTTCTTTATATTCTCATTATACTTAAAACTCTCCAATATTGCAATTACAAAATATGCTTCAACCACTTCCCCGTGAGTGATTTCTTCTCCTTCACGACCTCTTCTGGGGTCCCGGTCGCGACGATTTCGCCACCTTTGTCGCCGCCTTCGGGGCCGAGGTCGATGATGTAATCGACGGATTTGATGACGTCGAGGTTGTGCTCGATGACGACGACGGTGTTGCCTTTTTCTACGAGTCTCTGGAGCACGTCGAGGAGTTTGCTGATGTCTTCGAAATGGAGGCCGGTGGTGGGTTCGTCGAGGACGTAGAGTGTGGAATCGGTGGGTCTGCGGGAGAGTTCAGTGGAGAGTTTGATGCGTTGCGCTTCTCCTCCGGAGAGGGTGGTGGCGGATTGTCCGAGATGGATGTAGCCGATGCCGACGTCGGCGAGGGTTTGCATTTTCGTTTTGATATTTGGGATGGATTGGAAAAACTCGAGAGCTTCGTCGACGGTCATGTCGAGGACGTCGGCGATGTTTTTGCCACGATAGCGAACTTCGAGGGCTTCGTGATTGTATCTGCGGCCTTTACACTCTTCGCAGGGGACGTAAATGTCGGGGAGGAAGTGCATTTCGATTTTCTTGATGCCATCGCCGGAGCACGCTTCGCAACGGCCACCTTTGACGTTGAAACTAAATCTTCCTGGCTTGTAGCCTCGAAGTTTTGCCTCTGATGTTTGCGCGAAGAGGTCGCGAATGTCGGTGAAGACGCCGGTGTAGGTTGCAGGATTACTGCGCGGAGTTCTGCCGATTGGCGATTGGTCGATGTTGATGATTTTGTCGAGATGACCGAGGCCTTCGATACGTTCGTGTTTTCCGGGGACGTCAGTGGAACCGTAGAGCTCGTGAGCGACACGTTTCACGAGGATGTCGTTGATGAGTGTGGACTTCCCTGAGCCAGAAACGCCAGTGACTCCGATGAATGTGCCGAGTGGGAAATCGGCGCTGACTTTCTTGAGATTGTGCTCAATGGCGTTGACGATGCTGAGGAATTTTCCGTTGCCTTCACGACGTTTTTTCGGGATTGGTATCTCTTTTTTTCCGGAGAGATATTGTCCTGTGAGCGAGTTTTTGTCGACCATGACTTGAGCTGGAGTTCCCTGTGAAATAATTTGTCCGCCATACTTCCCTGCTCCGGGACCGACATCGATGAGATGATCGGCGGCTTTCATCATGTCGACGTCGTGTTCGACGACGATCACGGTGTTGCCGAGATCGCGGAGGGTAACGAGCGTTTTGATGAGTTTCTCGTTATCGGCTTGATGGAGACCAATACTCGGTTCATCGAGAACATAGAGAACACCCGAGAGGCGGGAACCGATCTGTGTTGCGAGACGAATGCGCTGCGCTTCACCACCAGAGAGCGTGTTGGCGGCGCGATCGAGTGTGAGATACGAGAGACCGACGTCTGTCAAAAAGCCCAGACGACTGCCGACTTCCTGGAAAATGAGTTTTCCGATCTTCTTCTCTGTTTCGGTGAGGACAAGGCCTTTGAAAAATTCACTCGCTTTACCCACAGAAAGTTTTGTGACGTCGATGATGGATCGATCGTTTATTTTGACGGCGAGAATTTCTTTCCTGAGGCGATTGCCGTGACATTCGGGACAATCGAGAATACGCATGAAACCTTCGATTTTTTTGCGAATGTAATCGGATTCGGTACTGAGATAGCGGCGTTCGAGATTCGGGATGACTCCTTCGAAAGTCGTTGTGTATTCTCCTCGAAAACCTCTTCCTGGTGAGCCTTCATCGTCATCGTCGTCGTTCACGGAACCGTTGCCGATGTTGATGGTGTATTTGCGATCGCCGGTGCCGTAGAGGACTTTGTGCATTGCTTCTTTCGAAAGATTTTTCACGGGCATGTTCATCGAAAATTTCTCGATTTTTGCGGCAGCTTCGAGGATCTTGTTGTACCATGTGAGATGTGAAACGGTCGCGGACCATGGCATGATGGCGCCTTCTGCAAGACTTAATTCCGGATTCGAGAGAACGAGCTCTGGATCGATTTCGAGCTTAGTTCCCAGACCGTGACAGGTCGGACATGCGCCGTGGGGACTATTGAAAGAAAAACTGCGTGGTTCGATTTCTGGAATGCTGACGTCACAACCCGGACATGCAAATTTTTCAGAAAAAATTTTCTCTTCTTTGCTGTCGAAATCTTGGATGATCACCAGACCTTCACCATTTTTCATGGCGGTCTCGATAGAATCGGCGAGGCGTGTGCGGTCAGGATTGGGTGCGTCGATTTCTTCTCCGGAGGAAAGTTTTTGCTTTTGTGCTTTGAAATTTTTCACGACGAGACGATCGACGACGATTTCGATGGAGTGCTTTTTATTTTCGTCGAGCTCTGAAACGTCGAGAATACTCATGACTTCCCCGTCGATGCGGACACGAACGAAACCATCTTTTTTCATTTTTTCGAACACTTTTTCGTGACGACCTTTGCGATCGCGCACGACAGGCGCGAGGACGAGGATTTTGCGATCTTCTGGCATCTGACCGATAGATTCGACAATTTGGCTCACGGATTGACGGGCGATTTCTTTGCCGCAATTTGGACAATGTGGATGACCGATTTTGGCGAAGAGGAGACGGAGATAGTCGTAGATTTCGGTCACGGTTCCGACCGTCGATCTCGGGTTTCGTGGTGCGGTTTTTTGATCGATGGAAATGGCCGGAGAAAGCCCTTCGATCGAGTCGACATCCGGTTTCTCCATGAGTTGGAGGAAATTTCGAGCGTATGTGGAAAGACTTTCGACGTATCTTCTCTGGCCTTCGGCGTAAATGGTGTCGAACGCGAGTGATGACTTCCCTGAGCCAGAAACACCGGTGACGACTGTGAGTTTGTCACGCGGAATTTCGACGTTCAAATTCTTCAAATTGTGGAGACGGGCACCTTTGACGACGATATGATCGGGCATGAAAAATTTTTAGCTTTAAGTACGAGGTACGCTAGCATATTGTTTGCCGGAAAACAAGGGTGTATGGAGAGACTTCCTAGAGATTTTTGTGCGCAGTCTGTCGAAGGCTATCAATCTGGTATGAACGAAACTTAGACTTTTTCTGGCAAATTTCTCAATTCTCCCCAGGCGGATTTTGTTTCTTCTTGAGTCGCCGGAACCTCATAGGCTCTATACAGTAAAACTGGGGCGTCCTTCCTGAGATTCGTCGCACTGTAAGAAGAAATGACTCGGGGAACAACTGCAAATTCTCCGAAAGCAAGATGAGAATGATCTGCTCCATCGTCGATGCGTACATCGACATTCAGACTCCCTAATCCAGCAAATCCCTGCATTAATTCTAATGAATCTGGAGCAATATCTTCTTGGCGAGCAATCTCGTAAGTCACTCCAGGATCAAGCTTTAAAAAATGTACGAAATACCTTCTCCCGCAATTTTCGATGGTGTAGACTGTCTCTTTGTATCCTTCGCCATGATTTTTCAGGTGTGGTTTTTGAAACATCGCCTTCATGACACGTTCTCTATTTGCCACCAAATGATCTCCAATATTTTTTGGATTCAAACTGATTCGATCACCCAAAGCTTCTGGAACCTTGATGCTGACATCTACAGAGGGGTGTAGATTAGGATTCAGTAAGGTATGTGGGGTAAAAGTTGAAAAATGTAACATTTGTCCTGGACGAGCGGCGAGAGTAAAAGCTTGGCTTGAGTGATTTCCATTCAAAAAAGCAAGACCATGAGTTGGGTGGATGGCCAAAGAGTTTTCGTCGCTTACGGCATGGGCATGGAAAGGCTGTTGTTCATGGAGCGTTGGTTTTGAAGCAGTTACAACGGATAATCCATCATTATCGTAGCTCTTTCTGTGAAGACCCATGTATGTCCGTCTTTCGGTCGTTCCGGATGGAACGATATAATGATGATCTTTTACGGCGTTCAATCCTACGATTGTGATGCGATCATCAGTGCCTACCTGTCGGGTAAAATTCTCTAGCAATAACCGAGAAACAATATCTTCGAATCCTCTCCAATCGGCTTCTGTTTCTGTGTTCAATTCTCGGCTGGCCAATAAAGCTTTCACCTCTTCTCTTATGCGCTGCACGGCAAGTCTGCGCTGGACAAGCTCGCGAGAGGAAGGATTCTCTGAAGTTTCAATGGCCTCTTGAGTAGAAAGCAAAAAGTCTGCAACTTTTCCTTTATCCAGCTCTGTTAGATCCCGTTCAACATTGATGACAGCACTCATAGTGAGTGAATTCTAAAACAAAAAATGTATAGTGGCAATATTTTTACCCCCCCCCCTGAAGCTGCTTCCTTGCTCTGTCGATCGGTTCGGTGGTGTTTTCAACGATTATATCTCCTGTGAACTTGACTGTAAACTTTCTTTCTTCTCTTCTGCTGTATAATCAACCAAATATCCTAGATTTTTCTGGTTCTCTTTTTGTTTCAGGAGGTGATTGACCCAGAAAAATCCGATTCCGAGGAACGGGACGAGGAAGAATGTCCAGTTCATTTCGAGGAAAATATTGTAAATTGCGTGGAGAGTGGCGGCGATGAGGAAGCCTTCAACCCATTTACTGATGGAGAAAATTTCTTCTTTTTGGATGCCGAACCATGCTTGGATTTTCTTTGGCCAGTAGATGGTTCGCTTGTTGGCGATGAGATATTCTTTTGCGAAAAACGAAATGCCATAATAGTAGCCGAAAATTGCGGAGAACATGATGTGTGCGAAAGTTGAGAAAACCGAACGGAAGATGAACGGCATGAGGAGATTTTCCATGCCTTGCTGGATCCAGATGGCGTGGAAATACATGATGTTTTCGGTAAAAGAAAATCCCAGTGCGGCGACGATGCTCATAGTGATGGCATCATCGATATTGCGCGTGGTACTGCGATCATCTACGACTCTGACGGCGAAATTTTTCATCGCTTCTTCGATGAATCCGACGATGAAAAATGTGAAGACCACACTCACGGGAATGCTCACAAAATGACTGAGACCGATGACGTCTGCCTGAAACCCTTCGGTGTAATGAAATGCATTGATCCAGGGGAAATATTGCCAAAGATATTTGTAAAAAAGAATGGGGAAAACTGCCGTGGCGCCAATGAAAAATGTGTAGAGAAGGAGACGGCGAGATTCATGAATTTGGCTTCGAAAAATCTTAATCCAGAGCAATGCCGGAATGATAGCAAGGATGGCGGAACCGGAGATTTGGAGAACAGCATTCATGAGTTTTGTTTTTTTGTTTTGGCTCCCTGAACTCAGGGTTTTTGGTATGTTCTTTTACTATAACATTTTTCTCATTTTTTGGCAAGCTTTTGGCTTTGTGATTTGACTAGTCCCCTTGAGCAGATTTTGACACTTCCCTCTACATTCTTTCGAAGAATTCCTTCTCTATTCCGAGTGCCCTCAGTCTATCCAAAAGAACATAAGGGTTCACTGCATGCCCTTCATGCAGCGGCACGTGGATTCTCGGCCCTCCACCTTTTGGCTGAAATACACAATGGCTCCCATGTGTGTCGATGGGATTACCCAGGATATTGATAAGAATTTGACGGACACGTCTTGCAGAGATTGTGAGTTTTGGTCTTTTTACTTGTTTTCCTGGTATCTGGTCGTGCGCTGGCTCTCCGTTTTCGCCGTGCATTTCTGTTCCACTGCTTTGTTCTTTGCCTCCTGCATATGGCTGAAAAACATACCTGCATTCTTCGCGAACCTCTTCTGTTCTTTCTCCAGTTATATCTGTCCCACCCTTTCCGATGAGTAAATCTTCCCATTCATCTTTGCGCCCCTGAAGATTTCTCCAAATGATATCAAGAATTTTGCATCGCAAAAGTTCGTAGGATTCTGCGTCTAGAAAATTTGTGAGTGGTGTCACTGTATCTCCGATGCATATCGGGTGATCCCCTCGAAAAACAGAGAGACGTATTGTCGTACTTTGTCGATCTTTTCGATTGAGAACGATATCTACATGGCAGATTTTAAAAGCATTTTCTTCGACGTTTCTTGTTGGGAAAATATGCACTTCTTTTCTCTCAATGCTTTCTGTAGCATCCTGGACTCCGCGCAAAATTGACATCCCACTCACTTCTGCAGCTTGATCTGCGTTGTATCTTTCCAACATGCCCTGATCAAAATGACCTACTTCTGCTCCGTATTGTTTTGCAAATTCGCTTAATTGTGGCATCAGTCCTGCTGTTTTTCTGATATCCAAAAACTGCAGGGCGGATTGAATTTTACCCTGCTGTATGGCTTCCTGTAGCCTATTGTGCTTTTCGTAGAAGGCTACAATAGCATTTTTTATACCACTTTCGAGCGCCCTCTTCTGCATTTCATGAATGACTTCTGATCTCTTTTCTGGATTTTTTCTTAGGTACAATGAATTCTGACCCGGTATTAGTTTCTTGAGCTCTGCTTCCGATATTTCTGGTAATTCTATATTTTTTATGATGGCAAGCAATTCCTGGCAAAAGGCCATGAAGAATTCAATCATAAAAAACTCTTTTAATGTTCCCTCGTCATCTTTCTCTGTGAAATTTTCGATCATCGATAATATTCTTTGAATCCCTGAATCTTTTTTGCTTGTATACGCTGGGCATTCGTCCTGAACGATGTGAACTTCGAGTGATCGCGCGATGTTTGCTGGTGCAATTTTTTCTTTTGCAACTTTTGCAAATTCAGCTACTGCTGTGCGTAATCTTGCCATGAGATTTTGAAATTCTGGAAGTGTAGCTGCGTATTGGACTGCGGCTCTTCTATCCAGCCCTCCATCCTTTACAGCTCGATCTAGAATTTTCATTTCTGGATCTTCTACAACTTCCTGCAGCTTCCGTATTGCCTCTGCGCCGAAAAAGTTTATGCATTCTGTGGGTACTGCCCTCATGATGCCTGATATGTGTCTGATGCCTGACGTATGAGTTCCTTCAGCATTGTACTGCTGTCTTTCATTCATAAAATACATTCAAAGGGCTTTCTGTTTTGTTATTATGACTTTTTAAATCTTTTTGTCAATCTTCTGCCTTATTTTACTCCTGCTCCACTGTCGATTTCTCCCTGGTGTATGCGACGAACGGTGCTTTGTGCTTTGAGGGTTGCGTTGAATTCTGGGAGCGGATTACCTTCGGCGATGGTCATGATGACCTGTGCTTCAGGGAGAATCTGCATGATTTCAGCTTTGTTTTCACTGTCGAGCTCGGAAAAAATGTCGTCGAGGAGGAGAATCGGATTTTGCTTGGAGCAGCGTTGCATCCATTCAATTTCGACTTTTTTCAGGAGAATCATGAGGCGGCGAAGTTGGCCTCGTGATGCGGATTCGTGGATGTCGTGACCTTGAAATGTGATTTTGACATCTTCTCGATGCGGTCCGACGGTGGTGACGCCGAGGCGGAGGTCTTTTTCCAGGTTTTTTTCGAGGAGTTCCTGCAGATTTTTCTTGGGAGCGTAGTGGAGCTCGTAGGGCTTTTCTATTCGGCTTTGAGCAAAGCTGATAAATTTCTCGCGAAATTCCTGAATTTTGTTGCCTTCGGTGACGATATGTTGGTTCCAGAGATCGAGCGTTTCGAGATTGCGATCTTGGTCGAAATGCTGGTCGCGGAGGAGCGACCTGCCCTGGAGCAGCGCGTTTCGCTCCTGAACAGCTTTGTGATAGCTTTGGAGCGTGGCGAGAGCGTGAGGGTCGGTCTGGATTTGAATGTTGTTCAGGTATTGGCGGCGAAGTCCGGGCTCGCCGGTGAGCATGATGAGGTCTTCTGGGCGAAAAAGCACTGCCTGAAAATGGCCGATGAAAGCTTCTCTTTTCACTTTCACATCATTTTTTTTGAACGCTTTTTCTTTTTTGGGAAGATTGACGACGCATTTTTCGAGGGTGATGTCGTCCGGCGCGCTCTGCGCTGGCGCGATTTTTCCGATCACGCGGAAGAAATCGCGATCCCATTTCACCATGTTTTCCACTTTTCGGGTGCGAAACGACTTCGTGAGCGCGAGCAGATAGACGGCTTCGAGAAAATTGCTTTTCCCCTGGCCGTTTTTGCCGGTCAGGATGGTGATATTTGCGTTTGCAAAATCGATATCGAGTGCATCGTAATTGCGGAAATGCTGGAGATGGAGAGATTTGAGGAACATGTGCGGTTTGTATAACATTTTTTTGCCTGAAACTCAATTTTACAATAATTCCAATTCGGTGTATTTTTGCTGCCAAATTTTGCCCATGTCCTTGTCCAGCACTCCCCCATCTACGGCTGAACCATCAAATTTTATTTCCATAGGCTTGGAAGATGTTCTCCATCGTGTTCGTGCGCTTGCTTCTCTCGATGATCCTGTTTTGATTACAGGTGAAACCGGGACCGGAAAAGAGGTTATTGCACGTCTTATTCATGAGCATAGTGGTCGAACTGGTCAGCTTATTGGTGTCAATTCTGCTGCGATTTCTGAATCTTTGGCTGGCGCTGAGCTCTTTGGACATGAAAAAGGCGCTTTTACTGGTGCGCACCAGAGTCGTCGAGGGTATTTACGGGAGGCTGAAAATGGAACACTCCTGCTCGATGAAATTGGTGATTTGTCGCGTGAAATTCAGGCAGCTCTTTTGCGTGTTCTGGAGCAACGTGAATTTTTTCCCGTGGGAAGTGCGAGGCCGGTTCCTACGAATGCCCGTATCATTGCTGCGACCAATAAAGACATCGCTGATCTGGATAAAGGTTTTCGAAGTGATTTGTATCATCGTTTTCCTTTTCGCATCAAACTTCCTCCTCTTCGTGAACGTCCGGTGCAGGCTCTCCATGCTCTTATGACTTTTTTTATGAAAAAATTGAGTGTTCTCATGAGGTATGAAAAATTTCTTTCCAACAATGCTATCTCTACTGTGGAAAAATATTCGTGGCCGGGAAATGTTCGCGAGCTGGCGCACGTTTTGAAAAGAGCTTTTGTTTTTTCTTCTGGTCCAGTGATTGGCGCGGATGATATTTGCAAAGAAATTTCGCGGAAAAGTTCTGATGAAGGTCGTACTGATCCTGCTCCGGATGTTCAGGAATTATCCGATATACCAGTGATTCATGCTGACATTCTGGGTAGCAAATCACCAGATCAGATACTTCGGGATATCAGAGCATTTGGTTATAAAACTTACAGAGATCGAATAGAACTTTTTTTATTTGAATTGGCCATGAGAGAGCATGGGGACAACAAATCTCTTGCTGCCGATTCTTTCGGAATGGATCGGTCTGGATTTGTTAGGAAATTGCTTGCACTTCGCGCAAAGGATGGAACTTCTGGTCGCATGGAGGGCGCGGAGGATTGAGGATTTTTATGAACTTTTTCTGAAATGGGGATTTGGCCGATTGGCACGATTTCTCTTTTTTGCTATCCTTGCTCGGCATTTTCATCCCTTTTTAACTTCATTTGTATGGCTTCCGTTTCTCAAGATCAAAAAATGGCTCTGCTCGGGGATTCTGACAAGCTTCAGGGTGTGCGTCATTCGTGTGCGCATTTGCTGGCGGCTGCGGTTCGGGCGATTTGGCCGGGGGCGAAAAATGCGATTGGGCCGGCGATTGAGAATGGGTTTTATCAGGATTTTGATTTGGGAGAGGTGAAAATTTCTGAAGAGGATTTTCCGAAAATTGAAGAGAAGATGCGCGAGATTGTGAAGACGTGGGGATCTTTTGCGGTGAAAGAAGTCTCGGCGGAACAGGCTCGCAAAGATTTTGCGTGGAATGAATACAAACTCGAACTGATTGATGAATTTGCGGCGGGTGGAAAAATGATTACGGAGAATGATCCGGGTGGATTTCTGGATTTGTGTCGTGGTGGACACAGTGAAAATCCGGCTCAGGAAATGCAGCATTTCAAAATTTTGAATGTCGCGGGTGCATACTGGCGTGGGGATGAGAAAAATAAAGTTTTGACGCGTATTTATGGAACGTGTTTTGCGACAAAAGAAGCGTTGGACGAGTATTTGAAAAAACTGGAAGAAGCGAAAAAACGCGATCATAAATTGCTGGGGAAAACGCTGGAACTTTTCACGCATAGTCCACTTGTGGGCGGTGGATTGCCGCTGTTTCTCCCTCGTGGTGCGCAGTTGAAACGAAATCTGGAAGAATATATTCGTGCGGAAAAAGTGGCTCGTGGATATTCGTTTGTCTGCATTCCACATATTGCGAAAGATCTGCTCTATGAGAAGAGTGGACATTTGGGGAAATACGACGCGATGATGCCGATCATGGAGGGTGATGAGGGGGATGCATTTGTGATGAAGGCCATGAATTGCCCACATCATTTCGAACTCTACCGGTCTCTGGCGCATAGCTATCGTGAATTACCTCTCCGTTATGCGGAAAATACGGTAGTGTACCGCAATGAAAAAAGTGGTGAAGTGAATGGACTTTTCCGGGTTCGTGCGCTCACACAGGATGACACTCATCATTTCGTGCGACATGATCAGATTGAATCTGAAATCGATATGATCCTCGGGCTGACGAAATCGGTGTACGATACATTTGATTTTAAAAATTACAAGGCACGAATTTCTATTCGCGATCCGAAAAATCCTGATAAATATTTTGGGGATAATGACCTCTGGGATAAGGCGGAAAAGAAACTGGTGGAAGCGATCAAGCGCTGGGGTTCTCCGTATTTCATTGGTGAGGGCGAGGCGGCTTTCTATGGACCGAAGATTGATCTGATGGTGGAGGATGCACTTGGTCGTGAATGGCAACTGACGACGGTGCAATTGGACTTTACCCAACCTGAAAACTTCGATCTGACGTATACAGGAGAAGATGGGAAAGCTCATCGTCCGGCGATTTTGCATGTGGCGATTCTCGGCTCGATTGAGCGATTTATGGGAATCATTATCGAACACTTTGCGGGAGCATTTCCGGCGTGGCTCGCGCCAGTGCAGGCTCGTGTGCTGCCGGTGGGACAGGATTTCATGGAGTATGGCAACGGCGTTTTCCAGAAACTTCGCGAGGCTGGCGTGCGTGTGGAGATCGATAGTTCGAATGAAACCCTTGGCAAAAAAATCCGCGCCGGTGAGATGATGAAAATTCCGTATCTCCTCGTGGTTGGACAGAAAGAGAAAGATGCTGCGACGGTGGCGGTGCGGAATTATGCG
Source organism: Patescibacteria group bacterium (assembly GCA_038062935.1). Taxonomy (GTDB): domain Bacteria; phylum Patescibacteriota; class Gracilibacteria; order UBA1369; family UBA12463; genus JBBTWG01. The sequence continues at coordinate 11,298 of JBBTWG010000042.1, forward strand.
ACGAAGGAGCAAAAAGTGGTGACGGTGGAGGAATTTCTCCAACTCCTATAAGCCGACTTCGTCTCTTACTCGCTTTCGCAAAGCTGCTACTGCGTGCAAGATCCTTCCTGCTGGATTTTCTTTTTTGACTCTTGCTGCAATTCTCTCGATCCCTTCTGTTTTTGCCATCTCTACGAGTCGTGATACGACGCTATCTTTGTCTACTGCTGCATGCTGACGATATATTTTTCTCGTGGCTTCCAAAAAGCGGAGGAGCCAGTGATCTGGATAGAGATCTGATGGCATGCTTATCTCGCTTTCGCGAAGGAGTTGTAGAATTTTATAAATACCATGTGAAGGATCTTGATCTGCGCATCTTTCGAGCAGCACATCAACATTCCCATATCTCATTTCTAGCCATGTGTTTTCATTATACTGTGGAACTCTCGATATTCCATGCACCCGGCACGCTTTCGCAAGTCTTTCTTTGCTTATACTTATCTCTACTGTTGCATGATCCACTGCCTTATCATAGCTGCTGCTTGTTGCTCTGTTTTTTACACTTTTCCCTTTGACCCGATTGGGAAGATTCAACAGTCCATTTTCGAGAATTTTTTCTGCTGTCGGCTGGTCTTCTTTTCTTTTCGCAAAGACTGTTGATCGATATGGGTCCCTCAAGTTCATTGGGTGCGATTCATCCTTGATAATTGTTTTCAAGATCATTACTTCTGCAGCTTTGATGTTGATAACATTGAAATTTTCTTCGCCCATCGTACTGCCATCATTTTCGTCTCTTCCTGGATAAAAATAGACCTCGATTGGACCGATTGGTTCGTTGGTTTCAATGTTTCTCCCTATGAGATTACATTTCACAACTCTTGTTTTTTGATACCCGAACTTTTCTGTTTCTGAGAGATCTATTCCTCCATCTTGGACGTCAAAATATACATCTCCATACTCAAATTTTTGATCCTGGACATGGTTTGTTAAAATCAATTCACTGAGATACGCAGCAATCGGTTTCCTGAGTTGATATTGTCGAGATCGCAACACTCTTGCCAAAAGTGTGCAATAAGCGAGCTTTAACATTGCCTCTTTTCGAATCCTTTTCCTATCCCTTTCTTCCTCTTTATCTGATCCTTTGGTCTTGGATATCGCTGTTCCCGGACACTGTATCAACTTCCAAAGTTCTCGGTAGGATTTCGCTTCCTGTACTGCACTGCTCCACTGGAGCTTTTGCTGTGTTTCTGGCTCTGTCGGATAGAGAAGCACTACTCTTTTTTCATGAACCTTATTCGCACTCTGTAGATACATTTGAATATCGGAGGCCAATTGTTCCTCGGCATTGTCCGCCTCCTCCAAGCTAAAAAGTTCTTTCAAGTATCTCTCTTGTGCTTTTTCGTCATTCAAGAGCAATGCTAATCTTTCATCTTGCAGCACCTCTTCTCCCGAGGGTTCCACTTTTAATAGTTCTACATCGGTACATTCTGTAATACTTTTTATCCTCTCTGGTCTTTTGTCTTTTTCTTCGAGCCTCATGTCTTTAATTCCCTTTGCCACTGGAGCAATTACCACTTTTTGAAAAATATTTGCAACTCTTCCTTTTTCTGGTTTCTGTTCAGTACCTTTACCATTTTCCCACCTGGGCATTGCTTCAATCACTGCTTTTAAAACTTTTTCATGCTCATTCAAAAAATCTATGAGATCTGGATGCATCGTTCTCGTTTTGTGCAACATGTCCTGTACTAGTAATTCTGGCCGAAAAGGCATGATGCCGCCCACGGCATCCAGGACTTCCCGTACGCCGTCTTTCACTCCATCACGGAGAATGTTTGGCAAAGTTCGAAAAGCTGTCAGCCCTATACCATCAAGGATGTTGGCGAGCTTTGTAGCAGCCCCAATTCTCCCTTCTCTCTTCCCAAGCCAATCTTCCAGAAGTGCGACTCTTTCTCTATTCTCTGGAAATCCTATCGATACGTTCAGGACGTCCTCGCTATCTTGTCCTGCCAGTAGCGGCAAATCATCTCTGTGGTCCATTTTGATTGTGAAAAATGAGAATATTTGAGTTTTCAACCTATAGCATTTTTCCCTTTATGTCAATTTCTAAAGCTGAAATTTCTGATATTTTTGCTGCTTTTTTGTGGTTGTCAATCTCCACTTCAGGAATTCTGCTTTTTCACCCTTGTTTTTTTTTGGAAAGGTTATTAAACTTTCGGCGTTTCGAAATTGAGCGGAATTTTCTGCTTTTCATCACCCTTTATTTTCTCCAAATATGGCATCAAAAGAACTTTCTTCTGGCTCTGTGACTCAAATTATCGGCCCTGTTGTGGATTGTTCTTTTGAGGGCGAGCTTCCGGAGATTTATGAGGCGCTGGAAATCGAATTTGAAAAACAGAAGCTCGTGCTGGAAGTCCAGCAGCATACCGGTTCGAATCAGGTTCGTACGGTGGCTATGGGTCCAACAGAAGGTCTCCAGAGAGGTGCTGTCGTGAAACGTACGGGAAATCCGATCAGCGTTCCGGTGGGTCGCGAGGTTCTCGGACGCATGGTGAATGTGCTGGGACAGGGAATTGACGGTATTGCTGGAGAAATAAAAACCAAAAAGAAGTATCCGATTCGCCGCAAGGCTCCTACGTTTGTGAGTCAATCGACGAAGACAGAGGTTTTCGAAACAGGAATTAAAGTTATTGATCTCATTTGTCCATTCATGAAAGGTGGAAAAGTGGGTCTTTTCGGCGGAGCTGGTGTCGGCAAGACGGTCATCGTGACAGAGTTGATTCATAATATCGCGACTGCTCACGGAGGTTTCTCGGTCTTTGCGGGTGTCGGCGAACGTACTCGTGAAGGAAATGATCTCTACCACGAAATGAAAGAGAGTGGCGTTTTGGACAAAACGTGTTTGGTTTTCGGACAAATGAACGAGCCACCAGGTGTACGTCTCCGTGTTGCACTCACTGGTGTGACGATGGCGGAATATTTCCGTGATGAAGAAAAACAGGATGTGCTTTTCTTCGTGGATAATATTTTCCGATTTTCACAGGCTGGAAGCGAGGTTTCGGCACTTCTCGGTCGTATTCCTTCTGCGGTGGGTTATCAGCCAACTTTGGCAAATGAAATGGGTGAATTACAAGAACGTATTACGACGACGAATGATGGCTCGATTACTTCGGTGCAAGCAGTGTATGTCCCGGCAGATGACCTCACGGATCCAGCTCCAGCAACGACTTTCAGCCATTTGGACTCGACGGTGGTTCTGACTCGTCAGCTCGCGGAGCTCGGTATTTATCCGGCGGTGGATCCTCTCGATTCTTCTTCGATTATGTTGGATCCGAAAGTGATTGGCGAAGAGCATTATGCGGTGACGCGTGGTGTACAGAAAGTGCTCCAACGTTACAAAGACCTCCAGGATATCATCAACATTCTCGGTATGGAGGAATTGACTGAAGAGGATAGGCTCGCGGTTGGTCGCGCGCGCAAGATTCAGAAATTTTTGTCACAACCTTTCCACGTCGCAGAAGCTTTCACGGGTCGAAAAGGTGAATATGTGCCGCTCTCTGAGACGATTCGTGGATTCAAAGAAATTTTGGAAGGCAAACACGATGACAAACCGGAAAGCGCGTTCTATATGAAAGGTAAAATTGATGACGTCCAATAAACTATGATTCCCTTCTTCCTCATTACTCCCGAAAAAATTGTGTACCAGGATACGGTCGATAGCGTTTCGTTGCCGACGCCGGATGGCGAGATTACGATTCTTCCTCACCATATCCCACTCGTGACGATGCTCGGATCTGGCGTGATGCGACTGAAAAAAGGAAATGATGAACATTTTCTTTCGTGTTCGAATGGCGTAGTGAAGATCGATAAAAATGGTGTAACAGTGCTCGCAGATAATGCGGAAACGGCAGATTCACTCATCGAAGAAGATATCGAAAAAGCCCAGTTGGCAGCGAAAAATGCTATGACGATGAAGAAACAAGATAGTGTAGATTTTGCGCAAGCAGTGGCGATTCTGGAACGAGAAACGGCAAAACTGAAAGCGGTACGAAGGCACAAGAGCCGGAGAAATGTGTGACGTGTGACTATTGACTTATAACTTCCTAAATCCTAATTCCTACATCCTCAATCCTCCCATGAAATCCGGCCTCATGTACGCATTATCGCTCGCTTGGGATCTCGGATACATTATCGCTCTTCCTATCGCGATTCTCGGATTCGGTGGAGCCTATGCGGATAAACACTGGCAAAGCTCTCCTCTCTTTCTCCTCATCGGGATTGGATTGGCACTCATGATTACGGCTATTGGGGTCTCGAGAAAGATTATAAAACTTATGAAAGAAACGAAATAACTTATGAACTCAACCTCTCAACATCTCATCGCTCGGTACGAAATTGCTTCTGCGGAAGGTGCTTCTGTGACTGAAACGACAACAGCTACTGAAACTCACGCTTCTACCGAGAAAGTATTCTTCCCTCCGACGATTAACTCGGAAACGATTGCGCATGTTGGATCTTTTGAGATTCGCAACACCTTGATTATGTCGTGGCTCACGGTGCTGGTGCTCGTGATTGTGGCTTGGAGGACACGTAAGACGAAATATGAAATGGTTCCTGGGAAATTTCAGAATTTCATGGAAACGATCATTGAAGGGATTTTTGATTTCTTCCAGAGTGTGACGCAGAACAGGAAAGAGACGAAGCTTTTCTTCGGAGTGTGTGCGACGATTTTCCTTTACATTATTTCTTCCAACTGGCTCGGACTCTTGCCGGGCGTTGGTTCGATTGGGATTTTTGAGCAGCATAACGGTCATGAAGTACTTGTGCCACTACTGCGTTCTTCGTATTCGGACATCAATATGACTCTGGCAATTGCACTGATTTCTGTTGTGGTGACCCAGTTTTTTGGCATCATGCAGCTTGGTGCTTTCCATTATTTGGGGAAATTTTTTGTAAATCCTTTCCGTGATCCGATTGGATGTTTCGTGGGACTCCTGGAGTTCGTTTCCGAATTTGCCAAAATTATTTCTTTCTCTTTCCGTCTCTATGGCAATATATTTGCTGGCGATGTACTTCTGGCTGTGATGGCCTTCCTCTTGCCATTTATTGCTCCGATTCCGTTCTACGGTTTGGAACTTTTTGTGGGCCTGATTCAGGCACTTGTGTTCTGTCTGCTGACGCTCGTCTTCATGAAAATGGCAGCAACGCCTCATGGAGAACATGAGGAACATGCAACTACTGGCGCGTGACTTTCTTATATTTCCTAATTCTTATCCCCTAATCTCCTTTCTTTTATGGACAAAAATCTCTTTGTCGCCCTTACTATCGCTCTCGGTGGGTTTGCTCCTGCTTTTGCGATCGGAAAATTGGCGAGTCACGCTATGGACGCTATTGGTCGCAACCCAGAAGCTGCTTCCAAAATTCAGACTGCTATGATTCTCGCTGTGGCTTTCACGGAAGCTATCGCTATTTACGCTCTCGTTGTTGCTTTGATTATCAAATTCGTATAACACCCGCTGAGCGGGGCTCCATTTTATGGAACTTATTACTAAGCTCGGTATTGATTGGAAAATTTTGATCGCTCAGATTGTGAATTTCACGATCCTGCTCCTGGTACTGCGTGCTTTTGTGTATCGACCACTGCTCGAACTTCTCGAAAAGAGACGTGACATGGTCACGAAATCGGTGGAAGATGCCAAAAATGCGGAGGAGCTGCTCACTGATATCGAAAAAACTCGATTGGAGGCGATGGAAAAAATTAAAGTACAATCGGTGAAAATTCTGGACGAAGCTTCCCAAAAAGCTGAAGCTATGAAGGCACAGATTACTGATGCGGCTCGCAAGGAATCCGATATGATGTATTCTCAGGCAAAACTTCAGATGCAACAAGAAAAAGAACGCATGATGAAGCAACTGCACCAGGAGATTGCGGAAATGGTCGTCACTGTTTCCCAGAAAGTTCTCCAACGAGAATTCTCTGATACAGATATGAAACGCGTCCTCCAGGAAGCTGCTCAGGAAATCGCAAAGAATAATTAAACACTGTACTCCCGATCGTATGCGAATGACTGCCCGACAATATGCCAATGCTCTCGTAGATTTTCTGAAGAAGAATCCTGCGAGTCAGGAAACTGCTGCTTCTTTTCTTTCGACGCTTCGGAAGAATCGTCAGGATCGGCTTCTAGGTCGCATCTTGATGATTGCGGAC
>JBBTWG010000043.1:0-6152 GCA_038062935.1 Patescibacteria group bacterium
CTTTTTACAATGAACCGCTCTCGATTTTTGAATTCCCTGGATCTTTCCCGTGGTTTGAAGGTTTGAATCAATGGCGCAAAGATATCATGTCGTATTTCGACAAAGGTGTGGGGAGTGAACTTTCTTTTGATGACCCCTCAGATGCTCTTCCGTCTGCAACCGGAGCGGTGACGAGTGCGAGTTCTGGAACCGATGGAAGTGCGACGAGCGGTACTGCAACGAATTTCAAAAATGCCTCCATTAGTCTTTCTGCCAATGATTATTCACTGCCGGCTGGTGGTGGGACGACGACGCTGACAGCATCTGTGAAAGACGCGGATGGGAAAATTCTTTCGTATGATGGTGCCGTTTCTTTCTCGAGTTCTGATGCTGCTGTACTCTCGGCTATTTCTGGAGCGCCGATAAAATTCACCAAAGGCACGGCCAATTTCATCCTGCAGAGTGGTAAGAAATCTGGGTCTGCGACGGTTTCGGTATTGGCTCCACAACTCTCCACGAGTGCGGGAGTTGGCCCGGCAGCGCTCCCGATTTTGGTTTTGCCGCTGAGTCCAAAACGCTTTTCGATTGCTGCGAACTTTCCGGATATTCAAGTGCAGCTCGTCGATACTTTTGACAATCCTGTCCAGAATGCGGTGCCGGTGAATTTCCGCGTGACGGAGATGACGGCTGCGGCGGCGACTTTTTCTAACACACAAAAAACGGTCACGAATGCTGCGGTCCAGGGCATCGCTCACGCTACGCTTTTCCCGACGGCACAGGGTGGCCGTGTGAACGTGATCGTTTCGAGCGCTGGCATGGAGAGTGGCATGGTGACAGTCGATACGCCGACGGTGATTAGTAGTTCAAAATTTTCTCCGAATGCACTCTTTGCGGATTTGATGGGCAGTGATTTCGGAAATATCACTCGACCGAATTCTTTTGCTGGAGACTTGCTCTATTCTGGCCGTACACAGACGGTCGCAGCGTCTCTCTTTTCTGAAAAATCTGAGCAGCCGGTCTTGCTCGTGTCGCCGAATGGAGGACTGACAACGCCGACGGATGAAGTGCAATTTTCTCTTATTCCTTCCCAAGATTTGGAGCCGCTTCATGTGGATCTTCTCAATATTCCTTCGAAAATTTCTCTGGGTGAAATGTTTGTGCGTGGAGCGACGGTGACGAGTCGTGTGACGACGAGTGACACGACGTTTGCGGTGCGGACGGATGATGCGGGAAATTCTTTCTTCACTTCGCATTCCCAAGATATCGTCAAAATCAATGCTTTTGGTGGTGTGCGAGCTCTCGATTCGAACGTTTCTTTCCAGATTCTCCCTGGTGATTTTGTCACAGTGCACGTCTTTTTTGCGGGCGTTGAGATTGGAGTTATTGAATATTCTCTTCCTTCACTTCCTGCGGTTCAGAGCGCGACCAATGTTTCTCAGATTTCTACCAATGCTGGAGTTTCGGTTCTGACACATGCAGATGCCCTCATTCCATTTTCTGTGGCGCCTTTCTTTGCTGGCGCTTCAACTTTTTCTGGTCAAGGACTTTCTTTTGTGGAGAAAGGTCGCGCGCTCGAAGCTTCTCAAAAACCTCTCACACTTGGGATTTCTGAGGGTGTTGGTTTTATGGATAGTCAAAAACAGATGCTTCTGCTGGCTGCTGGCAATACGGTTGGAAATGCTTTTCTCTTCGCGGCTTCTGAATCGTCTGTGACTGTGGGAGATCCGACGGTGCGTCTCTCGAACACCACCGCGGCATCGCAGACAGGTTTCACAAAAGATATTGGTTCGCAGGTTTTTTCTGGGACGACACCGATTCGGTTCGTGGCGCCGATTCGGTTTTCAAGTTCCAAACAGAAAGATTTATTGATTGGCTATGAAAATGGTGAAATTCGACTCCTGGAGCGGTCCTATGGCGAGTCTCCATATCGTGATCGTGGACGGATTCTGCTCGTGAAAAATGGTATTTTTGATGCCGTCGTGACGGATATTGATGGCGATTCTTTGGATGATCTCATCGTGGCAAACAAAGAAGCGTGCACTCTCAAAGAGTCGTGTACCGATCTGCATCGCAACACTGGCGGCACTTTTGTTCGAGAAAATATTGATCTTGGGATTTCGAAAAAAATACTCCAGATGAAAGTGGCAGATATGAATCTCGATTCTACGCCTGATTTGCTCGCTGCGGATGAATCTGGTGCGGTGCGCATTTTCTGGAATCAGAATGATAGTTTTGCAAAAAATGGCGTGTTGCTGGGAACTTTCCCGGGAGCATCTGGAACATTAGTGCTCAATATTTCTGATTCTTTTCCGGATCTGAAGAAAGATTCGTATCCGGATGTGCTCGTCGTGGCCGGCTCGACTAGCGGCAATACGCTCAATTATTTTTCTACCAGCAATGGAAAATCATACCAAAAAATTGAGAAAAAATCTGAAAAAGTTGAGTTCGATCCAAAGGCGCAGAAATTGAAAGATGCTGTGAAAGAGGCCTATCCGACTCCGGCAAAGAATGCTGATGCTTCCACAACACAAGCAGAGCTTCTGCAGCAACTCTCTCTCCTGACACAGAAAGATGGTGATGGTGATGGTGTTCCGGATAATTTCGATACGATCCAGGCTCCGTTGATCGGGAATCCAGAAAAGAGCACGAGTGGGTCTGCAATTAACACGCCACAGAGTACCCCTCAAAGTCCTCTTGCACTTATGGGTTCTGTGACTTCCAGCGTAGAAGACATTGTTTCGAAACTGCGTTGTGCTGGAGGATGTGTTCCGCTGCCGGTGAATTTTGCGTTTTTTGCTCCGGGGGAAATTAATAGTGGGCTTGGGGTTCCTGTCGGATTTGATGGCGGACTTCCTGTGTTTGGTTGGGGTGGCACGTGTCCTGTCTGGACTCTCTGGCCAGGATGTCCTTTCCAGAGCACGCTGGGCGGTCGCCTCTATATTTCTCCAACCCTGACACTCGGACTTGCTGTTTCTGTCTGTGTCGGACCGTATCTCGGTGCGCAATGCTACGCTTTTCCTGTTCCAATGAATCTCCTGACCGGTGGCATGTGCCAAGAAATTGCTGGCGGTATTGGTTCAGCTTTCGATGCTGCGCGATCTTTTAGTTCTTTTGGATCCGGATATGACAGTGTCATCGCCCATGGCAATGGACCGTCGGATTTTTCACAGCCAACTGGATCTTTTGGCGCCGATACTGGACTCGGAAAATATCAGGCAAGCGTGAAAGGTTCCACGAATATTCGGGTACCCGGGTTTCCTTCTTTCATCACGGACTGGCTTGATCGTCAGATCGAGGAAGCACTCGATAAGCTCGCTGATTTGCCAGATTTGTATCTCATCTATCCTTCGATCTCGTCGATTACTGGTAGCGTGTTGCCGAAAATCCCGAAAGGAAAAATGAATGGATTCACGCAGTTTTTGACGTATCTCAACAGTATTCCGCTCATCAAGATCGAACCGAGGGAAGTGAATGTGAAATTGCCGGCGATCTCTCCTTCGCAAATTTTGCGCATGAAAAATGATCTCGAACAGTGGAAAGTGGATTTTCAGACGGAACTCGATCGCATCAAAAAATTCTGGAATTTAGCGGAATGTTTCAAAGATCCGAAATTGAGTGTCACTGAGGCACAACTGTGCAGCAAAATTTCGGTGAATAGCGGACTTATGCTGCAGCGTATCGAAGAGAATATTAAAACGCTCGACGAATATGCTCAATTTCCGAAAAAGATTCTGGAATTCCGCACGATCGAGACGAAATATTTGCGACAGATTATTGGCTATCTGGACACCATTACGACTTTCACGGGTGGCTATATTCAGCGCCAGCAAAAGCGTATTGAACAATGGATGGATGCGATCAAGAAAGTGAAAAATATTCTGAATAACTGGCAGGCTTTCATCGATCTCACTCTGGATTATGAGACAGCGTGTGACAAGTGTCAGACGGATAAATTTTCTTTGATGCAGATGCTCATTCAGATTTTCGTCCAGATCCCGAGTCCGCCGATTATTGAGTTTCCGAAATGGCCTGATATCGTCATGGATTTCTCGAAAATTCAGGCGGGAGTGACGGTGATTTGGCCTGATATCGTCTTCACGCCGGCGCCGCTACTCATCCCGACACTTCCACGTATTCGATTTCCGGATATCTTTACTCTCAACTTTCCTGATCTGAAATTTGTCCTGAATTTTGATTCGGCTCTTCCCCTGCTTCCGAAACCTCCGCAACTTCCGGTATTTCCTGATCTCCCAAAACTTCCGGTGTTCAAACTTCCTGATCTCCCTCCGGCTCCCAAGATTCCGGATTTGGGCGCTTTCCCACTTTTCAAAGAAGGTATCGATCTCCTGAAGCATATTCTGAAAGTTGTGTGTCTCATCAAAACTGGCGTGATCTCGACTCCTGAGTCTGCTCTGAAAACAAAAGTGGAAATTCTCACCGAACGATCGCTGACTCCGGTGCTTCCTCTGGATATCATGCCGAGCCTTCAGATCAATCCTCCGGCCGTTCAGTATCAGTTCATTGAACAGATCAAACTCGAGGGTCGTGCCAATTTCCAAATTCAGACGCAGATCATTTACGACCTCGTGAAAAGCTTTGCGAACTTGGCAAATTCGATCACGACGAATCTCACAAATGCGGCGAATCATACGACAAAATCAACAGAAAAATCTGTGAAGCAACTTCCAGGTTTATCGGGTGCAGCCAGCGTTCCGGCAGAGATTCGGCTCGTTGCGGATGGTGGATTGGTGGATGCAGCAAGTTTTGACCGCGGTGATCAGTCCTATCCAACGAGCGAACATTCATACATTGGCGATCTTTCGAAAAATTTACGACAGTATGTGGCGTCACGTAATTCGCATTTCTTGGCGGGTGATCAGATTCCTTCCTCCCAGTCACTCTTTGGCGCTTTGCCACTGCGACGTTTCCTGGCGGCGAATCACTTCGAGAATTCCCATTTTGGTGCAGCGACGGCTTCTGCTGCTACTGCTGCTGCGGAGAGCGGTGCATCGTCGAGCAGTGAGGACGATGATCCTCAGCCTTTTGCTGCGCTCTTCGATGGACTTCAGCAAGAATATAGCGCTTCTGCCAAACCGATTGGAATCTTCATTCAGAATCCAGTGACTGAAAAACCTGAACTTCTGATGAATTATACTCGTGATATTCCTCGCGGAACGCTTATCGAATATAGCGATTTCGACAACGATTCTGACAGTGATGCGATTGTCGTTTTTGGTGGAGATGTTTTTGTGAAACGCAATCTCCTGAAAGATCCTGAAGAAACACCTTTTGATGAAAAAACTCGTGTCGCTTCGGTGGATGAGCTCATGCCGAAACTTCCTTCTCTCAATCATCTTCAGGCACTTTACTCCGAAAATGGAAGGGCGGGAATTTCGTGGGATCTCCCATCGCTTCCAACTGGTGAGAATATTCCAACTCTTGCTGGATATGACATCCTGATGCGCTCTGCGACTGGAGTTACGCGGAAGCGTTTGGTGTTTGAAGACGCTCCTGAAAGCCTCAAAGAAGCGAGCGATACAGAAATTATTCCTTTCGGGAGCACCGGAAATTCGACGCAGTTTGATCTCGTAAATGGAAATTATTATCTCCAGATGCGAGCTTTTGATCGAGAGGGTCATTTTGGAACGGTGTCTGACATGCTTCATCTCGGGCCGCAAATTTGTGGCGATACAAGTGAACCAGTTTTGTCGCTCGGCACTGGCGTCACGACTTACCGTACTGCTATTTTGAAACCGCTGACGATTCAGCCAAATAGTTCGGAATCGAATGTTACATTTTTTGCTGATCTGGATCTCTCCAAAGATGATAATGGCGACAAGGATCTCACCAATGACCACAACGCCAATGGCTCAGCAACAGGTGTGACGATCGGTCCTTTCACCGAAACTCTGACGAAGAAAATCAAAATCTGGGCGGTGGATGCTTCTGGCAATACGAGTGGAGAAGAGGCCAATTTGGAAGTTTATAAGCCAGATATTGTAATCGAGAGTGTGGATTCCAAAACAGGCACTGCGTCGGGCTTCACCAATCCTCTCGAACCGAGCATGCCGTTTTCTCTGATTCGTAAGCGCGGCGAACAGAGCAGTATACTGGGTTCTTTCTCGACCGATGGCACTGGAAGATTTACGGTGAATAATCTCGATGTTGAGAAG
>JBBTWG010000044.1:0-9083 GCA_038062935.1 Patescibacteria group bacterium
AGCACCCAGCCGAGGAGCTGAAGAAGTTCTTCTTTGGTTCTTTCCCAGAGTGATTTTTCTTCTTTGAGTTCTTCTTCTTCGCTATATTTTCTTTTGATGTCGTCGAGTTCGTTTTTGAGTGCTTCTTTTTCCCCGCCGAGCTGTTTGATGCTTTCTTTGATTTCGTCTCGAAGTTCCGGAGATTTTTCGGTTATGAGGAGTTTGTAGTAAGAGAAAATTTCTCGTGAGAGGAGGCTTATTTTTTCTTTTCTGCCACTAATTTCTGGTGGTTCTGTGAGTGCGTCTTCGATGAAACTCAGAACTGGCCATATAATTCTTCCGCTTCCTGTTGCGCCTTTTTCAGCGATTTCATTTTTTTCTTTCCATTCTTTGATGGCTTGGAGGATCTGTTGTCTCCAGCTCGTTTGAATTTTTTCTTCACGTAGATCGGTCATTAATTTTTTGAATTCCAGTTTCGTCTTTTCTTCTCCCGCTTTTGACTCGATACGAATAAGGAGTTCTTCGCCGAGATGACGGATGTACTCGATGTTCGAGCTTGCTTTCAGACGAATCAGGCGATCGATTTTTCCTTGAATCTCTTTTTTCTCTTCTGGATTCATTTTTTCTCCTTCTTTTTGCATGAATATTGTTGCTTTTTCGATCAACTCGCCAATGTGTTTTTGCACGTATTTTTCTTTTTCTTCTTGCTCTTTTTGCATCGCCAAAATATTTTCATCTGGTTTCTCTGCGGATGATTCTTTTTTGATTTCGGTGTAGAGATCGACAACCCCAAGGTTTTTTTGTTCTTCCTGAATATCGAGTCCTGCTGAGGCTTCCCAGATTTTTTCGACGGTGAAATGATATTCTCTGACGAGTCTTTTGAACGCTTCGAAACGATTTTCTCCAGCGATATTTCCGATAATTTTCCGGCCACTTTTGTCGATGGCTTCGAACTCAAATTTCTTCGTTTTCCCCAGCATTTCTTCTGCAGTTTCGGCATTAATCACAACCATATCGAGCACCGGAAAGCCTAGTTTATTGAGCTCGTCCCGTGCGATATTTTCGTTCTCTCCGTCGATAGTCCCTGTCAACTTTTTCCCTTCTTTGTTGACGATGGTGTAACTAAATTTCATAGTTGTATGGCTGCTTCGATGAATCCAGCGAAGAGTGGATGCGGTTTCGAAGGCCTGCTCAGGAATTCTGGATGAAATTGTGATCCGATCATGAATGGATGATCTTTGATTTCTGCAATTTCGATCAGATTCTGTTTCGGATTGATTCCTGAGAAAATCATGCCTTTTTCTTCCAGCCGTTCGCGGAATTCGTTGTTGAATTCATAGCGATGGCGATGCCGCTCTTCGACCATTTCTTCTCCATAGAGTTTATACGTTTTTGTTCCTTTTTGTAATTTACACGGATGAATTCCGAGTCGTAATGTTCCGCCTTTTTCTTTGTCTTTGTGCTGATCTGGCAGGAAATGAATGATATAATTTTCTGTTCCAATCTTGCCTTCTTCGTCGAATTCTTCAGAAGTAATCTTCGGGTTTTTGAGCATGTGTCTCGCAAATTCGATGGTCATGAGTTGCATGCCGAGACAGAGTCCGAGATACGGAATTTTCTTTTCTCGTGCATATTGCGCGGCCATAATTTTGCCTTCTGTGCCTCGTGAGCCGAATCCACCGGGTACTAGAATTCCTGCACTTTTCTTGAGTTTTTTCCAGGTTTCTTCGTCTTTTTTCTCGAGTTCTTCTGCATCGATCCAGTTGATTTTAAGTTTCCTTCCTTGATGGATACAAGCGATTTTGAGTGATTCAATGACACTCAGATAGGCATCTTCCAGACCTGTGTATTTTCCAACCATGGCGATTTCCAGCTCTTTTGCATCGGAGTTAATTTTTTTCACGAACGCTTCCCATTCTTTCAGATCCGTTTTGATTTTTCCGAGATTCAGTTTTTTCGCGATAATTTCTGTCACATTTTTTTTCTGGAAATTGAGTGGGACTTCGTAGATCGATTTCACGGTTGGTGCTGGAATTACGTCTTCTTCTTCCACATCGCAGAAGAGTGCGATTTTTTTCATCAAGTCTTTGGAAATTGGGAGATCTGCGCGTGCCATAATCATGTCTGGTTGAATACCGATTTCCCGAAGTTCTCGAACGGCAGCTTGCGTCGGTTTCGTTTTGAGCTCTTTGGTCGCTTCCAGAAATGGCAGAAGTGTCACCATCACAAACATGGTATTTTCTGTTCCGAGTTTTCTGCGAAGTTGTCTGATGGCTTCGAGAAATGGCAGACCTTCGATATCGCCGATTGTTCCGCCAATTTCTACGATAGTTACTTCTGCTTCTGCTTTCTTCGCGGCAGTGAGGATGCGATCCTGAATAGCGTTGGTGATGTGTGGAATGATCTGAATAGTTCCTCCAAGAAAAGTTCCTTTGCGCTCTTTGGCGATCGTTTCTGCGTAAATTTTCCCGGTCGTGACGGAAGAATATTGCGTGAGATTTTCATCGATGAAACGTTCGTAATGACCAAGGTCGAGATCGGTTTCTCCACCGTCTTGTGTGACGAAGACTTCGCCGTGCTGGAATGGACTCATGGTTCCCGGATCCACGTTCAGATACGGATCCAATTTCATCATGGTCACTTTGAAGCCGGAAGCTTTGAGTAAAGCTCCAATCGATGACGCTACGATTCCTTTTCCGAGAGAACTACAGACTCCTCCCGTAACGAATATGAATTTTTGAGTAAGCATGATCTGTTATTGCATAGAAATCAGGCTGCGGTCAACCCCACTTTTCTTTTGACCTCTTCCATGGTTTTGCTGGCGATCACTCGTGCTTTTTTGGCGCCGTCACTGAGGATGTCGTAGATTTCGTCTGGTTTTTTGATAAGTTCTGTGCGTTTTTCTCGAGCCTGTGCGAAGTATTCTAGAATTTTTGCGAGAAGTGTTTTTTTGATATCGCCATAGCCTGTGCCGCCTTTGGTGAGTTGTAATTCCATTTCTGCCGCCTCCTGTGAACTTGCGAGGTGTTTGTAGAGTAAATAGGGGATGCAGGTTGCTGGATCTTTTGGTTCGTTGATTCCTTTGGAATCCGTGACGATGCCCATGACCTGTTTTTTGAGAACGCTTTCTTCTGCGAAAATATCGATGGTGTTTTTGTAGCTCTTACTCATTTTCTGTCCGTCAGTTCCTGGCACGACTGCGACTTCAGGTTTGATGTAGTCCTGCGGCATTGGGAGTGTTTCTCCGAAATGCTCGTTGAATTTCATGGCTATATCGCGGGCGATTTCGATGTGCTGTTTTTGATCTTTTCCCACAGGGACTAAATCCGGTCGGTAAACGAGAATGTCGGCTGCCATGAGCACAGGATAATTGAAAAGTCCTGCTGTCATTTCTTTGATTTTTTTGGCTTCCGCATCTTTCCACGCATGGGCGCGTTCGAGGAGACCAATGGGCGTAATGCAGTCAAAAATCCAGGTGAGTTCCGCATGTTGCGTGACGTCGCTTTGTTTGAAGAAAATTGTTTTTTCTGGATCGATTCCGAGTGCGAGGTAATCCATTGCGAGGTCCAGCGTGTTGCTGCGCATCTGCTCTGGATCGCGTACAGTTGTGAGTGCGTGGAGGTCTGCGATGAGATAAATGCATTTGAATTTTTCCTGCATTTCGACGTGCTGTCTTGTGGCACCGAGGTAATTTCCGAGATGGAGTTTTCCACTGGGCTGGATTCCGGAGAGTACTGTTTTCATGGCTCGAAGTGTAGCAGATTTACTCGAGGCGTGCGACGGTTTTTGTGTCGACTGGTGGTTCTGGCTCTACTTTTTGTCTTTCTTCCGGTGTTTTAATCTTTGGTTCGATTATATCTTCTACAACAGATGTTACTTCTTCTCTTATTGTTGTGGCCCAATCTTCAATTGCAATGTCGATATCTTCTTTATACAGTCTATATCCTATGTTTCCTGCCGTCATGGTTATCACCCAAAATATAATTGTTTCCATGAGAAATCTTCCTGGCGATGCTGGTTTTTCGCCAAGATGATAGCGATCCTCCCGATGTGATCTTTCTAGATCCATCATGAGTGGGTGAAGTTTTCTTGAAGACTTTATCGTACCATTTTTGAACAATCGATGTCGAATAAAAAGCTATGCTTTTGTGAAGTTTCTTATTTCTTTCATCATTGCCCGACTTTTTCTCTCTTGTTCATAGAACTTCTCTGTCTGACTGGTTGTGAATGTTGTGAAGACAGTATTCTCTGGAATGTAGGTTTGGATTACGAATTCACCATTTTTCCTTACGAGTGTTTTGAGCATATTGAGTTGTTCGAGTGTTTTGATATTACTGTCTGGATCGGGATAGGTGAGTGTCGTGTCGGGGAGAAGTGCGATGACGAGAGGGACTTCTGCGAGGAGATCTGGGCGAATCATGTTCGTGCCGATGAGGATTGCGTTGTTGTTGCTTTCTCGAAATTGTTCTGATTTTTCTGCGAGGTCTTTTGATTTTTTGATGGTGTCTTTGTCGAGGCGAACGATCTCACTTTTTGTGAATATTTTTCTGCAGTAGGCTTCGACTTTTTCTGTTCCTGTCCCGAGAAATTTGATGTGGGGACTTCTGCATTTTTGGCAGATTGATGGAGCTTCTTTTTGAAAATGTTTTTGATGGCACATGAGCTTTTTTCCTCCTCCTGGGACTTCGCCTTCATGGAGAATAAGCGCGTTTTTGCAGAGTGGACATTTTTCCATGAATCCGCAATCTCGACAAAGGACTGCAGTACTGGTGCCGCGACGATTGAGGAGGAGTATGGCTTTTTCGCCTTTTAGTATTGTTTCGTGTAGTTTTTCTTCGGCATATTCACTGAGCGGCGAGTAATTTTTTTTCTTCATTTCATCACGGAGGTCGATGATTTTTATTTTTGTCGGCGTGTTATTTCTCACGATTGCCCAATTTTCTTTTGTGGCTTTCTCGTCTGTTCCAAGACTTGGAAAATGGCTTTCGAGTATTATTTCTGCGCCCGTGAATTCATAAATTTTGAGTGCAATGTCGCGTGTATGAATGCGTGGGCCGCTGTCTTCGACGTAGGTGTCGTCATGTTCGTTGGTGACGATGATGAGTCCGAGATTGCGCAGTGGGGTGAATGGGCCGAGTTTGGAGGCGACGACGATCCTGATTTCATTGTCCGCAATTTCTTTCCAGATTTGTGCACGTTTTTTTTCTGTTTGTTTTCCGTGAAAAGCTTCGGTTGGCGCGATTTTTTTTAACTGCGTGATCCAGAGTGGTAGAGGATCAATTTCGGGCGTGAGTACCAGCACTTGTTGATTTTTTTTGACTGTTTTTTCGATAGCTTCGACGAGGAAATTCCATTTTTCTGATTGGTGGGGAGTGACGAAGAGGAGGGGAGGGGGGGACTTGTGACTTGTGACTTGTGACTTGTGACTTGGGGTCCAGTCTTTCATTTCTTTGATTCCTTCGAGGATTCTTTTTGGAATCATCTTTTTCAGGATGAGGTAGTCTTTGCCTCCGTTTTTACTGAGGTGTTCCAAAAGCTGCATTTGCCACTCGATGATGAGTCCTGGTTTTTTGATTTCCAGAATCTCTTTTGTTGGCATTCCTGGGTCTTCGTTTGTGAGATCGAGGACTATCCCAGAAACTGTTTTTTTTCGCAGTGGAATACTTACTAAATCGCCAGATTTTAGCTTTCCTTGAAGCTGCTCTGGAATGCTGTAGGTTAGCTTTCCGGTGCCTTCTTGTGTCCTTTGTGGAAGCAGAATGTGAGCGTAGATACTTGACATTCTCAGTTTTGTTGGTATTATAGCAATCTTATGCACATCACCTTTACAGAAAACCAGCTTATCAATTACTTCGTAGACGGACAAGAGGAGGCGTGTCTCGAGATTTTTCTCTCTGATGGGCCTGACGGACTTCGAAAATACCTCGGAATTCCACCAGATCGTGATGATATTTTTCTTTCTGTGTATGATTATTTTCTTTTTGAGAAAAAATTTATTTTTATCGCGGTTGATCGTTTCCAGGATTTTTTGGTGGACGTCATGACGGTCTATGGACCGCTTCGAATTCGTCACATGTTCCAGATTGAAGATCGACGTTATGATGATCTCTTTCAAAGTGTCATGCTTTATATCGGTGTTTCACGAGAAGCTCTTTTTCTTCATATCTCTCGCAATGTTCCCAAGCTTCTGGAGATGTTCCATGTTCAGGGTCCGGAGGCAGTTCGTTTTGAACTCCATCTTGTGGGTTCGCACTATGATGATTTGTGGGTCAAAGTTTTGGATATTCTCATGGATCACTTTGCTCTTCAGCAGGTGAATGAACGACAAAAGTCACACGTGAAAGAATTTTTTCGCTCTATGCGTAATGTATTTCTCCGACAATTTTAGAATTTACTAGCCATTGTGTGTTTGTCTCAGTCTCATTTTCATGTCGAAGAGCGTTTTTTCTATGAGATCTATTTTGGTGATGATGAGTCCGATCACGACAAGGACAATAGTTCCAAGATGGACTAGAGTGATCTGTTCTTTCAAGAATATATTGGAGTACACGATACCTATGATTGGCGAACTGACTGCGATGAGAGCATTGTTAATGAGCGACGTATTTTCGAGTGCCCAGTACTGAAGTGCATATGTCACAATGATTCCGATGAGTGCGTAAAAGAGAATCCACTGGTAGTAATTTTGAAAATGACTGACGAAGTTATTCAGATCTTCGCGCATGAAAAACCACATGATGCCACCAAATATGAGGCTTGAAACTATCGTCCTGTAGGCGACGAGTACGTCCAGATGTCGGCTGTGAATATATTTCTTGAAAAGAATATTTCCGAAACTATATCCGATTGCCGATATGATGAGATAGATATCTCCAATTCTGAAATGAATGCTTTTTGTGAAACCTTCTGTTCCCAAGAAAACCATCGCGGTGAAGAGTGTGAGCATTCCGATGAGGAGATTTTTGGTAAATTCTTCGCGAAGAATCATGACAGCAAAGATGCTCATGAAGACTGGATTGAGATTCACAATAATGCTGGTATTGATTCCACTTGTCTGATTGAGGCCTTGCAAGAAGAAGAGGGGACCAATGACACCACTCAGAATACTGCAGATCGTGAGAGCTGAGAGTTCGCTTTTTTCGAGCTCGCGAAGGCGTATAATAATTTGCTTTATGCCCATGTAAAAAAACATCATGATCATCGCCGTGAACGTCTCGAGAAATGCCAAAAACATGGGACTAATGTAATTGAGCAGGATTTTCCCAAAAACGATATCTGTTCGGCTTGTGAAGCGCGCGACTATCCCTGCGGTAATGCCTGTGACACTTGGTTTTTTGAAGAATTCTGCAGCAGTCATAGTTGTTTTGGGTTTCTTGGTATTCTAACATATTTTTTAGCTTTCGTAAAGCTGCGAATCCTTTTATTGTCTTTCACTTTGACATTCAGTACAATAATCCCGCTCTTGCACCTGTAGTTCAATGGATAGAACGTCGGTCTTCGGAACCGATAATGTAGGTTCGATTCCTACCAGGTGCACCAGAAGATCCAGAGGCGTTTTTGTTGACAAAATGTTTTGTTGTTGTTATATTCTATGCTCTTTGAGAGCATTTGTTCTTTTCTGATACATGAGAGCTTTTTTGTCAGAGACTGGCCAGGGTTTGGAAATGCAAGAAAAAACTATTGATCCTGAAGCCGAAAATCTTGCATATTGTCTTCCAGCAATGGATCGTTTGTGTAGAGTGTCAGTCTTGATTCCTGCATTTTTGGAAGAAGACAATGTTGAAGATTGCCTTGGTGGATATGCTCGACAATTGTCGTTTGATGGGAAATCATTTCTCGATCCCCAGTTGTGGGAAATTCTTGTTTTGGTGAATAGAGAAGAAGGAATTCAGCCTGATGCTACTTTTGAAAGAGTAATGAAAATGAAAGAACTTTATCCGAATATTCGTATCCATGTTGGTGATGTTGTTTTTTCTGCTGGAGAAGGAGGTGTTGGGAGAGCGAGGAAGATTTTGGCAGATGTTGCACAATTGAGAGCTGCGAAAGCCGGTATTGATTTTCGGAAATTTTTCATTCAGGGAACCGATATGGATTTAAAGAGGGTTGATGCTACATTGATTGTACGATTGATGCAGCGCATGGAGCGTGACGTGAATCTTGTTGCCGTAGCAGGTGAACGTGTGTTCGATCCGGGATTGGTAGGTGAAATTGACATATTGTTTCTCGTAACAAGAGCGAAGACTCTTTTGAAAAGAATACTTTTGGACTCAAGATATCTTGGCAATGGGCTTGATTCTTCTTGTAATTTTACTTTTTTGAATGGGCCCAATGTTGGCATGAGATTATCAAGTTATGCGCAGACAACTGGCTATAATCCTCGTTTGAGATGTGATGAAGACTCTGATATTTCCCGGAAAATGTGTCGATTGGACGGAGGTATTGAAAGGATTCAGAGTGTAGTCGTGAGATCCGCCAGAAGAATGGTTCTTCCTTTTCTTTCTGGAGATTTTGGTTCTGAATACTCTGGATTTGGTGACATTTCTGTGGAAAGGGAGGTACGGGATATTTCAACAAATGATGTGTTGGCAAAATTGGGTGCATTCAGGAATCTGGATGATTCGAATATTCATGTGCTTGAGTTTTATCTGAATATTCTTTTTGAAAAATGTTTCCGATCTGCACCGGGAGATAAAACCCTAATGCATTTTTTTAAAAAAATGTTGGGGGATCTCGGCTTTTGTCATGGAGATTATGTTCTTGATATTCATGAATTTAAGATTAAAATTCTGAGCTTGAAAAATATCCGCTCTGCTCTTCGAGATTATCGACATGGTCAATTCTATGAAAAATGGCTTGCATCACAGCGAATGGCAATGGAAAATGCTTATTGATATATGAAAAATCTCCGTAAAAACACGGAGATTTTTCATATATTTATTGGTTCTGGTTTTTATACTCTATGCCCTATTTCTTGCTGCCGCCCACTCTGTCCATCGTACAAGCAGAATTGTTGCGACGAAGATGGATGAATAGGTTCCTACGATGATACCGACGGTGAGGGCGAGGGTGAAGTAGAAGATGGAGCTGGCTCCGAAGATGAGCAT
>JBBTWG010000045.1:0-17632 GCA_038062935.1 Patescibacteria group bacterium
GCCAGCAGATTTACAGTCTGCCCCATTTGACCACTTTGGTACCTGCCCAAAAAGTACAAAACAGTGCGGAAGAATGTTAGCAGAAAGGCTTATTTTGTCCAAGGATTCTTTTTTGCCGTACAGGTACAGTGACCCAATATAGCTTTTCAAAAACTCGGGGAGTTGGGAAAATTTCAAAAAATTGCGACGACTTGGAGCCCCAAATCTCACACTCTTCTTCGAGAACAAGCCGTTGAGCTACACCCGGAGCACTCTTCAAAAATTTTCCAATCCCCAGAGTTTTTGAAAAACCATATTTTAGGTACAATGCACACGATGTCCTCCCCCACCTCCTTCCTTCTCAAAAAAACGAACATCAAGACCGGGAAACAGCTCCTATTCCATCTCACAGCGATGATGTGGGTCTTTTCCTACTCGCTCCTCGCTTTTTCTGTCTCACTCATTCTGAGCGAAAAACTCTCAGTTTTTTTCGTTGGACTTTTCATGAGCATCACAGGACTGATCGCCATTTTCGCGGACGTGCCAATGGGATATATTCAAAAAATTATTCCTTCGAGATGGTTGCTCTTTTTCTCAATTTTAGGACTCATGTTCGCAACTTTTATTTTTCTGGCGAGCAAAATTGCGATCATCATTATATTTCTAGCAGTGCTAATTTATGGTCTGACACACGACCTTTATGACATCACCATGCTTTCATATATTTTTCAAAATTCCCATCCAGAACAATATTCACAAAATATCTCTCAAAAAAATGTTGCAGAAGCTCTCGGACTCGTCCTCGGACTCGGCATGACCAGCGCTTTTGGAATCATTCGTAACCTCTTTGACCCACTCTGGATTACGTTGATTTTTCTGCTCGTCACAGCCATTTTCATCCTGCTCTTCTTCAACAAAACAGAATACGATGTCGAAATTTCCGAGCTCGACACAAAAGTGATCGCCAACAAATTTTCTGCCCAGGAGCTCATCGATGGTCTCGAGAATTTCATGATCTCTTCAAAGAATGTTGCTATCGACAAAATTCATGCAGCCCAGGAAGCGATCAAAGAAAAAATTGGAAACAAGCAGGTCGTCATGCTCAAGCCCATTCGACCACTACAAACTTTCGAAAAAGAAGGATTCATCAAAGAACTCAAAGATTCATTCGCTGGCCTCGGAAGCATCTTTTCACCACCGAAAGCCCCACTCATCTGGAGCAGCATCGTTGTCGCATTTTTCAGTTTTTGGGATACATTCGTCATCACTTTCCAGCCCATCTTTATTCTCAAAGAAGTCATCATCCCAGCAAAACTCAGCCCCGCATACACCGGTCTCATCATCGGAATTTTTATCATTCCCCTCTTTCTGTGTCAGGTTCCATTTTCAAAACTTTCAGAAAAAATCGGTCGGCCATTTTTCATGTATCTCGGTCTCGGTCTCGCAGCCGCTTCAATTTTTGGGTTCAGCATCAGCCACGATGTCTTTTGGGTCATCCTCATGGGCCTCGGAAATTCCATCGGATACGCCGCCGCATTTCCAACAGCGCAATCATTCTTCGCAGAAAGATTTCAGGAAAATTATGCACTCATCCACAACACCCAAACCATCGACGCCAACGTCTCCGCAGGACCACTCAAAATGATTATTAATTCCGGAAATGTCTTCGGCACCTTCATCGGTGGAGTCATCATCTCCGTTTTCAGTTTTGACGTCGCATTTATCTCGATCAGCGCCTTCCTCGCGGTCACATTCCTGGTCTCACTCCTCGGCATTGCCTGGGTCACGAAGTCGATCAAAAAAGAGGAGCCTCCTGCGTCCGAGCCGCAAAAGAGTTGACAAAAAGAGATAAAGCATGGACAATAGCAACTTCTATGAAATCAACCACTGAAGCTGTTTTAACAGTGCCAGAAAGCGAAGGAAAGCCAGGGGAAACTGGTAAATACAGCGATTTTGTCAGAATCACACGAGAAGCAAAGGAATTTCGAAGCTGGCTGGAGGCTGGAGAAAGAACAGAAGTGGAGATCGAAGAAAAGATCGCTGACATGTGTGCGCAAGTGGCGGAGCGAGAGTGCGACAAACCAGGGGTACAGAGCGAGACAGGAAAAGAAAAAATCAAAAGATACATCGCAATGGCAGTCGTATTTGATGCAGTAAAAAAACATGGAAAACGTGATCAGAATTTTGAAATAGACAATGAATTCCACTGGGCAAAAATCATAAATCAGATATTGGGCAAGGGCACAGAGAGTGAAAAAAATTCAATGAGGGTTTTGAATCGCATGATAGAAGCAGAAGGAACTCATAAGCTCGACAACAAATGGAAAGATTCTGAATTGCCATACTTGAAGAAAAGAATTCACGACGGACTGATGACGGCAAAAAATATGATGAGTAACGTCTCTTCACTCATCGCAGCAGAAACAAAAGAAGTGATGGAAACATCAGGAGCGCCAGAGGAATTATCTCTCGAAGATTGCAAAGAAATGGTTCGAGAAGCATTTCCATTTGTGACGCATATGGCACTCACCATTCTTTCAGAATTCACACGAAAAAGTGCAGTAGCCACAGAGGAAAAAGTGATTGCAGTAAGAAAAGACGAGGCGGGGAAATATCACATTCGACCACAACTCCGATCTCTCGCAGGTCTGGATCCCAAGGAAAAGAAGTATCTTTTTGGCCCTCGCATGGGCTGTCCAGCGCATGTTGCATTCGAAGGGAAAAACACAGATTTGATCACGGATTTTTTCGAGGATGCTCTCCAATTCATAGCAATGGGAATGTTTTTTCAGCTCAAAAAAAGAGGAACGCATGAAGCGATCCAAGATATTCTTTCCGTATAAATCTGGAGCCGCCTTCCGGATTCGAACCGGAGACCTACTGTTTACAAAACAGTTGCTCTACCAGCTGAGCTAAGGCGGCATGACACACATCCTAGCAGAATTTTTTTCACGTGCAACCAAAAGTTCATGCGCTGGGCAGGAAGCTTGCTATAATAGCCACAATGTCGTTCTCTAAAGCTCTTTTTTCCGAAAAACTTCAGCCGGTCATTCGCGAAAATGTCATTCTGGCCGAATATTCCACTTTTCAGATTGGTGGACCCGCAGACCTCTTCGCTGAACCCGATAATATTGAGGATTTAATACTGTTGATTGCAGAAGCGAAACAACAGGCGATTCCCTCTTTCATCCTCGGCGGGGGCAGCAACACGCTTTTTCACGACAACGGTTTCCGTGGGCTCATTATTCATCCAAATCTCAAGAAAATCGAAATCAACGGTGAGAACATCCGCGCAGAAAGTAGCATACCCGTCGCACAGCTTCTTCAGAAGGCCATCGCCAGCAATCTCGCTGGAATGGAAGGCTGGATCGGGCTACCTGGAAGCGTCGGAGGCGCTATCCGCGGCAACGCCGGTGCGAGCGGAGTCGAAACCAAAGACCTCCTGGAAAGTGCAGAAATTTTCGATCAACAAACAGGAAAAATTGAAAAAAAATTCACCAAAGAACTCGACTTCGACTATCGCGACAGTATTTTCAAAAAAAATCCCACACTCATCATCCTCGCCGGCACATGGAAATTCCACAAGGTAGAAGACGCAAAAGCGATGCAGGCCACCATGACCGAAATCCTAAAAAAAAGAAATCAAACCCAACCAAAAGGAAAATCTGCCGGCTGCATCTTCAAAAATCCAGCGCCAGGAATTTCCGCCGGAAAACTGATCGACGAATCTGGCTGCAAAAATGTGCAAAAAGGCGACATTCAAATCTCCTCGGTACACGGAAACTTTTTCCTCAATCATGGAAAAGGCACACAAAAAGATGCATTAGAGCTCATCCACGAAACTCAAAAAATCGTGAAGCAAAAGACCGGATACGACCTCCACACAGAAATCGAAATGCTTCCAGAAAATCCATTTTGAGTTTTTTTTGAAGCACTGCTACACTATGTCCAGTGGTTTTTTTAACCGTTAACTCATTCCTTATGTCTCGAACATTGAAACAATTCCTCGTCGTCATGGGACTCATGTCTATCACATTGACGATTTTTAACTTTGCTCCAGCAGCATTCGCCCAGGGAACAAGCGGCGGAGTCAGCGTCGGCGGCAGCGTTCTCAACGATAGCGACAAGCCAGACGTCGTCAACCAAATCAGCGGCGGATCCGGCGACATTCGTAGCCTCGCGCTTAGAATCATCAATTTCTTCCTTCTCTTCCTGGGTCTCGTAGCAGTCGTCATGATTATCTACGCAGGTGTCCTCTACGTCACCTCCGCAGGAGGCGACCAAATCGAAACCGCCAAAAAAATCATCATGTACGCCGTGATCGGAATCCTACTGATAGCCATCTCATTCGCTCTCGTGAACACGATTCTCAAGGCAGGAACAGGAGAAACGGCATAAGCCTGAAATATAATTAGAAACTCAAAACCCCGCGGAAACGCGGGGTTTTTTGGTTTTCCGGCGACAGAAAAAAGAGATCCCCACCCTGGGAAATCTGCGGAAGAAGTAAGTCTATGAGGATGTACCTTCTGCGGCAAAACGCCCCACCTTCGCCTCCGCCACATCACTCCGCACCACAATCTTCTTCGGTTTAATTTCCAGAATATTCGAGAAAGAAATAATCCGCTGACTCCACCGCACTAGTCCCAGAAACCCTTTCGCCACAAAAATATTCGTCATCATTCCCATATCGATGTTCATCGAATAATCGAAAACCTTCCCGAGAAATTTCCCATTTTTCGCCACAACACGCGCAGCGTACACCGGGCAATCACGCTCCAGAACCTGCGAAATTCGCACCACATCCTCACTCGATGTGATATCTGCCTCGCGCACAATCACCTCGCGAAAAACCCCACGCACATCGACAGGCAGAACGATTCTTCCAAAAGAAAAATCCAGCGAAAAGGCAAGAATCTGACCATTGTCCGGATGGATCAAGATATTCATGATCCGACCCAGAATATGGCCATCAGATTCATCAATCACGGGCATACCGAGCATTTCAGAGAAGAGCTTTTCCATAGTTTTTTGACACAAATAATGGTAACATGCCGCGCAGGGAAAGTTTACCAAAAACTATGAATATACTGCGAAAAATAAAGGATTATTGGATCAAATTCGGAGAACTCCTCGGCAAAATAGTGGGTCCGATATTCCTGACAGTGATCTACTTCGTTTTTGTTGGCCCCATGAGCCTCCTCGCGCGCATCATGCGCAAGGATTTTTTGAGAGAGCGCATCACTGCATCGTCCTACTGGATCGTCCCAGAAAAAAATAAAATCCCCGGAGGAGGAAATCTCAATTCTCTCGAAGGAATGGAACTCCCTTTTTAATTTTTTATGTTTATTCTCGGCATCTCCTGTTTCTATCACGACTCCGCCGCCGCACTTCTGAAAGACGGGAAAATCATTGCAGCCAGCGAAGAAGAACGCTTCACGCGTATCAAACACGATAACAGTTTTCCGCAGAACGCAATCGAATTCTGTTTACAAAAAGCAGGCATCACCGCGAAAGAACTCGACGCAGTCATCTTTTACGAGAAGCCACTCATCAAATTCGAGCGCATCCTCTACAACACGATCGCCACATTCCCCAAATCATTTTTGTGGTTTATGAAAGCCATGCCACAGTGGATAGAAAAGAAACTCTGGTTCGGTCATCTCGTGAAAAAACACATCGGCTACACAGGCAAAGTCTACTACGGCGATCATCACACGAGTCACGTCGCGAGCAGTTTTTATTCTTCCAATTTTCAGGAATGCGCTTATCTCACCGCCGATGGCGTGGGAGAATGGACGACCACGAGCATAGGCGTCATCAAAAACGGTCAAATCCAGGTTTTGAAAGAGCTCCATTATCCGCATTCTCTCGGCCTTCTCTACAGCACATTCACCGCATTCCTCGGTTTCGAAGTGAATAATGGCGAATACAAAGTCATGGGTCTCGCATCATATGGCAAACCGAAATACAAAGATATTATTTACAAACATCTCATCGACGTCGCCGCCGACGGCAGCATGAAATTGAACATGGAATATTTCGGTTTCCATCATTCGTTTCTCAGTTACAATCAAAAATTCATTGGACTCTTCGGAGAAACGCCGCCTCCCGAAAAAGAATTTACCGAGAAAGCCGCCGACATCGCCGCCAGTATTCAGAAAGTCACAGAAGAAATTATTCTCAAACAAGTGAACCATCTCTGGACACTCGCACCCTCCGAAAACCTCTGTCTCGCGGGCGGAGTCGCACTCAACTGCGTCGCCAACGCGGAAATTCTCAAGCACACGAACTACAAAAATCTCTACATCCAGCCCGCCGCCGGAGACGCCGGATGCGCCGTCGGCGCCGCGTATTTTCTCTGGAATCAATTTCAGGTCGAAAAATTCGAAAGTGAAAAAAAGCCCTACACATACCATCCACAGGATCCATGGATCCACGCCTACTACGGTTCCGACGGCAGTGATTACAAAGGTCAGGACATCAAAGAGTTTCTCGAAAAAGAGAGTATAAAATTCAAACATTATGGCGACGAAAAAGATTTGATCGAAACCGTCGCACAGCTCGTCAGTGAGAATAAAGTTGTCGGATGGTTCCAGGGTCGTCAAGAATTCGGACCACGAGCGCTCGGCCACCGCAGCATCATAGGCAATCCAGCATGTCGCGATATGCAGGAAATCTTGAATGTAAAAATCAAACACCGCGAAAAATTCCGCCCATTTGCGCCATCCGTCGCGCAAGAATCTACAAGAAAATATTTCGAACTCGGGACGAACGATAGTCCATTCATGCTCCTCATCGCGCCAGTAAAGGCTGAGCTTCGCGACAAACTCCCCGCAATCACGCATGTCGACGGCTCCGCCAGATTACAAACCGTGACACCAGAATCCGAACCCCTCTACCACGCACTCATCAAAAAAGTCGGAGAAAAAACTGGATTCGACATCATCGTGAACACCTCATTCAACATCCGCGGTGAACCAATCGTCAGAACACCGCAGGAAGCGTTTCAGTGCTTCGCTTCAACAGATATGGACGTTCTCGTCCTCGGAAATTTCGTGATTTTCAAAGAAGATTTGGACCCAGAAAAAATCATCAAAGTCGACCCAAAAAAGATTCATGAAAAAGGAATAACACTCATATGAAAAAAATTGTAAAGATCATACTCATCAACGTCGCAATATTCTGTGTCGCCATCATCGCACTCCTGGCAGTTTACGAAGTCTACCTGCGCCTCAAAATCAACAATCCCGGCACCATCAAAACCGTCATCGAAAAACCGATTTACCGAACCGACCCCGATCTCGGCTGGGCACATCAACCCAACATCACCTTCGATTACGCAGGCAGCAAGTCATTTTTCAACGAATTCGGCCAACGCAGCAATCATCTAACTCCTGGCTCCCCCGCTCCCCGCATCCTCCTCCTCGGCGACTCCTTCACATTCGGCATGAACGTAAAACAGGACGAAACCATCTCCGCCTTCATGCAAAAAAATCTCGACTCCAAAAAATATGAAATCTCCGGAGGGAGCGATGTCATGAACGCAGGCGTCGTCGGATATTCCATCCGACAAGAATTAATCCATCTCACACGAGAATTCGACACACTGAAACCCGACACGGTCATCCTGAATATTTTCGTCGGCAACGATCTCACCGAACAACGCCGCAGCGAGGTCGAACGCGACAAAAATGGCTTTCCCGTGGGAATTAAAGATAAAGAAGTCCTCGTCACTCCCGACGGATATCTCGGATCGCACGACGCAATCCCCTTCCACAGCCTCGCCATCGCCGACCTCGCACAAAGGAAAAAACAATTCCTCATGAAACTCCAAAAATACCCAGGCTACATCTGGCCGGTTTTCATGGACGAAAAAAATCCACTCTTGCCACCTGACATGGCATCGCTCTGGACGCAGTACGAAGCCGATCTTGCAAGAATGAAAAGTTTCCTCGACAGCAAAAAAGTACAATTTCTCGTCGTCATCATTCCAATGGACGTGCAAGTCAGCAGAAATTATTGGCAAAAATATCCGGACCAAATTTTCGGAGAAAAAGAATTCGAATTAAAAGTTCCACAGCAAAAATTGAAAGAAATCTGCAACAGAAATAAAATAAATTGCCTGGATCTCCTCCCCATTTTCCAAAAAAATACAGATCAACAGCTTTATTTCCCCCAAATCGACCCCCATTTCGCCATCCCCGGAAACCAGCTCACCGCCGAAAGCATCCTGAATAAAATCCTAAATCCTAAATCCTAAATCCTCCTCCATGTCCCGTCTCACCGGCATCCACCACATCCTGAAATTTCTCATGAATCGCAAAAGATTCTGGCTCGTGCCGATCGTTATGATGCTTCTCATCATCGGAACACTCGTCATTTTCACACAAGGCAGTATTTTCGCGCCGTTCGTCTACACGCTCTTCTGAAGCTGACTGCGACTACGAATCGTCCATCGCTCGACCAAATACCAAGAGAGAATTCCGCATGCCCACGAGCCTACAAACGAGAGTGTCATGAAAAGTCCGAGCGACATCGAGGGAAAAAAATACACGAGAACCTGCTGCACAAAAAAAGCATAGATGTAAATTCCATACGAAAAATCTCCAAAATTTCCCCAACGATTGAGCGGAGGAAGTGATATCCACGCGAGCGAAATCACCGCAACAGGAAGCGCAATATATTGCAGAGCGCCATACAGATGCACCGCCCCCGCGAGAATCATAACGAGCAACGCACCACAAAAAATAATTCCAAAATTCGATTTCATCCGCTCCACAAAGTGTGACAAAATCGCCCCCGCGAGAAAATACAAACCGAAATCAATCAGATGATAAGCCTCAAAACTCGTGTAAGGAAAAAGAACCAAAGACGGCGTCCACCAGAGCCGCGCGACATATAGCGAAATCCACAATCCCACAAAAACCGGCATTCTCCACGATCGTTTCACAAAAAAGAAACCAGCAAGAATCAGATAAAAAAGTGCTTCATACGACAAAGTCCACAGCGATCCATTCGTAATCGCCGGAACAGGATTTGAAACAAAAACATCATGGAGTGGCGGATTAATGCCGAAAAACATCAGAATATTTTTCGCCGCATACACAAAAGTTTCACGCGAAAACAGAAACGCAGTCACAGACTCTTTCGTCAGAAAAAAAGCGCTGAAAAGAATCACAACAAACGTCATCGCCACCAACCCCGGCATAATTCTCAAAACCCGTTTTTTCAAAAAATTCCAAACCGAAGACGAACGCTCGAGACTCAAAAAAATCAAATATCCACTGATCACAAAAAACCCACGAACCGCCAAAGTGCTAAACCGCACCTGCCCACCACTGATCTGCATGAGAAGATCATTCTCCGGAGTCCCCAAAAGCGCATAACTATGCGTAATAATCACAAAAGACGCCAAAAGAAACCGCAAAAAATCAAAATTATTCTCAGAAGCTTTCACGGCGCCAATATACCCGAAAATAGCTTCTAGAAACAGCAATCACCAAAAAATTTTTCAACCCAGGGAAAGTGTGATAAAGTCCCTCTCGCGTCGTCACATGTCACAAGTCACATGTCACACGTTAGGACGGGGTGTGGCGCAGTTGGCTAGCGCGCCTGCTTTGGGAGCAGGAGGCCCTGGGTTCGAGTCCCAGCACCCCGACCATTTCAATTCAACATCTCATTCCATGGAAAAATCGAAGATATTCCTCATTTGTGCAGTTATTTCTCTCGTGATAGCCATCGGATTTATCACATATGCTGCGAATTTTTTCTCAGGAGCATCAGAAAACCCTGCACTTGCAGACAGCAACGCAGCCGACAACGCCACACTCGGAAACAACGACAGAAGACAAGGATGGATCTTCGGCGGAATCGGAGCATTTTTGCTGATAGATGCGGCTGTATTTTTTATACTTTCGAGAAAGAAAGAAGAGCTTGGTGAGTGCTCACCATCGCTGGAGTCACAGCACTCACAAAGTGGCTTCGAAAAAATTAACGCGAATCCGTCCCGATCGCCTCCCGAATATTGCAAAATCCATCTTTTCGGAGAAGTTTGACGAGTCCCTGATTGATTTCACTCACAACCTGGGGACCCTCGAAAACCATGCCGGTAATCATCTGAATCAGTGATGCACCAGCCTTTATTTTGGCATAAGCATCCAGAGCGGAGAAGACTCCACCAGAACCAATGATGATATATTTCCCCTGTGTTTTTCGATAAACATATCGAATCAATTCAGTGGCGAGATCTCCAACAACTTTGCCACTCAGACCGCCCTTTTCAGGAACATTCGCATCAAGAATTTTAGGATTTTCCCGTTTCTTCGTAAGATTTGTACAAATGAAACCGTGAATCCGATGATGGGAAACAGTTTCCAGAAGGGTATCAATTTGTGAGCGATCGAGATCCACAGCCAGTTTGAGAAATATGGGTTTCGAATATGCAATGGCATCAATCGCCGTCAGTAAACTTTCAAGTTTTTTCGAATCCGTAAAAGGCTCTCCTCCATACGCATTTGGACAGCTGATATTGATGGTGATGTAATCCCCAATCGTCAAAAAATGCTGAAAAGCTTTCACGTAATCTTTCACTCCAGCTTGGAGTTCGCACGTATCAGGAGAATTCGTTTTCGCAATGCTGATGCCAAAAGGAATAGAAAATTTCTTCCCACGAAGACGTCGGGAAATGACTTCGCAGCCATCATTTTTGAGACCATAGTAAACAGCCAGAGACTTCGATTTCGGAAGTCGCCAGAGACGTGGCTTCGGATTTCCTGCGCAGGGTTCTCCTGAGATAGAACCCAGTTCCGCAAACCCAAAACCAACCGAAGGAAGTATGTCAGTGAGCACCGCATTCTTGTCGAAACCCGCTGAAAGTCCAATAGGATTTCGGAAATGAATGCCGAGCACATTCTGCTCCAGACTCGGATGATGATAACCAAAAAGCCAGGAAGTTATTTTGCGCGTAAAAAAGTGTTTCCCAAGCCATTCTCCAGCATCGCCCATGTGGTCATGAACCTCCTCCGGATCCCGTTGGAAGAAGATTTTTTTCAGAATATTTCGATACAAAAAACCAGTAATCGAATTTCGAAATGCAATAAAAGTTTCGTACATATAGGATGTGTTAAGAATTTTTAGGCTCTATGATCCATAGGAAGTGAAAAAATATAAAAGTTCAAAATCATAAGTCCAAAGAGGAGAAGTAAATGAGGCAGCATCGTTTTGACGACATCAGCCTTCGTCTGCGCTTTCTTTTTTGCAATAGAATAATTGATAAAAAATGTTCCCAGAATTCCAAGACTCAAAATGAGATATTGAAGAGTCATGACCGTCATAGGACTCAACACGCTGCTATCCACCATCTGTTCAACTTTTTGAGAAAATATCCCGATGAGAGCAGCCAAAATAGTCTTTCCCTCTCCGAGAAGATGATTCAAATTATGTGCCAAATGTCCAGCAAGGTCGACAGCAATAAACGCATAACCAAAACGGGCAAAATTCTGGATCATCTTTTCTTTGCTGGCTCGTGCAGAAAAAGCACTGGAAATAAACATCAAGCCGACTGGTACGAGCATCGTCAAAAAATAAACAACCGTAAAAAGAATTTTTTCATTCGTAATTCCGGTAAAAGAACTGAAAAATCCACTGAATTCATCCCAGAGACTCAGCATACCAATGTTCTGGATAATCACGATACCCACCAGAATTTTCGCAAAAAAACTTTCTTCAAAACGCACATACATTCTCTTCCAAAAATCACTTCCAAAAGGTCGTACCCTCAGAGCGATATTGTCATGAGGACAGGCTTTGACACAGTTAGCACACAAAGCACAAAAACGATTTCCATCTTTCGTAGGAATCACCTGATAATACGGACAACCAGCCTGTTTTTCCCTGCCAAAAAAGCAGAATTTTTCTTTGCAGCTCTTGCACACTTCCGGATTTTTCGAAACCAGTTCTATCGGAGCCGCCATGGAATAATTTCCAGCGACATTCCCCAGGAAACAGATATAGCGGCAGAAAACCCGTCTTTCATACAGAAAACCGCAAATGACAACACCCAGAAAGAGTCCTAAAAATATCACACCAGTCAATGCAGGATGTTCAGTCATCCCGAAGACTCGATCAAACCAGGTAATAAGAATAAAAGTAATATCAACAATCCAATAGCTGTATTTTCCCAGCCAAAAAGGTATTTTTTGTCGACGACCAAAGTGTTTCTGGACGAAATCGCTAATCCAGGCAAAAGGACAAATCGCACACCAGAGCCTTCCAACGAGTATAAAACTGAACGGCAAAATAGCCCACCAGAAAGTCCAGATCAGAATAGATCCCGGATTTTGACCATATTCTTTTGGACCCAGAAAGAGATAGGCAGCAATAATTCCAAACAAAGCAAGAGCTGGAATTTGAAAAACAGCTGGATACCATCTGCTTTTCACAAATTGACGAAGACCACCATAATCGAGAATATCGACCATTTGTGCCTTTCGGGACAGAAAGCGAATCAAAAAATAGAGGGAGACGATGGCAGCAATGAAAAGACCAATAAATCCCCATTGAATCATGGTAGAGGCGGAATCGTTGAGGGAGTGCATACGGGAAAAGAATGTTAAATTTTACCTTTCGCAAAAAAAGTAAAATTTATTCCCTGAGAATGGTGCCATCAACCCCACTAAAAACTTTTTGAACAAGAGGCCTTTTTCTGATTTTGTAAAAATAATCAAAAAAGGAAAAAACAAATAGGAAAAATAAAACCGGCAGAAAAAGAAATTTTCCAGTAGATAAATTTGGAAATGATGAAAACTGGAAAAAACCATGATCAAGAACATCAAAGCAGGTTTGGACACATTGAGAAGAAGATGCCTCACGTGGCACTCCTTCATGGCTCATCGACACACCGTGAGAGAAATTCCCTACTCCTAAAAGGAGCAGTAGAAAGAGAGTAATGAAGGTAGGGATCTTCATAAGATGAACACATTCTATCATAAAGTAGGAGAATATATCGAGACAAAAAACAAAACTTGACACATAGACCCCCTAGGGGTATCATGGGGTGTGATAGATTCCATCACCACTCATATGAAAAGAAAAATATTGCTGTTTCTCAGCGGACTCCTCATTCTTTCAGTCCTGGCAGGCTGCGCTCAAACAGATAGTACCGCTCTAAGTCCGGCAGAATCCATTGCGCATGCACACGGTTTTGCTGTTGATACAACCGATTCATCGAAATTATACATCGCAACGCACGATGGCCTATTCGTCCTAATGAATGAAAAAGACTTATACAAAATAGGTAAAAGCAGTGATGATCTCATGGGTTTTTCGATACATCCCACAATTCCCAACACTTTTTTGAGCAGCGGTCATCTCGGCACAGGAGGAAACATAGGATTTCAGAAATCAGAGGATGGTGGCATGACATGGAAACGAATTTCACCCGGTGCGCAGGGACCTGTTGATTTTCATGCAATGGCAGTCAGTGGCACGAATAAAGATCTGATATATGGCTGGTATAACGGCATGTTGCAAAGGAGTGAAGATGGCGGTAAAAACTGGAAAATCCTCAGTACATCGCTTTCAAATGTGATCGCTCTCACCACGGATCCACAGGAAGGAGGTACTCTCTACGCCACGACCACGCAGGGGATAAAAGTAAGTCGCAACAAGGGCGAGCAATGGACAGAACTTTCTGAACAACTCAAGCAAACACCAGTCGTATTCCTCGCGATACATCCAAAAAATCCAAAAATAATGTTTTCCTATTCACAAGAACTTGGCCTATCGAAAAGTAGTGATGGAGGCTCGAAGTGGGAAAAAATAAATGAAGATTTCAGTGGAGACATCGCATTCTATGCAGCCTTCGATTCCAAATCACCTGAAAAAATGTATCTTTTTACAAAAAATAACGCAATTTACAAAAGTATAGATGGCGGTACCACATGGACAAATATAATAAACCTTTAACCAAACATTCCTATGATGAATTTTGATTTTTTCCCTCTCGGCGGATTCGGTTGGATTTTCATGGCTCTCTGGTGGGTGCTCATCGCTGCTGGAATTATTGCATTGATCAAATGGTTCTCTGATGAATATCGCAAAGTTCGCACCCATGAAAAATCACCGATTGAAATCTTGAAACAAAGATATGCAAAAGGCGAAATTGATAAAAAAGAATTTGAGAACAGAAAAAAAGATTTAATATAAAACCATCACAATCACATGAAACAAGACATCAAGAAAAAAACTCTCCACCGTCTCAAAATCATCGAAGGTCAAATCCGCGGTCTCCAGCGAATGACCGAAGAAGAGCAGTATTGCGTTGACATCATCACGCAGTCTTTGGCGATCAAAAAAGCGCTCACCGGAGTCGAGCAGCTCGTCATGGAAAACCATCTCGGAACGCACGTGGTAGACCAGATGAAGTCCGGAAAAAAAGAAAAAGCCGTGAAAGAAATTCTCTCGATTTTTAAACTTTCTCAACCATGAAAAATACCTACGCGATCGTTGGGATGCACTGCGCTTCTTGCGCGAACATCATCGAACGAAAACTCAAAAAAGTGCCCGGCGTCGAGAACATTGAAGCTTCCTACGGAACCGAAACAGCACAAATCACCTCCGAAGGAGTGAGTTTGGAATCACTGAACAAAGTTATCAGTCCACTCGGATATACGCTCAAACAAGAGCAAAAAGACGAGCAGGAAAATTCATCAGAAGGAGGTGTCTCAGAAAATTCCGAGAAAAATGCAGAACTCGCACTTCTCAGAAATCACGTCACTATTTCCATTCCTATCGTTGTCCTCAGTGTCATTATCATGGCATGGGAAATTTTCGGGAATAAATACGGATATATTCCTGCGATGAACGAAATCACGAAAGAATTCTTCCATCATCTCCTCCCCATTCTGGCGACCTACATGCTTTTTGTAATCGGAAAGCCATTTCTCAAAGGATTTTTCCGCTTCCTCCGCCACGGACAAGCAAACATGGACACACTCATCGGCATGGGAACACTCGTCGCATTTCTCTACAGTTTTGGAGTATCCGCATTCGAAGAAATACTCGAACCATACATCGACACCGAAATCATGTACTACGATGTCGCGATCGTCGTCATCGGATTTATCACACTCGGAAAATTTCTGGAAGCGCGCGCGAAAGAAAAAACCAGTGATGCACTCAAAGCACTCATTTCTCTCCAGGCAAAAACAGCGATCGTAAAGCGCGACGGGACAGAAGTGGAAATTCCGCTCCAGGAAGTCAAAAAAGGAGACTTCATTATCGTGAAACCCGGCGCTAGAATTCCGGTCGATGGACAAGTGATCGAGGGACAATCCTACATCGACGAATCCATGGTCACCGGAGAACCAATGCCGGTCACAAAAAATATCGATGATCACGTCACCGGCGGAACCATCAATCAGGACGGAGTGCTTGTCATCCAGGCGCAAGGCGTCGGAAAAGACAGTCTGCTCGCCCATATCATCGATCTCGTGAAATCCGCGCAGAGTAGCCGCGCACCAATTCAAAAATTAGCAGACAGCGTTTCCGCAATATTTGTCCCAATAGTTCTCGTGATTGCTATCGGCGCACTCCTCTTCTGGATTTTCATCGGGAGTCAGTACATGCCGCTCGCACAAGCCATCGCACTCGCCGTGAGCAGTTTCGTCGGCGTGCTTGTGATCGCATGCCCATGCGCTCTCGGGCTCGCAACACCCACCGCAATCATCGTCGGAGTCGGCAAGGGAGCATCGAACGCAATCCTCATCAAAAACGCAGAAGCACTCGAAAAACTTTCGAAAATTCGCCACATCGTTTTCGATAAAACCGGAACAATCACGGAAGGACGACCAAAAATAATCGAGCTCATCAACAAAACTTCGCTCCCAAATGAAGCCGTCATCGAGCTCGCCGCACGCCTCGAAAAATCCTCAGAACATCCGCTCGCACATGCCATCACGAACGCACTCGGCGACAAAAAAAACTCACTTGAACCCGCAGAAAATTTCAAAATGCACAAAGGAAAAGGCGTTGAAGGTGTAGTGAAAAACGAAAAGTATTACGCCGGCAGCGATCAGTTCATCAGTGAAATCACACCAAAATCCTGGGAAGAGAGAAGCGTACAGGACAAAAAAGTATTTGAAGAACATCTCAAAAAAGGCCTCACACCAATCATTCTCGCCACACAGGAAAAAGTACTCGCCTACTTTTTCATCGGCGACAAAATCCGGGAAGGTGCGAAAGAAGCAATCGCTTACCTCGAGAAAAACGGCATCACAACACACATGGCAACAGGAGATCATGAAGAAAGTGCAAAAAGAGTATCGCAGGAAGTCGGCATCAGCGCGTATCACGCACGACTTCTCCCCGAAGGAAAACAGGATCTCGTGAAGAAATTAAAGGATTCCAGGGCTCTCGTTGCCGTCGCCGGAGATGGCGTCAACGACGCCCCAGCCATCGCCGCCGCAGACGTCGGCATCGCCATGGCCACAGGAACCGACGTCGCGATCGAAACCGCCGACATCACATTGCTCCACGGAGACATCACCAAAGTCGAACAAGCAATCCATCTCTCGAAAAAAACACTCAGCACTATCAAGCAAAATCTCTTCTGGGCATTCGCCTTCAACGTCATCGGAATTCCTGTCGCCGCTGGCGTACTCGTCCCATTTGGGATTACACTGAGTCCTGTCTTCGCCGGAGCCGCGATGGCGTTCTCCAGCGTCCTCGTCGTCAGTAATTCACTTCGATTAAAATTCGCAAAAATATGAAAAAAACTTTTCAATTTCACATCACTGGTACGCACTGCAGCGCCTGTAAAATCATGATCGAAGACATCCTCGCAGACGAACCAGGCGTCGAAAAAGTCGCAGTAAATCTCATGAAAAAAGAAGTCACCATCGAAGGAAATTTCGAAGAAGACGAAAAAACACTCGCAGAAAAATGGTCAAAAATTCTTGCAAAAAACGGCTACCAACTCACCGTCGAAAAACCAGAACCAGCGCAAAATCATAAAAAATTCACCTACGCCATCCCCCTCGGTCTCCTCATCCTCGGGCTCTTCCTGCTGCTCCAGCGCTCAGGAATTCTCGACATCAATCTCGCCGATGGAGTCACGAAGTGGACAGCACTTTCCATCGGAATCATCGCGTCTCTCTCCACTTGTCTCGCCATCGTTGGTGGACTCGTCCTCTCGCTCTCCGCAGAAATTTCGAAAGACGTCTCATCAGTGCGTCCATTTATTTTCTTTCATGCTGGTCGTCTCGGAGGATTTGCAGTTTTCGGAGGAATCCTCGGAGTCGCAGGAAGTTTCATTAAAATCAGCACCACAGGATCATCAATTCTCGGCATCATTGTTTCGATAGTCATGGTTATTTTGGGTCTCAATTTGCTCGACATTTTTCATGTCACCAAACGTTTCCAGCTCACACTCCCCCGCGGAATGTTCGATCGGCTCACCAAAATTGAAAAAGGATTTTTTGCACCATTCATCATCGGAGTCGGAACATTTTTTCTTCCGTGCGGATTCACGCAATCCATGCAAATCGCCGCACTCTCCAGCGGTTCTTTTTGGTCAGGAAGTCTCATTATGGGGATGTTCGCACTCGGCACACTTCCAGTGCTCGCACTTCTCTCTTTCGGATCATTCCAATTC
>JBBTWG010000046.1:0-9509 GCA_038062935.1 Patescibacteria group bacterium
AAAAGTCATTCCATCAATTTCTACTTTCATTTTGAAGAGCGGCACATTTTCTGGGGTGGTTTTTTCCCACTGAGCGTCATTTTTCGACACCTTTCCTTCTTCCCCTGCGGTAAATAGCCCTCCCAAATTGCGTCGAATGAAACCTATCGTTGATTCTTCAAGAACGACACCAGCCGTGGCAACAGTGCCCAAAAGAAATCTTCGGCGATTTCTGTTTTCTCCTATCTCTCCGTCCGATGGTTTTGGGGCGCTATTTTTCATAGAGGACTTTCAAAGGACCTATTTTGTACTATTTATACTTGTTTGTCAAGCTCCCGCCTGAAGTCCTCTTGATTTTCAGTCTATCTCCCCCTAGCTTCCTCCGTTGAAAGTTCCCGTGAGGCCTTTTTCGAGTTCGTCTTGTCTCCTCAATCGTTCTTCCTTCACCTCCGAATCATTGTCCACGTAGACGCTGTGGAGCAACTGCACAGCCTTTTTACGATCTTTTTGATCGATGAGGTATGTAATTCTTGTCTGTTTTTTTCCATGTGAAACGGTATAAACATTTATGCCAAATGCACCGAATGTGGTTGATATGGAGCCCAGAATGCCACAACGATCTCGCAGTTCCTTGCCAATGACTGAGACACTCGCAAATTTCTCTTTATCCCATTCAATATCCTGCACAGTGAATCGCTCTCCTTTGACCTCAATAACTTTTAGATTTTCTTTCACTTTCCTAATGCGCTCCCTACAGGCTTCCTGATCTGCTTTATCTGATGGCAATGGGATGCTGAAAGTCATGCTCGTTCCTTCTGTGCAGATCTGGTCCAGATTTACTTCAAAATCTGAAAATTTTCCTATAATCGCTGCTGCAAAACCATCTTTGTCTGCCATCTCTGGAAGTGTGATGGTCAAGGCATCGACATGCGGATTACTCACAATTGTTTTGAATAAATATTTCGTGTCGACCGATCCGGTCGTAATATTTGTTCCAAAATCAGGATCGAATTTTTTGATATTGCGTATGTGGAGGTCGAGACCATGTTTCCCCGCAAGGGACAGAGCATTCACATTTATGAGACCACTCCCTGCAGATGCGTTCTCGAGCGCTTCAGCGCTTGAGACATCGCGATGAAGCACTGGTTTATTTTTCTTACTGTCCAAATCTTTTGGATTTGCTGTGTAGACTCCATCAACATCTTTCCAGAAGCGCGTTTCTTTCACAGATTCCCCCATGTCTGTCAGGGCGAGTGCTGTGTCTACCGCCATAATGTCGCTATATCCACGACTTTGGTGTGCTATCAGGCCTTTTGGCGTTCCTCCGACATGACCACCGAGAATTCTTATCACATTTCCCCTTGCCTCATCTGCTCCTGCTCGAATAGCCTGTGAAATTCCTTTCTTTTTGGCTTCATGGAGACTCCTGTCTGTTACAGGACCACTTTCAAGCGTGTCCTGATCGCAGACAACATTGTCGATGAAATGTGCATTTTTACCTTCCTGTTCGAGATATTCATTCAACAATGCCCCTGCCATTCGTTCACCAAAACCGATCACCTGATCTCGAATCTGAAAAGAACCTTCTGCTGGCATGAGGCTCTTCGATACTCTTCCGTGCGTCATGAGTGCCTGTTTCAAAATGGTGAAGCCGGCCGTATATTTATCTTTTGCTAACTCGACATGCTTGTCTTTGAAAAATTTCACAATCATTGCTTCGTGTTTTTCCCACACTTTTCCAAAAGCTCGATCGATGTCTTCCTCTGTGTAATCCTTGCCATTCAGCTCATCCATTGCGGCAATCAGGGTGTTTGTCACTCCTTCGAATGCGGAAACGACGAGCACTATATTCTCCTGACGTGCTTCCAGTGTATCGACAAGCTTCTTCACAACATCGAGCTGAGCCATGTTGGCTCCGCCAATTTTGTTGACGGTGGTTTGGTGCGATGAGGGTTTCGTTGTGTTCATGAGAAACGATTTACATGAGGTTGCATATTCACCAAATCTCTTCTGACGACTGATGCAGTGATATCAGTACCAGCCCCTGGTCCTTCGAGTCTGTATGGTTTTTCTTTCGTGTACATTCCTGTGATGACTTCGATGCGATTACTTGTTCCTTTCAGTGAACCAAATGCGCTCCCAGCTTCTACTTTTTGGAGACCTACTTTCAAGACTGGCTTTCCATTTTCGAGTCCAAAATGTGCCAAATATTTGAGTGTCGTTCCGCGTTCTGAAGCCACCCTATATCGGTCACTCATTTTCTCGTCCAACTCAAGTCGTATCCTTTTCAGGCATTCTTCAGGATCTGGCATTTCTAGATATTCTTTGGGCAAGAAAGGATCGATTTCGATATCCTCGAAATTCACTTCATAGCCAGCTTCGCGGGCCAGGATGACCAATTTACGAGCAACATCTACTCCGTTGAGATCATCTCTGTAATCTGGCTCTGTGTAGTTTTTTGATCGCGCATCTTTTATTGCTTCTGACAGCGGGATTCCTCTCGAAAGAGCGTCTGTAATAAATCCTAGCGTTCCTGACAACGAAGCATTCATTTCATCAATTTTGTCCTGAATAATATGTCTTTCTGCAAGCCATGGAACGGCTCCGAGTCCTGCCATTGCTGTCGCACTATATCGGTAACGCCTTTGGTCATTCGTCAGGCGTCTGTACTCATCATATGAAGATCTTGCGACCGGATTTTTATTGGCTGTTACAATGCCAGATTGCGTTTCTTCTATAATTTTCACGTGGAGCTGTGTTGCAACATCAGTAGCTGCTGTTGTGTCTACATAAATCAGATCTTTTCCAAAGCCGAGACTTCCCATTCTTCCGAGAAGTGATTGTACACCCTCTTCTCCATGTGCGATTGCTGCTCCAAGAGTACCTACTTCAAGCCTTGTTTGTGAAAATCTTTCGAGAAACTCTCGAGGAAATCCTCCTGGATTTATTGCCAAATGTTTACTGTCTGCTAATGCTACGACTACTGTTGGATTTCTGTGGATTCCCAATTCCGGCACGTCATCCCTTGCGACTTGTGCAATGAGCTTTCTCCCTACATTTCCGGTCGCACCGATGATGGCGATATTTTGTCGCATGGAGAAAAAGTTTATTGGGGTGCATCGTACAAAAACCTGGCTGGAAAATCAATTATTCTGCC
This sequence comes from Patescibacteria group bacterium, assembly GCA_038062935.1. Taxonomy (GTDB): domain Bacteria; phylum Patescibacteriota; class Gracilibacteria; order UBA1369; family UBA12463; genus JBBTWG01. The sequence goes on from JBBTWG010000046.1 coordinate 3,137, forward strand.
AATTCAGCTTTTACTTTTTCCAATTTTTATTTTTTAACGCATCTTTTGCGGCCTCCTCTTCGGCTTTTTGCTTGCTGGTGCCTTCGCCTTCACCGATGAGTTCTTCGCTCAGGTACGCGCCCATGAGGAAATGTTTTTCGTGATCGGGGCCGGACTCCTCGAGGACTTTGTAGATGGGTGTGGTGCTCAGGCGCTCCTGGGATATTTCCTGGAAGAGCGATTTAGCGTCGATGTGGAGGCCTTCTTTGATGATACTTTCGAGTTCCCGTGTGATGAATTGATGGATAAATCCGTGCACTTTTTCATAGCCTTGATCGAGATAGATGGCTCCGATGAGCGCTTCGACAGTGTTCGCGAGGATGTAGGGTTTCTCGCGGCCACCGGATTTTTCTTCTCCTTTACTGAGGGATAAATATTTTCCGAGATCGAGTTCGAGAGCAACGTTCGCGAGATTATTACCTTTCACGAGCGCTGATCTCCAATTTGTCATTTCACCTTCGTCGTGGTCTGGATAATGGATGTAGAGATATTCAGTGACGACGAGTTCGAGGACGGCGTCGCCGAGGAACTCGAGTCGTTCGTTATGTCCTATTGATCCATCTTTATGCTCGTTCATGTAGGAACGGTGAATGAACGCCATTTTGAGGAGGTCTTTGTTTTTGAAGGTGAGGCCGATTTTTTTTTCGAGGGATTGGTACACGAGGAGGATTTAGGATTGAGGATGAGTCAATTGTCACATGTCACAAGTCACATGTCAAAAATTGTCACATGTCACACGTCAATGGTCACAAGTCTGGCGAAGCCAGTAGTCACACGTCAATGGTCACAAGTTTGCCCGTCTTGTGGTCACGGTGGGTGCAGTATTTTTTCAGGATGGCACTTAGGACTCCGTTGACGAATTTTGGTGCGCTTTCATCGCCAAACGTTTTTGCCATTTCGATGGCTTCATTGATGGCGACGATTGGTGGAACGTCCTCGGAGTGGAGCATTTCGTAGACTGCGACTTCGAGAATGGCACGATCGACAGGCGCTATTTTTTCGATAGGCCATTCTGGTGCGAATTCTTTGATTTTTTCAAATGTGTCTTTTTGGTTTTTGAGTACTCCTTCAAATGTTTTTTTGGCATACTCTTCTTCTTTCTCGAGATTTGCGTATTCAGAGATACTCCTTTTCAAAACTTCGTCTGGTTCATCGTTATGAAACTCATACGAAAAAATACTTTGCATGACCGCAACTCGTGCTTGGTGGCGAAGACTTGCCATAGTTTTGAGGCGTGAATTACGCTTTGATTTTCGTCACTGTGTCTAGAGGGGAAGCCATTTTCTTCACTGCTTTGTCAGCGTAAAAACCGCAATTTTTGCAGATCGTGTGGTTGATTTTCTTCTCTTTGCAATTTGAGCAAATGACGAGTGGAGCCATGTTTCGAAGTTTTTTTCGAGCACCATCTGCGAATACGAAGTACTGCTTCTTGGCACGGGAGGCGGATTTTTTCTGCTTGGTTACAGGATGTTTCATCTAGGATTTAGGATTTAGGATGTAGGATGTAGGATTTAGGAGAAGAATTTTTTGAGGTCTTTTAGGGCTTTTACTTCACCTTCCACTTCTTCATCTTCTTCTGGTTCTACTGCTGTGTTGTGGCCGCATTTTTTGTCGTTGAGATTGTTGCCGCACGTGATGCACAGCCCTTTGCACTTCACCGAGCATACTGGAAAAGATGGAAAATGCAAGAGAATTTCTTGTCGAAATACTTCTAAAAGGTCGATTTGCATCAGCTTTCGATCAGCTTGGAAGAAATCGGCTTCGTCTTCGATGACCTCGGGTTTTTGGAGGAAAAATTCTCGCTCGATGTACGGAATTTCTATCGTCTCTTTTATGGTTTTGAGACACTTCGTACATGGAATCTCAATTTCTGTTTCGAAATCTTTTGCCATGGCTACGATCGCGTCGTCCATTTTTATGACTGTGAGATCGTAATGAGCTACGCCTTTCACGATTTGATGGTTCCCGAGGTCGAATGTATATGGTTTTTCTTCGTCGAGATATTCATCTTTCTGTCCAGATTCTCCACCGAAGAGGACACGAATTTTATAGAAAAAATTATTCATTTTAGCGATTTCGCCCGCTCATCATGAGACGGAGGATAAAAGTGAAAAGGTTGAAAATATCCAGATAAAGCTGCAATGCGGCGTCGATCGGGTGCATGCCGCTCTGATATTTGATCCTCTGAAAATCGTACATCGTGTAGCCGGCGAAGAGAATAACGCCGAATCCGGAGAAGAGCATTTCAAATGTGTTACTCCAAGGGATGAAGATTCCGATAATGCCAACAATCAGCATGCCGATGAGTGATGCGAAGAGAAAACCGCGCATGCCCATGAGATTTTTTTCAGTTCGGAAGCCGATGAGTGCTGCGGCGATGAACGTCATGGCGGTGGCACCGAGAGCTTTGTAAATAATGGCGCCGCCCATTTGGATTGCAACTTGTGCGAGGAGTGGAGCGAGCGTCATGCCGCTCAGGAATGTAAAAAGTGCGAACAAAGGCTTGGCGAGGTCACTATTTTTCCATGCGTTAGAGGTAAAAATGAGAATGAGCTCTGCTCCAAAAATAGCAAACATGAGCCATGGATGCTGCATGATGTAGGAGAGCGCGTATTCGAATCCAACGTATGTTCCGACGGCAGATGAAAGCATGGCGAGGCCGAAGAATGCCATCACTTGGCCGAAAAATGTCGAGCTCAGGCCGTCGCTGTAAGTTTGGGTGTTTTGCATGAGGTGGGTTTTGTTAAAGGATTTTTATTGTAGCAGAAATATTCAAATTTTGGAATTTTGAGTTTCGGAATTAGAAAAAGCTCAAAGAAAAGATTTTTGCGAAAAAATTGCGAGGACGCGGGACCCCAAAGAGAGGGTTTTTGGCGTAAAGAAAATCAAATTGCTTGCAATTTGATTTTTAGCCAAAACGCCCTCCTTTGGGTCGCGCCCGGAGCACTTTTTCGCAAAAATCTTTTCTTTGAGCTTTTTCGGAGGTTGATACTATAATTCCACCATGCTTGTCCCCCACGCCACCTGGCTTGAAATTTCCAAGAGTGCTTTCGAAAAAAACTTGGCGATGTATCGGCATTTGATTGGCGATCGCCTCCTTTGTTCGGTCGTGAAAGCGAATGCGTATGGTCACGGACTTTCTGTATGTGCGCCTTTTTTAGAATCACTCACTTCGTGGTTCGGAGTTACGAGTGTTGCTGAGGCTGCGATTTTGCGTGATTTGGGTATTCAAAAACCCCTCTATATTCTCGGACCGGTTTTGACTCACGAACTTCCGGACGCTGTACGATATGATTGTCGGATCGTTCTCTCTGATCTCGAGACGGCGAAGAGGCTTTCTGAAATTGCTCTGAAAATGGGGAAGAAAGTTTCGGTCCATATGAAAGTTGAGACAGGAAATCATCGACAGGGTGTGATGCCGGAGCATGTCCTCTCTTTTGCACGAGGTATTATGAGTGAACCCGGACTCGTGCTCGAAGGCATTACAACCCACTTTTCCAACATCGAAGATGCTCTCGATCACTCCTACGCGGATACTCAGATTTCTTTGTTCAAAAAAATTATTCTTGAACTCGAATCGAACAATATTTTTATTCCGATAAAACATTGTGCGAATACTGCAGCGACATTGCTTTTTCCTCAGACATATTTCGATATGGCTCGTGTTGGGATTGGACTTTATGGACTCTGTCCCTCTCCAGAGACGCTTGCCTCGCTGTCTCATTTGAATAAAAATTTTGTGCAATTTCACCCGGTCCTTTCCTGGAAAACGAAAATTGCGCAGATCAAGAATATTCCGAAAGGTGCCTTCGTGGGATATGGATGTACTTATCAAACGACTCGGCCGACGACGCTTGCGATTCTTCCGGTGGGATACTACGACGGCTATGATCGCGGACTTTCAAATATCGCCTCCGTGCTCATTCGCGGAAAACGTGCGCCAGTGCGTGGACGTGTCTGCATGGATATGATGATGGTAGATGTCACGGACATTCCTGGCGTGCACATCGAAGACTGCGCGACGCTTATCGGTCATGATAGCAATGAACATATTTCCGCTGGAGATCTCGCGGATCTGGCTGGAACGATCCACTGGGAAATCACCACGAGAATTCGAGAATCGATGCCGCGGATTTTAGTTTCCTAAAATCTGATCTTGTATCAAGATCTGAGCCTTCAGGTATGAGCCGACAGGAATTGATGCCACGAGTGCAATGAGAATTGCTGCGGCGATCACGAGTCGTGGGAGATCCCACTTTGCCCAACCGGTGTTTCTTTTTGTTTTTTTCATCACTTCATTATACCACAAAATAATTTTCCTGTGAAGCTGTCTTGTGCTTTGAGACTCCGTATGTTACAAATATTTTGTTGTCTTTTTTTATGAGATTATGGGATTTTTTTCTTCTAAGATTCGTCGCAAGGGTCAATTTTATCTCGCGCTTGATATTGGCACGGATGTCGTGAAGGCTCTGATTTGCAGTAGTGAGGGAGCGAAAGGAAAAATTCTGGGCGTGGGTCGTAGAAAACAGAAACTGGGCGATATGCAGAGTGGTGTTGTTTTGGATATTGGTTCGGTTATTCACAATTGCCAAGAAGCTATTCGTGATGCGGAGAAAATGGCGGGTGTAAAACCGGAGCAAATGGTGATGGGTATTGCTGGAGAACTTGTGAAAGGCGCTACAACGACGACGACGTATACCCGCAAAGATCCCGATAGCAAAATCGATCTCGCGGAACTCAAAAATATTGTGCACAAAGTCCAGTGGAAAGCTTTTGACCAGGTGCGTTCACAGCTCGCCTACGAGACTGGCTACAACGAGATTGATGTCAAACTCGTGAACGCGGCGATTGTGGATATGAGAATCGATGGATATCGTGTGAATAATCCTATCGGTTTCCAGGGTCGAGATGTGGTGATGAGTGTGTTCAATGCGTTTGCGCCGCTTGTTCATTACGGTGCACTCCAGACGATTGCGGCGGAACTTGGAGTAGATCTCATCACTGTCATGGCTGAGCCGTATGCCCTTTCCCGATGTTTGCGGGATGAAGAAGGTGGTGGCCAGGTGAATGCCATTTTTCTGGATATTGGTGGTGGAACGACGGATATCGCGGTAGTTCGTAATGGTCGTCTCGAAGGCACGAAAATGTTCACGCTCGGCGGGAGAACTTTTACGAAGAGGCTCTGTCATAGTCTGAATGTCTCTTTCGACGATGCTGAAGATATCAAACTGATGTACAGTTATGAAGGTCTCGAGCGTCATTCTGAAAAAATTGTTCGCGATGCCATGAAGAGTGATAGTGAGGTATGGCTCAGTGGCATTATTTTGACTCTTTCGGAATTTGGACTGGACCTCCTTCCTTCGCGTATTCTGCTCTGTGGCGGAGGATCCCGACTTCCGGAGATCAAAGAGATTCTCGAGACTCGTGAATGGGTGAAAAATCTGCCTTTTTCGAAGAAGCCGCAAATTGATTTCATGCTTCCAAAGATGGTGTCGCAAATGACGGATGATACGAAGACTCTTCGTGAACCACAGGACGTCACTCCACTCGCGCTTGCGAGACTGGGACTGGATTACGTTGGTGAAGAGCATGTTCTCACTTCCCTGCTGAAAAAAGTTGTTCGTCTCATGGATATTTAATTTCCTCTCACTTTTCTTATTTCTATGGCTGACAAAAAAGACGGAACAGGCCTCCGCTCAAAAAATGATCCGCTCAAGCCGGTAAGTGCCAAAAAAATCTTGTACGTCGAGCTCGATGAAGAGATTACGATCATCTTCGATCGGATCAAACGTATGAAGATTCAGGATATCTACCTCGTGGTACCGAAACAGGCGTTGCTTTTCCAGAGTCTCGTGAATCTCAAAATTTTGAAAAGAAAAGTGGAGGAAATTGGGAAGAATTTGCACGTGATTACGAATGATCGCAATGGGATTCACCTCGCGACCCAGATCGGACTTCCGGTGTATGATCGTGTGAAAAGTGAGGAGAAATTCCTGAAATCTGCCGAAGAAGGAGAAATGCGTATTGCCCCTCTGAAAGCCACTATCAACGCTCTGGAAGATGATCGTCCGACACGACGCAGTGAAAAAAAAGTTTCTATTTCAGAAATTGTGAGTCGCTCGAAAAAACGAAAAATCCCGATACTGTCTGATAGTTTTTCTTTGCTCAGAAAAAAGAAAGATTCTGCAAACTATGAACCGCCAAAAGATACCAAACTGATTCTGGTATCACCGAATCGGAAAGCACTTATAACTCTCGTTTCGATTAGTTTGATTCTCCTGCTCGTTATTTTCTACATTGCCGGTTTTTACGCTTTAACCAACATCCGCAATGA
>JBBTWG010000047.1:0-9684 GCA_038062935.1 Patescibacteria group bacterium
ATCCTGATGTTGATTTTACTTTGGTGAAGGATGGTGCTATTTCGCGCCTTGCCCGTTTTCCTCTTGGTGGTCGCATTGTTTTCCGCAAGGCTGATCTCGTTGCTTGCATGGAAGATATTGGAAAGAAAAGAGTTTTGCAAAAACCGAACGAAGCTTTCCGTGGTTTCGAGGAAGTGAAGACTGGTAAACTCGGAGTTTATCCTATGGCGATTACTATTCCTGTGGAAATTCCTCCGCCGATTCTTGGTTCGATCAATGAATTGTATTCTGGGCAATCTCTGGATGATGTTTTTATTCGCAGCGCTCTGCCTTTCGTGTATGCGAAAGAGCAACTGGGTTCCGAAGGTCTTTTCACTCGTGGTGATGCAAAAGATATGGCTACTGAATTGCATGATGCTTATCAGGATGCTTATGGTATGGATATATCTTTTCTCAAAGTTCGTTCCGTGGGTGTTTTTCAGCTTCGTCCGACTGTAATAGATATGCAAAATTGTGCTCAAGCTTTTGAGACCCATAAAATTCCTATGCCAAAAGATCTCGCCAATTTTACGAATCTTGTTACTACTGATCCTCGAGCTGCTACGCTTGTGGCGGGTGAACGACTTCGTGAGTCTCTCCATCAATTTCATGCTTTTATGCGTAAAAATGGTGAGAAGACTGATCAAACTCTTTTTGATCCACATTTTGCTATTCAGGTTATTACGAGCTACAACCGTTCTTCAGAGGCTGTTTTCAGGGCTGTTTTTCAGAATTGGGCTTATAATCTTGCTTCTGCAGCAGACATCCCGAGCCTTGTGCCATTGAAAGAGATTGATGATAAAGGAGATCTTGCTAAGCGAAATTCGATGGAGTCTCACGTGATTCGTACTTTTGAGAATGTTGCTTCAGCTCTTTTGAAGAAAGGCGAAATTTCTTTTTCTGGAAATGTCGCTACTGAATTATCGAAGATGTTTACAAATCGTGTTGGTTTTTTGAATTCTCCACTTTTTCAGGAGATCCAGCGTTGGTACAAAATGAAACATCCAGAGGGTCTTCAGTTTACTTTCTCTTCTGCTGAGCTTGCTCGTGGGAATGGTATTTTTTCGTATGGCCGTCGGTATCTCCAGGAAAAAGATGTGCATCGTTGGAACGATACTTTTGCAGGTGCTTCTGCATTACGCGCGACTTTGGACAGAATGCATCGTCCATATGAGATGAAACCTGTTGAGAAACAGCAGATAAAAGCTCCTTCTCTGCTTCTTGCCGGTCGTGGTTCAGGAGAAAGTACTCTGGGGTTTTCCGATACTTTGGTGCAGTCTGGTATTCTAGATTGTTTTGAAGGAGAGACTAGTAAACTGCGTGTGTATGGTAAATCTGTTTCTTTGTATCAAGATTTCGGAAAAAATTCTTTAGCAAATATTTACTTTGGAAATACTTTGGATCTTGTTGATGTTTCTCAGGTGAATGGGAAGTATTGGATGAAAGTTGCTGTTTCGAGTGGTCCTTATACTGGGAAAGAAGGCTATGTTCTTTTTGATAAAGTTGCTTATACCAATACTCAGGGGCCTGTGCTCGATCCGAAAATGGTTGCGCGTTTCGAAAAATTTGAGAAAGATAAAAAGCGTCCACTTCCTCATGATTATGCTCCTTTTCTCCAACGCTATTTGCGTTTTCTCGAGAACTATAACCTCGACGAATCTTTCCGTTCCACAATGCTCATGAAAGAGAGTGCTCCTACTGCTGCGGAAGTTCGCGATCCTGTATCTTTGGAGACTATCAAGACTGCTGCGACTGGTTTGGGATATAAAAATCAAAAGTTTTTTGCTTTTCTTCCGAAAGGAAAATTTCTGAATTCCAAAACTCCAAAGCTTTTTGTTATCGACACAGAGAATGATCGCGTTTTGACTTTTACTGTAGGGCTCTCCAAAGAGACAGATGTGCCTCTCGGTCAGTATGCGGTTTCTACTCGTGGTTTCCGTGATCTCGATTATATGGGTGCTCCTATGGGTGCTGATGTGAAGCGTTACAGAGGTATGCATATTCAGCGTTTTGCTGGAGCATACAGAAGCGGGCCTGAATTCATGTCTACGGGGTCAATGATAGTTCGTCCCGCCATTGCGCCGCTTCCTTCTCCTACAGAACCTGTTCCCGATGGCTCAACTCCTCCACGAGATCTTTTCTATTTTCATGGAACAAACCGTGAAAATCTTCTCGGAAAATCTCTTTTAAAAAGAGGGGACTTCGGATTTTCGAATCTTGATATTATCTACCTCTCAAATCTTTTTGATGGTCAGAAAATTGATTTCCATGTTTTTGATCCAGGAGCCTCTGGCCCACGACCTTTAGATGTTGCTGCGCGTGGCCTTTAATTTAAATATTTTGCGCGATTCTGATTTTGTTCGTCGTTCGTTTTTGCGTAGACCACTTCGCCTGTTTTTGGCTTGGTAATGTAATACCAGTATGGAGACCCCACTGGATTTGCTGCAGCGTGAATGGTTTTCATTCCTGGATTTCCTATGGGGCCTGGTGGGAATCCTTTTATTTTGTAGGTGTCATAGTCTTTGTCGTAGAGGGTCGTGGCGTCGATATTCAGAAACCATCCGCTTTCATTTCTTTTCCATATAATTCCTGCGACTATTGCCAAATCTTTTTCTGTTCTCACCTCTCTTTCGAGGAGTGAAGCGATGAGAATGGTATTGTCGAGTGCGTCTGCTGAGATTTTTTCTGCAGTGATTTTTTTCTGAAAATTTCTGAGCATTTGATCAATCAAAGTTTGCGCATTGAAGGCTCCGGTATCGAGAAAATAGGTATCTGGGAAGAGATATCCTTCGAGCGGTTGTTGTCGAGTTTGGAGTTTTTCTTTTTGTAGAAAAGGAAATTTTTCATAGGTCTGGAAATTCTTTGCCGCTTGTGAGAATTCCTCTGGCTTCATAATTCCCATTTTTACCAGTGCATCGTCGATCTGTGTCACTGTCCAGCCCTCTGGAACGGTGATGAAATTTTTTGCTTTTTTGGGATTTGTGAGAACCTCAGTGATTTCGGGAATGGTCATTCCGGGACTGACTTCGAATCGTCCGGAGAGGAGCTTCTGTTCTGCTTTTCGAGACTTTACGTATCTCTCGAAATTTTTTCCTTTTCGAATAATTTTTTTCTCCTGGAGAATATTCCCGATTTTTCTCGCTGATGAGCCTTTTTGAATGAGAACAATTATTTTTTCTTGGCTCTGAGGACTGAGAGCATTGGCGAGGCTATTGTTGTAATCAAAATAATCGCTTACCTGATAGTAAGCGACCCCTGCGAGTACAATAGTGATAGCGATTTTGATCCAGTTTTTTTTCATATAATTTTTATGCGGCGCCTGGCATTCCCATCTCGCCCATGATGCCTTTCATTTTTTCTGCAGCGACTTGCTGAGCTTTTTTGAGAGCTTTTCCGAAAGCTTTTTCTATTTTTCCCTGAAGTGATACTTTTCCGTTTTGCATTGCCTCATCACTGATTTGGACAGAGACGACTTCCATCTCGGCATTCACCGTGATAGAGACTCCGCCTTCTTCCGCCTCTATGTGGATATTCTTGAGATCCTTTTTGATACCTTTTGCTTGTTTTTGGATGCGATACATGTCGCGCGCTTTTTGGAGGAAGGCCATGTGATGGAGGATTTAGGATTTAGGATGTAGGAATTAGGAAAACTTTTTTTTCTTATGGTATCATTTCCTACGTCCTCTATCCTACATTCTCTATCCTATTTTTTAAATCTTTTTCTATGAAACGAATTTTCTCTGTTTTTCTTCTCTTGTCTCTTGTTTTTGGTGCACTTCCGGTTTTTGCTTATGGGGCAGCGCCTTTACCTCATGGAGAAGTTGTGAAAAAAGTAGTCATGAAGAAAGTCATAAAGAAAGAGGTCAAAAAAGTTATGAAAGGGAAGAAGTCTAAGAAATCTTCTTTGAAACATGATGGCGCGATGGGCGAAAAGCAGCCTCCAGCTCCAAGTGTGCCACCTGCGACGGTACCTCCAGCTTCACCTGCAGTTACGGCTCCTGCTTCTTTGAAAGTGAGCATTCAAAATTTCGCATTCTCTCCTTCTGTTTTGAATGTGAAAGTGGGGGATACGGTGACGTGGACGAATCTGGATTCTGCGACTCATACTGTTGAGGCTGATGGCGGTTCTTTCAAGAGTGGTAGTTTGACTATTGCTACTGCCCCTTTTAGTTTTACCTTTACGACACCTGGAACTTTTGCATATCACTGCGGTCCTCATCCTTCTATGACGGCTTCGGTGGTTGTTACTCAGTAAAACTGTCCTTAGCTTTGAAAAAGCTCTTGTCAGACTGAACTCTTTTCGATAAAATCACTGCACTTTATGCAAACTTTTGTACTTGAAGCCGAAACTCGTCCTGAAAATGTAACTCCTGCAGTTCTGCGAACTCGCAAGCAGATCCCAACCGTTTTTTACGGCAAAGGCGTTGAAAATATGCATTTGACACTTCCTTATAAGGCTTTTGCTGCGGTGTACAAGAAAGCTGGTGAGACGAATCTCGTTGACCTCCAGATTGATGGTGGCAAGAAAACTATGAAAGTGCTTGTTCATATGGTTCAACTTCATCCTGTGAGTGACGATTTCATTCATGTTGATTTGATTAATGTCCGTATGGATCAGAAATTGACGACTCATGTCCCTGTGAAACTCGTAGGAATTGCTCCTGCAGTCAAAGATTTCTCTGGTTCTGTTAGTCTCCAGATGCAAGAAGTGGAAGTTCGATGTCTTCCAGCCGATCTCATTCACGAAATTACTATTGATGTTTCTTCCTTGAAGACTCTTCACGACGTCATTCACGTCGAAGATCTTCAGATTCCTTCTACTGTTGAGGTTCTTTCTGATAAGCAACGAACGATCGTTTCTGTTCTTGCTCCGAAGAAAGAGGAAGAGGCAAGTACTTCAGCTCCTGTAACGTTGGTCAATGGTGAGCCTCCAGCTCCTACTGTTGTGGCTTTTGATCCAGCAAAGAAAGAAGGAAAACGTGAGGAGAAGAAAGAGAAGAAGGAGGATAAGAAGTAGGAGCTTTCAAAAAAATATGTTTAAAAAAGTCCCGCCGTGGCGGGACTTTTTTGTTCTGTCTTTCCTGTTATTTTATTTTATGACTACCGTCATCCCCGCAATGATCGGTGCAATGATGAGTGCAATCGTATTGATGACTTTGATGAGCGCATTGAGTGCTGGACCTGCTGTGTCTTTGAACGGATCTCCGACAGTATCACCGATGACTGCTGCTTTGTGAGCGTCGCTGCCTTTGCCTCCGAATTTTCCGGTTTCGATGTATTTTTTGCTGTTGTCCCATGCTGCTCCGCCTGTACACATGAAGAGTGCGAGCATGAATCCTGCGACGATGAGGCCGACGAGGAGGCCGCCGAGTGCTTCTGCGCCGAGTCCAAATCCTACGATGATTGGGCTGAGGACTGCGAGGAGACCTGGAAGGATCATTTCTTTGAGTGCGGCTTTTGTGACGATGTCGACGCAACGGCCGTAGAGAGGTTTTCCTTTTCCGGTCATGATTCCTGGAATTTCTTTGAATTGTCTTCGAACTTCTTCGACGACTTTGTATGCTGCTTTTCCGACGGATCGCATAAGGAATGATGCGAAGAGGAATGCGATGACGCTTCCGAGGAAGAGACCGATGAGAACTTTGTAATTGCTAATGTCGAAAGAGAAAACTGTTGTGGAAGATTTTGCGAGTTCCTCTGTATATGCTTGGAATAATACGAGTGCCGCGAGTGCTGCGCTGCCGATGGCGTAGCCTTTTGTGACGGCCTTTGTGGTGTTTCCTACTGCATCGAGTTCGTCGGTGACTTCACGGACGCTGGCTGGTTGCTTGGTCATTTCTGCGATACCTCCTGCGTTGTCGGTGATCGGTCCATATGAATCGGTGGCGATGACCATTCCTGTTGTGGAAAGCATGGCGACTGCTGCGATAGCGATACCGTAGATTCCGCTGCCGACGAGCTCGGATTTCATGCCGAAATAGTATGCGAAGAATATTCCTACGACGATCAACAGGACTGGCATCAAAGTGCTTTCAAGTCCTACTGCGAGCCCCATAATCAAGTTTGTTCCTGCGCCTGTCTGTGACGATTCTGCAATTCTTTGTACTGGTTTGTAATTGGTTGCGGTGTAATATTCGGTGATGACGTTGATGAGAAATGTGATGCCGAGTCCTACGAGTGTTGCGTAGAAAAGCCACATGTCTCCGATGAAATATTTGGTTGCGAAATAGAATCCAACTGCGGAGATGAGTCCTGTGACCATCATTCCTCTATACATGGCGCCCATAATATTTTTCTTTTTTCCGAGTCGGACGAACCACATTCCGATGATGGAAGAGACGATTGAAATTGCCCCGAGTGCGAGAGGATACTCAATGCCACTGGTTCCGAGTTTTTCGGTGAGTGTGGATGCTGCGAGAATCATTGCTGCGATGAGCGTGACGGCGTATGTCTCGAAAAGATCTGCTCCCATACCGGCACAATCTCCGACGTTATCTCCGACGTTATCGGCGATGACGGCAGGATTTCGTGGATCATCTTCAGGAATATTTTTTTCTACTTTGCCGACGATGTCAGCTCCGACGTCTGCTGCTTTTGTGAAAATTCCTCCTCCGACACGAGCGAAGAGAGAAATGAGTGATGCACCAAATCCAAATCCGATGAGAAGTTTTGGAGCTTCACCGCTCGGGATTCCGAGGAAGTTTGTGAAAATATAATAAAAGCCACTGACTCCGAGGAGTGCGAGTCCTACGACGGCCATGCCTGTGACAGACCCTCCGTTGAATGCGACGCTGAGAGCTTCTTTCATACCTTTTTTCGCTGCTTCTGTCGTACGGAGATTGGCTCGTACCGATATGCTCATGCCGATGTAGCCTGCGAGTCCTGAGAAGAGGGCGCCGACGAGGAATCCAATTCCCATCCACATGCCGTCATTGTGATTTCCAGCAGGAATGAAGAAGGTGATTAAGAGGAAGATTACGATCGCAAAAAAAGTCATCGTCATGGCTTGGCGATTGAGGTAGGCGACTGCGCCTTCCTGGATAGCTTTTGCGATTTCTTGCATATCTGCTGTTCCTTTTGGCTTTCTGAGGACAAGTATTACTAAAAAGATGGCGTAGAGAAGCGCGAGAACGCTGACACCTATGGCTATGAGAGACATGGGGGAGAAGTTAGGATGTAGGAATAACATGTGACGTGTGACTTTTGACATGTGACGGGTTATAAGTCACATGTTACTTGTCACAAGTTCCTCATGTTTATAGCATAGAATTCCTGCTTTTTAAAGCTGGTTTTTTGTGGTATAATGGTAAGAATCTTATTTTTATGGCTGACGATCAGAAAAATCTCAAAAATGATGACTTTGAAGTCGAGACTCCGGAGGAGGCTCAGCGCGGTATTGCTGAGCAAATCGGCGATGCGGTGGGGGACGCTGTGCCATCACTTCAAGGTGATAAAGATGAATTTCCAATGCAGGGTGGTTTCTTTTCTCAGCTTGGGGCGCTTTTGCGTATGGCTGGTCTTAGCTTCAAAAAAATTGCTTCCTGTCTTGTACTTTTGATTGTTATTGGTGGTGGTATTTTTTATGTTCTGCGTCCTGGATTTTCTCTCTTTTCGAAAATTTCTTCTTTTGTCGATTCTGTTCGCCATTTTTCTTTGAGTTCTTCTGATACCTCGAATGAGATTCAGAAAACGGGTTTGGGTATTGATCATGATTTTGATTTTGATTCAAATTTTACTGTGGGAGCTGGTCGTGGAGTTCGTGGTCAAAAAGTTTTCTCTTCTTCTCTCCAAAATGCTTATGTTTTTGGTGTGCCGCATGCACCGAAAACTTTTGTGAAAATTGTGAATGATCTTTTGGATATTGGTTATTTTTATGGATATCGCGGCATTTCTTCTGATCGTCTTGAATCGTATATTTCGTATCTCTCTTCTATCAATAGCGGTCTTTCTACTGACACTCATGCTTTGCTTGATGCTTCATCGAAAAGATCTGAAACGCTCGATCGTTTCATCCGAGATCTCCAAAGTCTTCAGGAAATTGCTGTGCAGATTCGAGATTTTCTTGCTCAAGAAATTGCTACTTATACCCTCCAGTTTGATGAAAATGCTGCTACAAAAAAGGGCTTCGAAATAGCATTTTTTGATCACGTGAATCGTTTTGAACCGAGAGGAAGCCACACAAATCTTGATTCTTTTATTGATGCAGCGCGTGAAGGGGTGAATATTAAGGCTCAATTGCTCGCACTTCGAAAAGTGAAAGCTTTCTATGATGCAGCTTTGCCGAAGCTTGATACAAAGATTCGTGATCTTCAGTTCAATCGTGATGCGCTGATTCAGAATGTGACGGTGGTTGATGTGAAAAATTCTGATTTGAAGCTGATTGTTCCAGAAAGCCAGCGTCTGGAGCAATAATTGTGAATTTCTTTCTTTCATTTTTTGCGTCCTCGGGTTAAGGTTCTTTATACTATGTTTTCCTTGGAGCAATTGATCGAGCGAGTGCGTGATTTTCGCCCTTCTCTGGACTCAAAACGTGTTCGTGATGCTTTTGATTTTGTTGAGGAACTTTACAAAGATCGTCGTCGTCTCTCTGGCGATCCATATGTGACGCATTTTTTGAGTGTTCTCGATATTCTTCTTCCGCTCAAGCCCGATGAAGATACGGTGATTGCTGCCCTTTTACATGGTGTGTTGAGTGATACTGATATTTCTCTCGATGTTCTTCGTAAAAAGTTTGGTCCTCATGTAGCTTCTTTGATTGAGAGTCTCCAGACGCTCCGGACGATGCGTCCTCATCCAGATATGATTGATGTAGAAAATTTTCGACAGATGATTTTGGCATTGGCAAAAGATCTTCGTGTGCTTTTGATTCGCTTTGCTCATTCGATTCACAATTTGGAAACGATTGATTATCTGAAGGATCCTCATGCTCAAAAGGCATTGGCGCGTGAATGTCTCGAGATTTATGCCCCGTTGGCCTCTCGATTGGGTATCTATACTTTTAAATCGCGGCTGGAAGATCTTTCTTTTCGTTATTTGCATCCTCAGGAATATGCTTATATCGAGGATCAATTGGGGAAATTTGGAAAACAGAAAGGGCGTTTCATTGATGAAATTGTTCAAAAGCTCAAAACTTTTTTGAGAAAGAATAATGTTGACGCTGCTATCGATGGGCGTTTCAAGAGTATTTATAGTATTCACCGAAAACTCAAAAGAAAAGGTCGGATGTCAATTGATGACATCTTCGATGTGTTTGCGATTCGAGTCGTTTTGCCGACGCAAATGTCTGCTGATCGGGAGTCGATCGATCAGCTCTATATGCTTCTCGGTTTGTTGCACAGCGAATGGACTCCGCTGGCGAATCGTTTCAAGGATTATGTGGCTGTCTCAAAGCCGAATGGATATCAAAGTCTCCATACGACTGTGATTGGTCTCTCTCCGAAACATTTCAATCAGCCGGTGGAGATTCAGATTCGTAGTGAGCGTATGCATCGAGATGCTGAGTATGGAGTTGCTTCTCATTGGCTGTATGAAGACACGAAGGCGGCTTCGACTGGTTTTGCAAAAGATTCTTTTTTGCAATATGTTTCCGAGAAAGATGTTGCAGCACCAAGTAAGCGTTTTCATTCTCAGATGGAGTGGCTCCGCGGTCTCTCGAAATTGCAGGAA
>JBBTWG010000048.1:0-32408 GCA_038062935.1 Patescibacteria group bacterium
ATTCAACGAGCACTTCTCCGCGAAGGCGCCAAAGAAGGCGATACGATCATTATTGGTGAAAAAGAGATCATTTTCCGCGCAATATAAGCATAAAGTTACCGCAAACCATGCTCATCGTTGGACTTGGAAATATCGGAAAAGAATACGAAGCAACACGCCACAACGTGGGTTTCAAATGCGTAGATGAAATTCAAAAATCTTGGCAAGGAACAGAGTGGAAAGAAGAAAAAAAATGGCAATGTTTCATCTCCGAAGTTCAAAAAAATGGCGAAAAAATACTCCTCGCAAAACCAACGACGTTCATGAATAACTCCGGAATTGCAATCGAAGCACTCTCGAAATATTATAAAATGAATCCAGACGAAATCCTCGTCATATACGACGACATCGATCTTCCTTTCGGCACGACGCGTCTACGAAAAAAAGGCGGTCCAGGAACACACAACGGGATGAAATCCATGGTCATTCAGCTCGGAACAGAGAATTTTCCAAGGATAAGAATCGGCATCGAAAACCGCCAAAATCCAATCGAAATAGTCGATTATGTCCTCGGAAAATGGACAAAAGAAGAACAAAAACAGCTTCAAGAAGTTATAAAAAAAATCCCAGAAATATGTGAAGAAATTCTCAAAAACAGCTTCGAAGCGGCCATGAACACCTACAACGGCGAACAATAGAACCAAAAAGACTTGATTTCCCAAAAAAAGAAAGCTAATCTCTTCCAGCACAAGGTAGGGAAAAAATGAAGTTTCCTACATACTCAATCCTACATCCTAAATCCTCCCCGCATGTTCGCAGTCGTAGACATCAAAGGTCACCAATATCGAGTTCAAAAAGGTTCAAAACTTTCTGTAGAAAAAATGGAAGAGGAAGAGGGGAAAGTAGTAGCTTTCAAAAAAGTATTCTTGATTGGAGAAAAATCTGATGTCAAAATCGGTGAACCATACGTCGCAGGAGCACAAGTAGAAGTCAAAGTTGTCAAACAATACAAAGGAGAAAAAGTTCGTGTTTTCAAGAAAAAAGCAAAAAAGAGATTCATGGTGAACAAAGGGCATCGACAAAATCTCACAGAGATCGAGGTTGTCAGCGTGAAATAGATTTCAAAATCGTCTGAAATGCATCAGGAAGTTCTATCTGAACAAGACGTTTTTTGCCTTTGATATCAACAAATTCCAGCTTATAAGCATGGAGAAATTGTCGATCGAGCCCAAAACGATCATGAAAAAGCTTATTCATTTCGCGCCGACCATACGTAAGGTCACCCACAACAGGAAATTTGATAGCCTTCATATGCACACGAATCTGATGCGTACGACCGGTTTCGAGCCGTAGTTCAACAAGCGTGACGTTGAGATCAGAAAAATATTCCTGAACACGATAATGTGTGACCGATCTACGACCGGAGTAGGTCAAAGCACTCATTTTCTTTCGATCAGAAAAACTCCTTCCAATCGGAGCATCAATGGTACCAGTTTTGGGCTCTAAATGACCACAAACAAGAGCTTGATAAAATTTTTGAATAGACCCTTTTTTCATCTGAGATGTCAAGCATTCATAACCCAAATCTGTCTTCGCCACTAAAAGCAGTCCAGAAGTATCTTTATCCAGACGATGCACAATCCCCGGACGCTCTTCTCCAGGAAGAACGCTCAAGGACGAAAATCGTTTCTTCAAAAAATCGACAAGAGTGGCTTCACGTTCTCCCGCACCAGGATGGACAGCAAGACCCTCAGGCTTCACCACAACAGCAATATCAGTATCTTCATAAGGAACCAAAAGATCATTCATAGAAAAATCATACATCAAAAAACACTCTTCTTCGATCCATTCCAGAAAAAATCGAACAAAGATCGCTGAATAGTAGAGATACCTTCATCTTCCAAAAGAAGAGTCGATAAATGTTTTTGTGAAAAAGAAAGAAAACAAACAGATTTTCCAAAAACCAAAATTTCCCGAGAAGAAAGAGAAAAATCGGGCGGTAAAAAAGAAAAATGATCAGCATCAGGTCTCGGATACAAGTTTTGAAAATACTCATGCGAAGCATCACATGACTCAAGCAAAATGCGATATGGAATCCTCGACAAAGAAAAATTCTGGATTTGCCCCATAACCATGGGAGCAAAAGAAGTTGAAAGAATACTGGAAAGCGGACGAAAAAGAACAAATTCTTTCGCCTCAAAAGCCCGTTCAAAAACAAAACGAAAAGAATCTTCACCTTCAAGTAAACGAATATTGGGACCAGAAGAAGCGGACGAAGTAGACATATATTCATCAAAAAGAGGGAGAGCCGATTGAAGTTCTTCAATATGACGATGCAAAAAACGCTCTCTTCTCTGAAAAATTTCCAAAAGATATTGAGGAGCAAGCGCAGAATAATGTTGAATTTTTTCTTTCAAAAAAGTAGAAACCATCCCGCGATGCACGAGACTCGACAAAGTATGATAGGTAGTCGAACGATTCAAACCAGATTTTTGAGCAATCAAGTTCACAGGCTGAGAACCACCCAATCGAAGCAAAGAAAGATATGCCAATACTTCTTTTTCAGAAAAACCAATTTTTTTGAGCAGGATGCGGAGTTTGGGATCCATTCAAAAGCAAAATAAAAGAGAACCATAATCAATAGCTTTGACAAAGGTCAAGGAAAAACCTTACAATAAAGCCGAAATTGACATTTAATCCTCCCTATGAACAATCTTCTCGATCGCGGCGTTATGGATGTCATCGTCAAAAAAGACCTCGAAGAACTGATGAAAAAGAGAAAAATTACCGTCTATCTCGGCATCGACCCCACCAGCACCGTCATCCATCTCGGAAATTGCATCGCTCTGAGAAAACTGCGCGATTTTCAAAATGAAGGTCATAACGTCATCTTCCTTGTCGGAAGTTTCACCGCGCTCATCGGCGACACATCGGACAAAAATGCCATGCGCAAAACACTGACACCGGAAGAAGTGCAGGAAAACTTTCAAACCTACAAAGAACAAGCCTCAAAAATTCTCGATTTTTCAAAATGCAAAATCGTCTATAACGCAGACTGGCTCGGAAAATTAACACTCCAGGAACTCATCGGTCTCGCCAGCAAATTCACCGTTCAGCAAATGATCGAACGAGAAATGTATCAAGTAAGGCTTCAAGAAGGAAAACCTATCGGACTCCATGAATTCCTCTATCCACTCATGCAGGGATACGACAGCGTCGCGCTCGACGTCGACCTCGAAATCGGTGGCAACGACCAACTCTTCAACATGCTCGCCGGCAGAACACTCCAGAAAGTACTCAAAAATCGCGACAAGCACGTCATGACACTTCCACTTATCGAAGGCACCGATGGGCGCAAAATGTCGAAGTCCTACGGAAATACCATCAACATCAACGACACACCAAACGACCAATACGGAAAAATTATGTCCATGAAAGATGAGTTGATTCTGAGATATTTCACACTCTGCACGGATCTTTCCGACAAAGAAATCAAAGAAATAGAATCGGAACTCAAGTCCGGAGGAAATCCGAGAAACGCAAAAATGCGACTCGGTCGTGAAATAGTCAAACTCTATCACGGAGAGAAGGAAGCACAGGAAGCCGAAGAAAATTTCATCCGCGTTTTCCAGAAACACGATATGCCAGAAGTCATCGAAGAAATGGCTCTTGGAAAGGAGAAAATGAACATCGTCGAACTACTCGCAATCACAAAACTCGCACCTTCAAAAAACGAAGCACGGCGACTCATAGAAGGTGGGGGAGTCAAAATAGACAATCAGAAAATCGAATCCGACAAAGAAGAAATCGATCTCACTTCAGAAAAAACACTCCAGGTAGGACGAAGGAAGTTTATGAAAGTCAGAAAATAATACCGGAAAAATGATTCACACATCGCTCAAAAAAGTCCTCAGGACAACAGCAAAACACCTGAAGCTCATTGAGCATTTAGGGCTCAGGGAAGTGCAGGATGCACTTCTTTATTTTCCACGCAACTACACCGACGCATCAGAAATCACTCCACTCTCACAAATTCAAATAGGAGAATTAGCAACATTCGAAGGAATCCTTTCGAATTTCTTCACCAGAAAAACAAAGACAGGGAAAATGTTCACAAAAGCTATTTTTACCGACAAAACCGGATCCATCGAAGTCGTCTGGTTCAGCAGTCCACACATCACACGCATGCTCCCACCAGGAAAAACGATTCTCCTGAGCGGAAAACCACGCATGGCAATGAAAAGAATTGCACTCCAAAATCCTGTAGGAGAGATCAAAACGAACGACCCGCTCCACACTGCACGCATCATTCCCGTCTATCACGAAACGAAAGGCATAACCTCAAAATGGCTCAGAGGAAAAATAAAACCTGTCATCGATGAGTATGTCCAATTTCTCGAAGATCCACTTCCAGAAAAAATTCGAATCGAAAAAGATTTCGTAAAATATCAAAAAGCGATTCAGGAAGTACATTTTCCAACCTCGGAAGAAACGCTCGAAAAAGCCAGAAAAAGACTCTCATTCGACGAATTATTTCTACTCCAGCTCAAAGCACTTCAGAAAAAATGGATCTGGCAACAAATCGAAAAAGGTCGCAAAAAGCCGATCAAGATAGAGAGCGAGGAGCTCCAAAAAATCATAGAAAAAATTCCTTTCGAACTCACCGGAGCACAGAAAAGAACACTCGAAGAAATCCTCGAAGACATGGAAAAACCCTATCCAATGGCACGCCTCGTCCAGGGAGACGTCGGATCAGGAAAAACTGTCGTGGCGGCAATTGCGATCGTTGCAACCATAAAAAACGGCTACCAGACAGCACTTATGGCACCAACAGAAATTCTCGCCAAACAACATTACAGAACCATTTCCAAGCTCCTCATCCCACTCGGTATCAACGTTCAAATCATTCTCGGCAGCACCACAGAAAAACAAAAAAGAGAAATAGAGCAATCACTCGCATCCGGCACCATCGATTGCATCATTGGCACACACGCGATCATCCAGGAAAAAATTCACTTCGCAAAACTCGGACTCGCCGTCATCGACGAACAGCACCGATTCGGCGTCAAGCAACGTGACACGCTCAGAAGAGAGCAAAGTCCACATCTCCTGAGTCTGTCTGCCACTCCAATACCACGAACCCTCGCCATGACGATCTACGGAGACCAAGATCTCTCCATCATCGACGAACTACCGCCAGGAAGGAAACCCATCGTCACCCGCATCGTTCCAGAAGAAAAAAGGCTCGATGCCTACGAATGGATCAAAAAACAAGTAGGGGAGGGAAGACAAGTCTTCGTCATATGTCCCCTCATCGACGAATCCAGTGAATCAGAAATAAAATCCGTAATCGCCGAATACGAATATCTCAAAGAGCACATCTTCACAAACCTCAAAGTTGGCTTCCTGCACGGCAGATTAAAGCATGAAGAAAAAGATGAAATTATGGAAAAGTTCGCGAAAAATGAAACCAATATTCTCGTCGCAACCTCCGTCATCGAAGTCGGAATCGATGTCCCAAACGCCACCATCATGATCATCGAAGGCGCAGAAAAATTCGGACTTTCGCAACTCCATCAATTCCGCGGACGCGTCGGGAGAGGGGAGCATCAATCCTACTGCTTCCTCTTCACCAACAAAGAAAATCCCCAATCAACCAAAAGACTTCTCGCCATGGTCCAGCACCAAAGCGGATTCAAACTCGCAGAAATTGATCTCGAAATCAGGGGAGCAGGA
Source organism: Patescibacteria group bacterium (assembly GCA_038062935.1). Classification (GTDB taxonomy): domain Bacteria; phylum Patescibacteriota; class Gracilibacteria; order UBA1369; family UBA12463; genus JBBTWG01. Next base: position 5,716 of record JBBTWG010000048.1, read on the forward strand.
GAAATTTACGGAGCCAAACAAAGCGGAATCCCTGACCTCAAAATGGCCAGCCTCAGCGATTCAGTAACGATAGCATCCGCCAGAAAAACAGCGCAGGAGATTCTTCAGGAAGATCCATTACTCAAAAAAGAGGAACACAAACTTCTACGAGAACTTATATCAGAAAACAGCGAAACCTACGTCAAAGATTAAAAAAGGCCTCCTGAAGAAGGAGGCCTTTTTGCAAATCATAAGAGAAAAACTATTTCACAGCAATCTTTGTCAAGAATTGTTCAATGAACGAATTGCTTGGAAATTTACTAGCATCAAGATCATCCGATGTTTTGGCACCCTTGGTATGAAGATCGAATGGATTAATGAAGTAAAAGGCGAAGAGGTGACCTGATTGAGCACCCTTCGTAAAAGCCCAAGCCTGCAACTTTCCACGGAAATTATAACGAATACCATCTTTCTCAATACCTCCCTCATTTCCAGTATCTGTAAGTGGACTAATCGTTTTACGGCTTATACAAGTCGTATAATACGTCAATAAAGTGAATGTATGATTGCCAAATTTTTTATCTTCAATATTTGCAGCACTCAAAGTGCATTGATTTCCCTTATTCTTTGTTTCGAAGTCAGTCTTCGTCATGTCATAAAGAGCCTGGGCAAAAGCACCTGGAGTCATAGCATTGTCATCAGCTTCTGTATTTTCAAACATTTCTATATCAGAGAGATTCACAACAGGTTTACCTTTATTATGTGGCGCATCCTCAGGTTTAGAACCTTTGATAACTGTATCCATACTGATACGCACAACGTTCGGAATACCGGATAAAGTAGTAGTACCAGTTGTTGACAAGTAAGCCCAAGGAGCCACCGGGACAGAAACACTCACCAAATTTGCCATTTTTTTCCCAAGATCAGTCCCATTCAAAGACTTATAAGTCATCCAACCATCAGCATCAACATCTCTCAAGTCAGGCGTTCCTTTACAATTATATTGCTGCATATACCAGGTACCACCATTGAAACCATAATTATAACCTAAACGATAACCTTCATCAAAAAGTTTATTCCCAGCTTTTGAACCTTGAGGTTTTTCGTCATAAATAGGAACAATAGATTCACCAATCTTCTTTCCTATTGCGTGACCCTTAAACCAACCCTCTTCCCATGTCTTCCCCTTACTACCAAAAATAGTACGAGTTTTATCTAGACAAGCAAGATGTTGTTTAAAAGTTTTCGCAACCTTAAAGCGATATTCACCTTTTCCTGAAGGTTCCTGAAAAGTATCCTCACCAAAAGTACCTTCAAGAACAATACCTTCTGGAGCAGGAAATGGTCCTTTGTAATTAGCGTTTTTAAACTTACTCACATCTGTTTGAAGTTTAACAGTAGGAGCCTTTTTAGAAGTCTTCTTGGCTGCAGCCTGAACACCCAAAGGCGCAGCTAAAATAACCAAAAGACTCAAAGATACGAAAAATCTTCGTCGAGCATGAGAAGAATTCAACATAGCAAGTGAGAATTAAGAAATAAATTATAAAAATAGTGTACCCCATCAAGAACGGTAAAAAAATTGACGAAAACAGAAAAAGTTCTATGAAAAGGAATAGGGGAATGACATAGATATCATTTCAAAAAAGAAAATGCGTTAAAACGCAAAAGAAAAGAAAAGGAACAAAAAAATCACAGAGAAACCAAAACAAGCCCTGAAGCATCATTCCAAAAAACAGTTTGTACAAGATACATTGTACAAAGTATAAGAAAGAAGCAAAATAGACTCCCCTCTACTATAAGTCCCTCACCATATACGTCCCCTCCAATTCATATCCTTTTTTCTGATAATACTCGCGTGTCCCAATCCCCGCGATCACAGCCATTTTCTTGTACCCAGCCTCGCGAGCCAGATTCTCAGCAGATTGCATGAGCCGCGTCCCCCACCCGATATGCTGTTTTTGCGCTCCATCATGCCGTCCAACAGCAATCTGTTTTCCATAGACATGCACTTCACGAATAATCGCCGCACCGCGTAATTCCGAAAGAAAAGTCCGGTGGGGGAATCGAAGTCGCAGGAGAGCGATTAATTTATCTTGTTTCACATCTTCATACGAAAGAAACAGTTCCTCGCCACCGCTCGCCGCATATCGACGCACCACGAGCTCAATATCCTCGGGACGGACTTCGTGATTTTGCACTTCCCGACTCCGAATATCACGACACGGTGTCCCCTCCTCCATGAGACGTTTCTCAACAATCTGACGAACATTCGAAATTTTCGAACCACCTTCGATGTCCGTCGCAGGAATATCGCGCGCCACACGATCCACGCGACACCACTCCGGCACGTCACGCATTTCCGCCACAAGCACCTCTTCCAAAGTTTTGTCATCATAAGGCTTGTACAAACCCTTTCGAAAATCATTCACCAGAGCCGCTTTTGGCACGACGACGCACGGATAAATTTTCAAATAATCCGGCTGATATCCAGGACCGGTAGGACCAGAAAACAACTCCCCCACCATTCTCTTGTCCAATTCCACCGTTGATCCAGGGAGATTCGGCATCATATGATATCCAATTTTAAAGCCAGCATCCTTCAGAAGCGCCGTCGCATCGCGCACCGATTGCAGATCATGCCCACGTTTCGTAATCTCCTGAACACGATCATCCGTCGTCTGGACACCCAATTCGACCTTCGTGACGCCAAGATTGCGCAGTCGTCGAATCTCTTTTTCATCAATAAAGTCGGGTCGCGTTTCGATATTAATTCCAATGCATTTCACATCCGCCGTTTCATTTTTTTTCACCACGCTCTGCCAAGTCAGATTCCCGCTTGAGAGACTTTTCAAAATCACAGTATTCACCTCATCCACACCATACGGACTATCAATTTTCTGCTCATGCACGAGATCGCCCATATTGTCGGCACCAATAGCAGACATCTGAAAATAAAACTCATTCATCGCGAGCAAACATTGTTTCAGAAACCAAGTCTGGTAATGCCTCGGATACGAACTCCACGTCCCGCCAATCACACGCAACTCAACTTTGGAAATCACGTGACCCGTCATCGCCAGCGCTTTCAGACGCACAAAAACCTGCGTGTACGGATTGAACTGTTGACGAAAAGCACGCTGCGCAGCCGGCTGACTCGGCAGATAACTTTTCGGCATACGCACATCGGTAGGACAATACACACACTTCCCCGGACACGGAAAAGGCTTCGTCATCACCGTCACCGGCGCCACACCACTCATCGTGCGAACACTCCGTTTCTGAATCAAACTCAAAAGCACCTGATTCTCGACAATTTTCCCTTCCTGGAGTAGATCCTCATAGGCTTTGATGAAATGTAGATTATGAAAAATTTTTCCTTTTTTTTCTTTAATAATCTTATTGCGCAGTCGTTCAAAATCTTTGCGAGTGGCGATTTTCTCAGTTGTCGCTCGCTCCAAAATAAGCCGTGCGAGCACCTGATGTTCCTGAAGATTGATATGCGAAAAATCCATGCAAAAGCCATTCTACCATGTATAATGGTGTCCATGAAGCCAGATTCTTGCGAGAAATTGCTCAAAAATGTCGAAAAAAGCTATGAAATAATCGCTGAAGAATTCTCAGCAACCAGAAATTTCGGATGGTCAGAGTTCGAAATTTTCAAAAAATATATTCCAGAAAATGCTCACGTCGCTGATATCGGATGTGGCAATGGACGCCTCAGAAAAAGTCTCCCAACAGAAATCAATTACACAGGAATAGACACGAACAAAACACTTCTCGAAAAAGCCAAAAAAGAGCATCTGAATGACACTTTTCTAGAGGGGAATTTACTAGAAATTCCAACGAAAGAAACAATTTTTGATGTCACTTTCTGCATCGCCACACTTCACCACATCCCTTCTCCCCTCCTCCGAAAAAAAGCAATCCAGGAACTCGTACGCATCACCAAAAAAGACGGAATAATTATCATCACCGTCTGGAATCTCTGGCAAAAAAAATACTGGAAAAATATTTTCCGAGCATTCAAAAAATGGCTTTCTGGAGGAGAATATCAATGGAATGACCTCATGATTAGCTGGAGCGGAAAAGTTGATCGCTATTATCACGCCTTCACGCAATCAGAATTGAAAAACCTTCTCAAAAAAGAAGATTTTAAAATAGAAAAATTCTTCAGAGAAGGTCATAATTACGTCGCCATATGCAGAAAAAAATAGTCATTCTCGAAGTTCCTTTCGACCAAGTCACACTCGAAACAGCAGTCAAAAAAGTCGAAGAAATGATAGAAAGTGAAGGCCAATTCCAAATCGCCACACCCAATCCAGAAATGGTCCTGGAGGCACGAAAAAACGAAAAATTTCTTCACCTTCTTCAAAAAACAGAACTCAATATTCCTGATGGAATAGGCATTGTTTGGGCATCGAAGTGGCTAAAATTTCGGGGGAAAGATGACTCGCTCCCGCAAAGAGTTACCGGTACTGATCTCATGGAAAAAATTCTCAAAAAATCGACAGAATCTTCCTCTCACCTCTTCCAGAAAAAAGTATTCCTCCTCGGAGCAGCAGAAGGAGTTGCAAAAAAAACGAAAGAAATATTTGAAAAAAAATTTCCAGATATCCAAATAACAGGCTTCGAAAGCGGAACTCCCGATGAAAAAGACGAAGAAGATCTGATTCAGAAAATAAATCATTCACAGGCAAAAATCCTCTTCGTCGCTTATGGAGCTCCAAAACAGGAATTCTGGATCGCAAGGAATCTCCACAAAATGCCACTCATCAAAATCGCGATCGGTGTCGGAGGAGCATTCGACTTCTTCGCAGGAATACGGAAACGCGCACCAGACTGGATGCAGAAAACAGGACTAGAATGGCTATACAGAGCCATTCAGGAACCACGAAGAATCAAAAGAATTTACAACGCTGTAATTAAGTTTCCCCTCGCTTTCCTTTTTTCTTCGAAGAAGAAACGTTAGAAGCCTTGCTTCGAAGCATCTCAATAAACGGTCCAATATGCTCAAAAAGCGTATTGAGAATCTTGAATGGAGTCAAAACCAACTGGTTTATTTTCTCAGTCACTTCTTCGATTCCATGCGTCACTTTCGAAACATCACGCAGCACAAAAGTGAGATACATGAGCGCAATAGAAAGAAAAATAACCAAAATCAAAAAACCGCCAGCCAGAGAAATATAGAGAACATCGAGTGAGGTAGTAATCATGAGTGAGGAGGAATTAAAAGTTTATAAAATTAATTTTTTGAGAATATCACTCGCCATCTGTGGATTCGCTTTTCCTTTCATCTCTTTCATTACTTGACCCACCAAGAAACCAAAAACTTTCTCTCGACCAGATTTATATTCGGCCACGACAGAAGGATTTTCTGCCAAAACTTTTTGCGCAATAGTCTCGATCGCGCCAGTATCACTCACCTGCGAGAGACCCTTTTCTTCAATGATCTCTGCTGCAGATTTCCCAGTCTCGTACATCGCTTCAAAAACTTCCGTCTTCGCCATCGTATTCGAAACTTTTCCATCAGCTACGAGGTCCAGGAGTTCGGCAACTTTTTGAGGAGTAATAGAAAATTCAGCAATCGGTCGAGCATTTTCTTTCACATAGAAGAGCACTACACTCGTCACAAAAGAGGCCACTTTTTTTGGTTGCTCTTTCGTCGCAGCAAGAGTTTTTTCGAAATACGCCGCTAAATCTTTATCAGAAACAAGCAACACGGCATCATCTTTTGCAAGGCCAAAATCAGCAATATACCGATCACGTTTCTGCATCGGAAGCTCAGGAAGTTGTTTGCGAATTTCACCAAGCATTTCTTCATTCACCAAAAGTGGAGGAAGATCAGGCTCAGGAAAATATCGATAATCATCAGCACCTTCTTTGTCGCGCATGAAATACGTTTCGCCCTTCTCTTCGTCCCATCCGACAGTAATATCTTTGCTCTGGTGCTGACCGTCATCCCACAATTTCCTCTGACGACGAACTTCAAATTCAATCGCAGAAACAAGAGAACGAAACGAGTTCAAATTCTTGATTTCAGCCCGAGGATAGAGCTTCTCATCCCCTTCAGGACGCAATGAAACACTCGCATCAAAACGCATCATCCCCTTCTCCATGTCAGCCTCCGAAGCATTCACATAGCGCAAAATACTCTGAATCGCACGGGCATAGAGCTCAGCCTGCTGCGAACTGCGAATATCCGGTTCAGAAACGATCTCCATAAGCCCAATCCCGCTGCGACTATAATCACAGAGAGATCCACCAGAAACGTGACTCAATTTTCCCGCATCATCCTCGACATGCAAACGATTGATGCGAATTTTCTTCTTCTCGTCACCAATTTCAATGTTCAAAAATCCATTTTGCGAAAGAGGTTGATCAAACTGCGAAATCTGGAAACCTTTCACGAGATCGGGATAAAAATAATTCTTCCGATCAAATTTAGAAAACGGAGGAACGACACAATTAAGCGCCAAAGAAGCGATCAAAGCCTTGGAAACAGCCTCCTTATTCACCACGGGAAGTTGCCCAGGAAAACCCATGCAAATCGGACACGTATGTTCATTCGGCAAAGAATTCCAGGCACTCGCGCTACACGAACAAAAAAGTTTCGACTGCGTCGCAATTTCGGCATGAATCTCGAGACCGATGACAGTCTCAAAAGTAGAAGGCATATCGCGAGTATTATAACAGATCTGCCAAAATTCTCGAAAGTTTCTGCTGAAATTCCTCAAGACTTCCACCATTGAAAACAGAAAAATTCGCTTCATAGTGAGGTGAACAGCTCCAGAAAAAATCAAAAGCAGCCTTCGAAAGTCCTCTCGCCTGCACTCGCTCGAAACACGCATCACGCGGCGCAGAAACCTCCAAAAGAAAGTCCACAAATTGCCCTAAATAGAGTGAATCAAAATACGTAGATTCGATCACGACACATTGAGGAGCAGAGCCAACAGGAAGAATCGGAAGACTTCGAAGAATTTCACCGATACGAACATTCACGAGCGGATGAATTACGGAATGAAGTTCCGAAAGTCGACCAGGATTCTCAACCAAAAACATTAAAAGCTTTTTCCGATCGACACTCCCCTGTTGATTCAAAAAAGATTTCCCAAAAAGTTCAACAACGCCAGCACTTCCGGCACCACCAACTTCGTACAACTCGCGCACAATCACATCTGCATCAATGCCGAAAAAACCATTTTTCTCGAAGAAACGACGAGCAGTCGATTTTCCAGAAGCGATCGATCCAAAAATACCAAGAACCATCATAGAAAATCAGAGAGGAATTCCGAGGTCACGAAAAGCCCTTTTGAAAGCCCTCAATGCGTTACGCGCATCTACCACAGAAATTGAAGCATCAACTTCATGCGCAATAAAATTACGAAGTTTGTGAGCTCTCCACATACCCTGAACGTCATGAAAGTTCTTTTCAGCTCGACGCATTTTCTCTGCCAAACTCCCTTCATATCCAGACATCCCCAAAATGCGATCAAAAAGCTTATCAGCTTCCATCACGACAAACCGAGGATCCTGATGAACAATCGCCTCAAGCCTTACAAAACGATCGCGAAAAAAGCCAATATCTTTCTCTGAAAAACGTACCTTTTTGCGAAAAAAGAAAAAACAGACACCGAGCAGCACAATCACTGCAACAAAAACGCCAATAATAATTAATAAATTTTGATCCATAAAAATTATTCATCACCCTCATCATCCTCTTCGGGAACACCATGCTCTTTCACATGTTCACGAACCATGCCCGAAAGAAGTTGACGAAGAGTTTTGTGATCCTGAGTGTTCTTGCCATTCATGTAGTTCTCTTGACAACGCAAAATAACTGTCTCAGCAACAGCAGGACGAGAAGCATCTTTCAAAGTAACAGCCGCACCAGAACCAGCTTTTTCAAGCATTAAATCACCATAGTTCAAAATAGTTCTCCAGAAACCAGCAATAGAATAACTAATTCCCTCGAGCAAGTGATACTCAATACGGGTCATTGCAACATGGAAAAGTCCATCAGACTTAATATCCAAAATAGCACGATCAGTAATAATCCAAACATCATAATACCAACGATACAAATCCATAAGCATCTGTCCAATGCCAAAAAAAACCCATATCAAAGACGCAATCAAAAGTTGAGGAAAGAATTTCCAAAGGACAAATGGCAAAAAAAGTCCAATGATAAAAATGCGAATCAGGTCAGGTAAAACGATAAAGAAAGTCTTGTGGACAACATGTTGAACCGTCTCTTTTTTCTCGAGATAGTCGGCAAAAAAATAATTAGCAAGCATCATAGGTTTCTAGGAAAAGAAAATTTCTGATATGATTGTACCAGTCGCTGAGAAAAATAAAATAACTTTTGAAAACCTTTTACGGAATATGCAAAAAAAAATCCTACCTTTCATTCTCGAAACTGTTATTGATCTTGCCATTATTGGCTTACTAGTAGTGCTTATTCGAAGTTTCATAGCATCACCTTTCCAAGTTCATGGGTCATCCATGTGTCCAACTTTTAATTATGAAAATGGCATCTGCGAAACAGACTATGGAGAATATCTCATCATTTCCAAATTCAAATACCTCTTCGGAAACCCACAGAGAGGCGATATCGTGGTTTTTGAACCACCAAATCAGCCAAAAGGAAGCGCACAAGAATTTTTTATCAAAAGAGTTATTGGGCTTCCAGGAGAAACAGTAGAAATAAGCAACGGGAAAGTCTACATCAACGGAAAAAAACTTGATGAGCCATATCTCAAAGGGAAAGAGACGTTTCCGGCCAGTGGAACTTCACAAAAATATGAAGTCCCTGAAGAAAAATATTTCGTTATGGGAGATAACCGTGATCACAGTATAGACTCCAGATGGTGCTTCCGAGATAGCATTATAGGAGGCTGCAAAGGCGGAAAAACAGCCTATCTCACGAAGGACATAATACAAGGAAGATCATGGATTATACTCTATCCATTCTCAAAAATGGGACTCATCCCAGCTGAAGACTACAAATTTCAGTGATGACTTCGAAGCATCGAATAAAATTCCAAAAGCGTCATGCAAAAAACGAGGAGGAGGCCAGTCCACCAACTCAAAACTCCAAGCAATTGAAGTGCTAATGCAATGATCACCACAATACTCAAAAAAAGTCCTTGTCGAAGGGAAATATTAATATGTTCATAATAAATTTCATTTCGATTCAAAAAAAGACGAAAATAAAACCCTACTAAAGAAAAACTGCAGAGCAGGGCAAGAAAAAAAGTTATAAAAAAGAGAGAAAGAGACATTCCGAGCGACTCAAATGGATTCAACTTGAAAAGTACCAGAGCAAATCCAATCCAGCTAAAAGCTCCTGCGAGGGCGATAAAAGAAAGATAACGACTATGAGACATACATAAAGTTAAAATTGCTGAGTCTTTCGTGAATAAAAATAAACTATAATTCCAAAAAAAGAAATGACGGCGCCAAAGTAAAGAAAAGGAAAAGCAAAAAGGGAAATAAATATTGAAGAAAAAGCTTTAAAATGAACAAAAGAAGCAGGATCAAGATCTGTAGAAAAATTCTGATAGCTCAAAAAATATGGGATAGAAAGTAAAAATCCAGCACAGGCAGAAACCAAAAGGCCTGAGGTAATAAACATTTTTGAGATAAAAGAAAATCTGGAACTCTGAGGCTTTGGATAAAGAAAAAAAGTAAAAAACGCTAAAAGAAAAAGAAGACCAAAGGTAAAAAACGGCACGCCGGAATAAACATTCCGAAGAAATTCAACCTGATCAATATTTTCACGGAACGAAAGAATGAAAAATTGTGGGAAAAAATCGCCACTCCTAAGAGCAAGAGAAGGATCTATATCAACAGCAAAAGATTTAAAAGGTTCCCGAAAAGAAGAGAGGTCAACACGAAGATCAGGATTCTGACGATTCACGGAAGAAATTTGAGTAGATGTCTGGTCAATAATTTTGCGAAAAACATCTTTCGGAAAATTTCGGAAAGCAGAATCACGAATCTTCTGAGAATCCAGAGAAAGACCAGAGGTCGACGCCTGCTGGACAATCTGATCAGAAACAGACTCTACAATTTGATGATACGTGCGATCCAAAAACGGACCACGATAGAAATCGACAGAAAAATAAGTTCTCGAAAAAGTAAAAAGAAACACCAAGGGAACACTCAGAAGAACAAAAAGAAAGAATGAAATACTCGCAAAAAATTTTCGCATAACGAAAAAAGAATACCACGAAATAAACTAAAGGCTCAAAAGTTTCTCTGCAACATTCTCACCAGTTTCAGAAACAATTTTCCATTGCATCTCACGTTCAATACGACCTTTCACAGTAAACCCGGAAGCCTTTTTGTGACCACCACCGCCAAAAGTTCCAGCCATAGCAGAAAGATCAACATCGTCCCGCTGTGTTCGAAGAGAACCTTTAATAAAACCTTTACGATCTTCCGTAAGCAGCATGGAGAAACGAATACCCGGAACAGCATTCAAAAGATCAATGACACCTCCGGAGTCTTCCAAATCAGCACCAGAGTCATCGAAGTCCCCCAATGTCAAAACCGAAACAGCCGCACCTTTTTTCGTCACCGTCATATTCTCCAGAGCCTTGCCCCAAAGTCTCAGAGAGGCAGGAGTCGCAGTCTTAAACATATTTTGAGAGATCGGATAGACTTTTCCACCCTTGCGCGTGAGATCAGCCGCAATCTCAAAAACTTCCTGAGTCGTATTGGAATGCATGAAACTCCCCGTATCATTATAAATTCCAGCGAGAAGAGCCGTCGCAATATTCGGAGTAATTTTTATTTTCAAGAAAGAAAAAATTCGATGCAGAATGACCGTTGCCGAAGCAGCAACAGGATCAACAATATTCAACGTTCCAAAATAATCGTTGGAAGCATGATGATCAATATTTGAGACCGGCACATGTTCCCCAGAAAAAATTCCTGGATAAATCTCATGATACTGCGTCATGTAATGCGCACCGGCATCGGATACAATGATGAGATCAAAAGTTTTATAATCAAACTCTTTCACCAGTTTCCGAATATTTGGCAAGAAAGAAAAACGTTCAGTAGGAGTATCAACACATGCCATCGTAGGAGCCTTGCCCATATTCTGCAAAGCCTCAAAAAGCGCAGTAGCAGCACCAAGTGTGTCACCATCAGGACGACGATGACAGAGCAATAAAATCTTATTGGATTTCTCCAAAAGTTTCTGAAAATCGCGATAAAGGGAGATGAAATCTTGCATAAATAAGAGACGAAGTATATATAAAGATCAATGCAGTTACAAGTTGTATTTTTCGGAACTTCTGAGATAGGCATACCAACGCTTTTAGCGCTTGTAGAAAACAAAAAAATCAATCTTTTGACTGTTATAACACAGCCCGATCAAAAGGCGGGAAGAAAAGGTGAAATCACCTCGCCGGAAGTAAAAATCTTTGCCGAACAAAAAAATATTCCAGTTCTACAGCCAGAAAACCTGAAAGGAAATGAAGCTTTCGAGCAATTTTTGAAAAACTTAAAACCAGATCTTTTTATCGTTTTTTCATATGGAAAGATCCTGCCTCCGGCAATATTGGCCATTCCAAAATTTGGAGCAGTCAACATCCATACATCACTTCTCCCCAAGTTTCGTGGCGCCTCACCCATCCAAGAGGCATTACTTCAAGGAGAAAAACAGACCGGAATCACAATGATAAAAATGAATGAGAAAATGGATGAAGGCGATATTATTTTTGTCAAAAAAATGCCAATTGAAGAAAATGATGACTATATCTCATTAGAAGAAAGGCTGAGCATTTTGAGTGGAATTCTCATCGATCCGCTCATTCAAGATTACACTCAGGGAATACTCAAACCATTAAAACAAAAAAACGAGAATGCAACATACTGCAGCAAAAGAACAAAAGAGGATGGAAAAATAGATTGGGAAAAAGAAAATGCCCAAGAAGTCGAAAGAAAAATGAAAGCGTTCAAGAAATGGCCAGGAATTTTTACCATGTGGAACGGAAAAAGAATAAAAATTCAAGATGGCAGTACAGAGGAAAGTCAGCCAGGAAAACCCGGATCACTCTCATTCACAGAAAAAAACATCATGAAAATTGCCTGCAAAAAAGGAAGTTTCATTCCAAAGAAACTTCAAATGGAAGGAAAAAAAGAAATGGGCATCGAAGAATTTCTTCGAGGATACGAAAAAGCACTGAAAGAAAATCCAAAGTTTGAATAAATTATTTCGCGGTTGGAATATACGGTCCAGGCCCCAAAAATCCTTCATCAGGAAGCAACGCGGAGGCACTCACCTCGGCCTTTTTCAATGAAGAAGTTGCTGTCTCACGACCATCCACAACACGAGTCACGGCATCCACAAACAGTGAATGAAATTGGAAATCATTATAAATTGGCGCACTCATAGCGTATGCACTTTGGAGAGCAAAGACGCCATAGAAAGGATCTTTTTTGAAAGTCTCGAGAAGATCACGACGGCTCGGTGGACGACGAGTTTCAGTAGAATACACGGTCAAATTCGCCTGATTTGTCATGAAAGAAAGGAGATTCCAAGCCTGAGCAGAATAACGAGAATTTCGCGAAACAGTCGTAGCCATGTAGCGAGCAAGTGTAATACGTTTCTGTGCAGAAGCATCAGGATTCAGGAACTGAGGAAATGGTGCCACGCGAAGGGAAGCTTTATTCATCACCGGTTGATTACGAGCCTCATATTGAGACAATGCATCAAAAATCTTCTGATAAGTATCACTATATCCGAAAATCACAGAGGCTTTTCCTTGAGCAAAAGCGTCAACTTCTGGAGCAGAAGAAGTTCCAGCAAAAGAAGAATTCCAAGAATAATTCTTTTGAGTTGCATCAGCAAAAGAGGTAAAAAGTGCTAACGCTTCAATACCAGGATTTTTACTACCACCACTCGTCGTCGCAAAAGTTGCAACACGGTTTCCCTTTCCATAGAGCTCAGTATGAAGCTGCAACATCATGGCATAGAGCACATCGACACCCGTCGAAATATTATCAGCTCGACCAAGCGCCGCTCCAGCAACTTGCAGCAAACCATCGGCACTCTTCGTTAACTGAAAAACATCATTTGAAAAACCTGTCCATGTATCGGAAGGCTGTCCAGAAGAAGGCAAACGATCTTCAAACTGATCTTTATTGTAGTAAGCAGCCAAACTATCCACATACATCGGAAATCCAAAAATACGAAGATTCCCAGCTTGATCCGGACGGATCAAATCTCGATCCGCCGTATCCACAAAGGTTTTACGAAAAGCATCAGCGCTCATCAAAGTCGTTGGAGCAGGCTGAATTTTGCGGATATGTCGATAAAACCAATCATTCGGCATCACAAAAAGATCCGGACCGCGACCTTCAGCCATTTCATTCACAAGACGATCTTCATAGGTTCCGAGATTATCAAAAGTTTTCAAAACGACTTTTAATTTCGGATTTTTCTTTTGATATGCGGCAATCAAAGATTGATACACTTTTGCATCGTCTCCATAATGGTAAAAAACAAGGGCTGCAGGCGCAGAAACAGTCCCTTTGACGGCATCACGCTTGAAAAAACCGGCAACAAAATAGACGAAACCGAGTACAACAATCAGAAGCCCACCAGCAACAAAAAATTTCTGCATAACGAACGAATTATAAAGCAGAAAAAGAAAATATCAAAACATTTTCACGAAAAATCGAGCGCAAAATAAAAGTGGAGAATGAAAATCAGATTCCTTCTTCAATGCCTTCCAAAAAAGCTTTTTTCGAAATTAGATAATAATACAAAAAATGCCACCTAGTTCGAGGAAAACGATGCATGAAAAATTTCGAGAAATGAAGAAAAAAAGAATTTGTCAGAAATCCCAAAATCACTTTTTTCCAAAAAGGAGGAACTTTTTGAAGCTCCGGATATTTTTTATGAATAATATGCGCACTCTTTCCAATAGCTTTCAAGCGACCAAAAAGCGACTCAGGATCCATGGGATGATAATGATCAGCAATCGCATCAGGATTGTAATAAAGCTTCAAATCAACCTCTTTCGTGAGTCGATAACCGAGCTCAATATCTTCCCAACCATACGAATGAAAAGAATCATCAAAAGGATATTTCAACAACAAACTGCGCTTCATCGACAAATTCGAAGTATAGAAAAAATTATAATCCGCCATTTTTTTACCCTTGAGTCGATCGTATGCAAACTGATGACCACCAAATCGTCCAAAAAAAATTCCTCCACTCGTCATAAATTCCGTAAATGGCGTTTTCGGAATACGTGAATCCCAAAGTGTTAAACCCAACACCGCTTCATTCTCACGCATATACTGATGATGAAACTGCATATGTTCTTTCAAGAAATCTCGGTGCGGCAAAATATCGTCACCAATGAAAACAATAATCTTTCCATGTGCCTCCTGCACGGCATGATTTCGTGCAATCCCCTGCCCCTGATTATGCTGGAGGAAAAATCGCAAAGGAAAAAGATTCTTCTTCGCAAAAGATTCCAAAACAGCCTGCGTTCCATCTCGACTCCCATCATCCACGACGATCACTTCATATCCTCCTTTCACAAAATCCTGCTGCGCCAAGCGCTCCAGAGTCTCTGACAAAATCTCACTGCGATTATAAGTAGGGATCACCACCGTCACCTGCATGGCTGCATTGTAACACGAAGTATGCTAGGATCCGTCTGACATGTTTACAGGAATCATCCAAGAAATAGGTCGAGTACAAGCTCTCAAAGCCACGAGCACCGGAAAAAAGCTCGAAATTCTTTGTCCAAAAATCGCAAAAGATTTGGAACTCGGAGACTCTGTCGCTATCGACGGCGCATGCTTGACGGTAGAAAAAAAATTGAAAAACGGTTTCGAATGCACAGCAATCCCAGAGACAATCACAAAAACAAAATTCAAAAATCTTGAGAAAGGAACAATGGTCAACCTGGAAACTTCGCTTCGGTATGGAGGGAAAGTGAGCGGACATCTCGTCACTGGACACGTCGATACGACAGCAAAAATCACCAACATTCTCAAAAAAAATAACAAATACGAAATCGAAATTGAGGCCCCATCCACCATCAAGAAGTACATCGCTACCAAAGGCTGTGTCACCATTAACGGCATCAGCCTGACTGTCAAAGAAAAAAAGGAGAAGAAATTTTCAATCGCACTCATTCCTTTCACACTCCAAGAAACCAATCTCGGAACTGCAAAAAAGGGCGATCTCGTAAATCTAGAAATCGATCTCATCGCACGCTATCTTTTCGAAAATAAGTAATGGAAAAACTATGAAAATCAAAAGTTCATCATCATCAAAAACAGGCGAAAAGTTCAAAATCGCAGTCATTTTGCCACGATTCAACGATTCTACCGGAGAAAAAATTTTCAAAGAAGTAGAAAAAACTCTCCTCGAGAAGGGTGTGAAAAAACAGAATATCTCTCTATTTCGGATTCCCGGAGCCCTCGAGCTCCCTTTCACTGCAAAAAAAATTGCCCAGAGCAAAAAATTTCACACCATCATCGCACTCGGAGTAATCATCGAGGGTGGCACCGATCACTACGAACACGTATGCCGCGAAACATACCAGGGTCTTATGCAAGCAAATCTCACAGAAAAAATCCCTACCATTTTCGGCGTACTTACGGTAAAAAATATCAAACAAGCAGAAGAACGGATCTACAAAGGACAGGAATTCGCCGAATCAGCCATCGAAATGGCAAATTTCACTCCTAAATCCTACATCCTAAATCCTAAATCCTAAATCCTAATGCCCCTCCGCACTATTCACGACCTCAACGCCAAAGGAAAAAGAATCCTCCTCCGTGTCGATTTCAACGTTCCATTCGACACAGAAGGTGAAATCTCGGACGACACTCGCATCCGTGAAGCGCTCCCAACCATCCAACTTCTCCTCCAAAAAGGCGCAAAAATTATCCTCATCAGTCACCTCGGTCGTCCAGAAGGCAAAGTAGTCGAGGAGCTTCGCCTCGATAAAGTGGCAAAATGCCTAGAAATGCTCATGAGAAAGCCAATAAAAAAACTCAACGAAAGTATCGGAGAAGAAGTTCAGAAACAGGTCGATCAGATGCAGGAAGGAGAAATCATCCTGCTCGAAAACATCCGCTTTCACGCAGAAGAAGAGAAAAACGATCCACGATTCATTCAGCAACTGGCAGTTCTCGGTGACATTTTTGTGAACGACGGTTTCGGCGTCTCACACCGTGCGCACGCTTCCAGCTACGGCCTCGGAAACATAATGTCCTCATACGCAGGCCTCCTCATCGAAAAAGAAGTAAATGCCCTCACGAAACTGATGGAGAATCCAGAAAAACCTTTCACGCTCATCATGGGCGGCGCCAAAATCAAAGACAAACTTGGTATCCTCGAAAAATTCATAGAAAAAGCCGACTTCTTTCTCATCGGTGGAGGCATCGCCAACACATTTCTCAGCGCCAAAGGAATCAAAGTAGGAAATTCTCTCTGCGAAAAAGACATGGCCGACAGAGCACAAGAAATCGAAAAGAAATTCGAAAAAAATCCAGAAAAATTCCTCTTGCCAGTAGACGCCACCGTCGCAAAAGAACCAGGAGAGACAGTAGAAACACAGGTCGTCACCATCGAAAACGTTACCGACGACATGAAAATTTTCGACATCGGTCCGCAAACGATAGAAAAATATTGCGAAATTATCAGAGCATCCAAAACCATTTTCTGGAACGGCCCCATGGGTCTCACAGAATTCACGCCATTCCAAAACGGCACGCGCGACATCGCCACAGCCATAGCACAAACCGCCTGCACATCAGTCATCGGCGGCGGAGATTCTTCAGAAATCATCAAACATCTCGGATTTACCGACGAGCAATTTAGTCACATATCAACAGGTGGCGGCGCTTCACTGGAATTTCTCAGTGGGAAAGAGTTGCCGGGGTTGAAGGTATTGTATGGGTAGGAATTTAGCGCCCTCCAGTCTCGTCACCCTCCGCGCTCGTATTCCGACTCCATCGCTGAATCTTGTCCTCCACAACCGCCCGAGGGGTCGAATAGCGCTCGCGGGACATTCTCAGGACTTTGTCTCGGCGATTTTCCTCAACCTCGAAACGTGGTGGCGGAAGCGTCTCCATCGAGAAAACTTTCGTCGGCATCCCATCCACAAGCAGTTTGATGTACGCGCTATACTTTCGCAGAGACACGAGATCGACACTCATGTCTTCATTCCCAAACTGTTTAGCAATGTAATCCGCGTCATCGTAGCCCACTTGAAAAGTCGCAATACTTCCGACGTTTCCAAACACCGCATCACGTACTTCTTCAGGCATTTGTGCAATATATTGATTCGCCATCGTGAGATTCAGGCGATATTTACGCGCTTCTGAAAGAATCGTCGCAAAAGAATCCGTCGCAAAATTCTGGAATTCATCCACATATAAGTAGAAATCACGACGCTCGCTCTCTGGAATATCCGCGCGACTCATAGCGTCAAACTGGAATTTCGTCACAAACATCGAGCCGAGCAGCGCAGAATTATCTTCCCCAATTTTTCCTTTTGAGAGATTAATAATGACAATTTTTCCTTTATCCATCGCAAAACGAAAATCAAAAGAACTTTTCGGCTGACCAATAATATTGCGAATAATGGAACTCGAAAGGAACTGACCCACTTTATTGAGAATCGGAGCGATCGCTTCCTGTCGCTGTTTATCCGTGAAGCGTGCAAACTCATTATTCCAAAAAGCTTTCACCACCGGATCTGTCACTTTCTTCACGACACGATGACGGAATTCATCATCCGTGAGAATTCTCGTAATTCCGAGCATCGTCGTATTCGGATATTCCAGGAGCGCGAGCACAGCATTGCGCAAAATATATTCCAGACGCGGACCCCAACTTTCTCCATACAGACGCTTGAAAACACCCACGATTCCAGAAGAAATAATCGAATTCATCGCCGGATCTTTGGACTCGAGCATGTTAAAAGCGATCGGAAATTCCCGATCCGAAGGATCCACCAAAATCACATCATTCGTGCGATGCGAAGGAATGAAATTCATGACCGCGTCCGCGAGATCACCGTGAGGGTCGATCACCGCGATCCCTTTTCCGGCTTGTATGTCAGAAAAAATCATGTTCTCGAGAAGTGTTGATTTTCCCATTCCTGTTTTTCCAATGATATACACATGTCTCCGACGATCAATCGCTTTGATTCCAAATTCATAATTCATACCACGAAAATCAGTCTTTCCGAGGGTTGTAAATTCAGTTTCAGGAGTATTCGAAAGCGCCGGCAAATCGTTCGGTGGCTCCAGTTTCTTCGCACGAGCCCACGCGATCATCGGCGTCTGAACCAGATTATTCGGCAGATGCCAGACGGTCGCAAGTTCTTCACTATTCAAGACAAAAGGATCTCCCATGAAACGCATTCCGTAGAGCGATACGATGCGCGGTCCAGAAATTTTGCGAGAAACTTCGAGTGAATTCAGATATGGAATATTGAATTGCTTGAACGATCCAGCCACTTCACTGAGTTTCGAAAAAATCACTTCATGATCATTCTTCTGCGGCAAATAGACTGCACGAATTGTCACTTCATAAAGAAGTTTCGCAATCTTATCCATGCGCGCAGTTTTCGCTGTTTCTTTATCATGACTTTTCGAAGTCCCCTCTTCCGACAATTTTTCTTGATGAGAAACTTCACTCGCCATCATATCTTTCGGTGCTCCAGCAAAGATGCTATCGATCCACAAGAAAAAATAGAGCGGAAAAAACACCACTTTCGGCCACACTTTTCGAGTACAGAAAGCATCCGCAAAAGCATCTTCGAAGGCTTCAATTCCAGCAAAATGACGCTTATTCAAAATCCACGCACAGCGCGTATAAATCGTCCTCCAACGTGGTGCAAGAGGCCGGAAAATGATCTGTAACCACATCTGTTCCGTGCGATGAGAAAGTTTTGCAAGACCCGCGGTCACACCAGCAATCGGATCCGCATACACGCCAGAAATACGATCTTCGAACTGAGGATACCGTTTGATCGGATCAAAAACAGGATCCGTGAGATGAAACTCGATACCCGCAGCATTCTGCAAAAGCTCCGGAGAAAGTTTCCATTTCTGGGTATAATCTTCGACTTCTTCGATCTCCACATCCGTATATTGAGCGTAAATCTGCCCTTCCACGAGGTTACGAAGTTTCTTCGGAAACACTGCATAAAAACGAATACTATGATCGATATTCGCAATTTCTAAACTAATTTGATCGCCAGAGTACCCAAGCAGTTTTTTCCAGAAAGAAACTTTCCAACGAATCGAGTGAAACGTCGAAAGAATTTGCTCCGAAACGATCGGTCCGAGTTCATTATCTTTCGAAACACGAATCATCAAAACCGTGTATTTCTGGCGTGCCAGAACACGAAACTGCTGGAAACGAATAAAAAAATGGAAAACAAAAGTCAGAGCAACGAGCGCAAAATATCCGAAAAGAAAATACTGCCACCAAGCAAACATGCGACCATTATAGAGAATCCAAGTAGCCACGTAAAATGATGACGGCAGACAAAACATCTTTATGTTCTTTTTGTTCTCCAGGAGTCATCCCGAGCTCATCCAAAATCATACGAGATTCACCAGAAGTGAAGCTCTCATCGCGAGGCTCAACCGCAATCTGCAAAGATCGCAATGCAAAACGTTCAGAAAGTTTCTGAATGAAGTTCCGTGTCACCAGCGTCATAGGATTTTCCCGACGATCTTCATGATACGGAACACCAACCAAAACCAGTGTCACGCGATTCTCCACACAGTACTTTTCAAAAAAATCGAGAAGAAAATTTTCTCCCTGATTTTGAACAACTTCACGAGGAAAAACGATCGTCCGATCAGGATCAGTAATCGCCAGACCCAAACGCTTGGTTCCGTAATCAATCGCGAGAACGCGACCAGGAGAAGAATTCATGAAAAACTATTTTGCGAGAGCCTGAATTTCAACCTTCAAAGGAGCAGAGAAATTCTCAGCAAGTTTGAGAGTGATCGTTGACATTCCTACAACCTTCAGAGGTTCATCGAGAACGATTGCAGAAGCAGGAAGGCTCAATTGAAGTTGAGCATCGAGCGCCTCAGAAACCTGTTTTGCAGAAATAGCAGCGTATAATTTTCCAGCAGCAGTCGCTTTTTTCTGAAAAACGAGCGTCGAAGATTCAAGTTTTGCGAGCACATCTTTCATCTTTGCACGAATTTGATCCATCTCCAGAGACATCTTCGCCATACGACCCTGAGCTTCTTTCAAGCGTCCTGGAGTCGCGACCACAGCCATCGAACGAGGATAGAGAAAATTGCGGAAATAACCGTCTTTGACGTTTTTCACTTCGCCACGACGACCCAGCTTTGGAACAGCTTTGGTAAGAACAACTTGAATCATAGAAAAAAGAAATTAAGTCACTTTTAAGCCAAGAGAAAATAGCACTATTTCTTCTTCCAGGCAACTACATTTGCGAAGCGATCGGCAGGGAAAGCCATATTCTGGAGCTGAAGCTCAGAAACGCTCTTGTCGCTCACATAAAAATACACATCCCGAAACAGAAAAAATGCAGGAATATCGTCTCCAATAATCTTCGCAAGTTTCTGGAGAGACTTCGTTTTTCGATCACTGTCGAAAGTCACCCGAACATCCTCAATCAAGGCATCCGCAGGAAAACTCTTATAATTGGAAAAATTCAACCCAACATCGGTCGATTGAGTCGAATGCCAAAAAGAATAGGTATCAAAATTATATCCCAAACTCTGCCCTGCAAGCAGCAAATCATAATCACGCTTCTGAACACGATCAGCAAAATCCTGCATCGGCAGACGCGTCACCTGAATCTTGATACCAATTTTCTGCCAGGCATCACGCAGAAAATTTGCTGTTTTCTCCGTCTCCAAATCTTTTCGTAGATTCGCAGGGAATTGCGGAGCAAGCAGTTCAAATTGCAAAGTCTCGCCTTTTTTATTTTTGCGAAAAACAGGAGTTGAAAGATCTAGAGAGGAAATTTTCGTGGAATCATCTTTTTCAGGAAATTTCCAGCCACTTCCAAAAAGAGCGCCTTGAGCCTGCACCATACTCGGTTTATAAATCCACTCTTCCTGTTTAAGTTCCAAAAATGGCGTATCCACAGCAACACGATACGGAATCAATTTCAATAAATCCTCTTTCGAAATCGCTTTTTCCAGAGCCAAACGGACATTCTTTTCTTTCAAATTCGAACGATCCATATTGAAGAAAACAGCCGTGTATTGAGGAAGTTGATACGGAGTGAAAGAATATTTCTGACGATCAAGAGAGAATTGATCCACCTCTTCGCCAGTTAAACGAACAATACCATTCAATAAATCCGCATGATCCAAAAGCGATTGCACACTCGGATATGTCTGAAAAACGATGTACGGAAGAGCAGGAGTACCACCATAATAATCTTCAAAACGAGAAAGACGCAGAGAACCCTGCTCATCGAGCCCAATCTTATAAGAATCATGAATTTTATAAGGACCCGTACCTACAGGTTTTTGATTCAAAGAACTCGATTGAATCTCTGATACAGGAAGACCTTTGAAAATATGAGCCGGCAAAAGCCCGACAGTACAATTCGTCAAGAAAAAAGAAAGAGGCTTCTGAAGAGTAAATTTTACCGTTTTCGAATCAATTTTTTCGATATCGACATTCTCAAAATTCGCCTTCAAAACAGGATTCAAAAAGTCCGGAGATTGAATCACATTCGCAAAAGTAAAAACGACATCATCTGCAGTTACAGGCTCAGAGTCATGCCATTTGAGACCTTCCTTCAAAGTAAAAGTGTAGATCTTCTGAGTTTGATCAATCTTCACCGTCGCCATATCCTCCACAACCATTTTTTTCTCAGGATCATATTTCGTCAGACCAGAAAAAAGTAATCGTGAAATATCCCGATCAACATCGTTGAGATCAACAAAAAGTGGATTCAGATCGGAAACATAACCAACAACGCCCTCATAATACGTATCCGAGTCAGTCACAGAAGGAGCAAAAAAAACAAGATAAGTCCCAGAGTACAAAAAAACAAAAGCCAGCGCGATACTGACAATTCTTTCACCGGTCGTGTACGACCGAAGAGTTGAAAAAAATTTCTTCCACATGCATCAAACAAAAAGGAATGCGAGCGATGAAAGAACGAAGAGTACTGCCAAAACAACAGTAATCTGAGAAAGAACTTTTTCTGGTCCACGTTTCGTAGACTGAAAAGAAGCATTATTGCCACCAAAAGTCAGAGAAAGCCCTGTACTACGTTGCTGTGTCAAAATGCAAAGAATCAAGAGAACAGAAATAACGATCTGGAAAACCTGGAGAAATGTTTGCATAATTATTCTTTATTTTTAATGAAAATATGAAGGATGAGATTCACGACGCCGAAAACCAGCGCCGCTAAAAGATAGCTTCCTTTCGTAGGAATGACAAGAGCAACCTCCTGAAACTTCGCAATATCCAAGAAATATTTGAGTGCCCAAAGCAGCCCAGCATTAATCACAATAATAAAAAGTCCCGCCGAAAGAAAAATAAAAGGCAGCGCCAGAATCTTCAAAAACGGCTTCACAAAAGTGTTCATCAAACCCATGAAAGCGCCACCAATCAGCAAAAACTTCCAAGAACCGGTATACGTAATTTCCGGCAGAAAAACAGTAATCGCATAGAGCGCGATAGCGTTGAGGATGGTACCGACGAGGAGGTGTTTGAACATCGGGGAGATTATACAAAAAAAATGAAAAATCGACAATTATTTCCTCACCCCCACCTTCACCTTCTTCCCATCCACCTCCACTATTTTTTCCAAATCCCACTCAAAATCACCACCTTGCTGAAGCTCATTCGCGAGAGTCTCTCGACGAATATAGTCAGCAAAATTCGTCACCGCCGTAGCAATTTTCAGATCCTCACATTCGATCGCAATGAAAATTCGGTCGCTCACTTGATAATTTGCTTCTTTGCGCATGTCCTGGAGCGCACGAATGAGATCGCGCGCAATCCCCTCCTCGATCAGTGGGTTTGTCAGTTCGGTGTCGAGTAAAACTGTGCAACCATCACTACTCGCAACGCCCAAACTTCCAATGCCCTGATAACCGATCTCAACTTCCGTAGAATTCAGAGTAAATTCTCCAACTTTAATAATGCCATCTTTTCCAATTTCAAACTTCCCTTCTTTGCAGAGACGAATAATTTCCTGGACATCTTTGCCATATTTCGGCCCAAGCAATTTTGCATTAGGGAGAACGATCGATTTGACAAGACCAGAAACTTCATCCAAAAATTCGATCTCTTTGACATTGAGTTCTTCCAAAATAACATCGCGATGATGCTCAATAAGTTCCGGAGAAATATCAGCAGGAAGCGCGATTTGCAACTTCGAGAGCGGCTGACGAACTTTGATATTACTCTTCGCACGCACACTATGACCGAGGTTCACAATCTGGCGAATGATACGAATTTCTTCATTCAAAAGTCCTTTAATAAACTTTCGGGAAGCTCGAGGAAAGTCTTCCAGATGCACCGATTCCTTTCCTTCCGGCACAAGATTTTTATACATTTCATCAGCCAAGAAAGGCATGAACGGAGCAAGCATTTTCGAAAGATTCACAAGCACGGTGTACAAAGTTTGGTATGCCTCATCCTTGTCCGTATCGCTCTCAGATTTCCAAAAACGTCGACGGCTCCGACGGATGTACCAGTTCGAAAGATTATCCACGAAAGTCAGGAAAGGTCGCGTCGCATTCATCAAATCATATTTTTCGACACTGTCAGTAACCGTCTGAATCAAAGTATGCAGCTCTGAAAGAACCCACTGATCGAGACGATGTTTCGGCTTGAAAGAATCACTCATTTTTGGCTCCCAGCCATCGATATTTGCATACGTCACAAAGAACGAATACGAATTCCACAGTGGCAAACTCAGTTGCTTCACAATCTCTTCCACAAATTTATCCGAGAAACGAACATCATCGCCGAGCACCGCCGGAGAAGTGAAGAGGAACATGCGCGTCGCATCCACACCATGTTGATCGAAAAGCACATTTGGATCAGGATAATTTTTTTTACGCTTCGAAAGTTTCTCGCCATCCGCAGCGAGCATGATGCCGTTCACGATCACATTCTGAAACGCCGGTTTATTGAAGAGAATGGTCGAAATCACGTGCAACGTATAAAACCATCCACGAGTCTGGTCCAGACCTTCTGCGATGAAATCCGCAGGAAAATTATCTTCAAATTCTTTTTTATTCTCAAAAGGATAATGAAGTTGCGCATATGGCATAGCACCGCTCTCAAACCAGCAATCCAGCACATCCGGAATACGACGCATCACTTTGCCACATTTCTCACACGGGAACATCACCTCATCAATATAAGGCTTGTGCAAATCCAGCTCATCACCACGCATCGGAAGTTTGCCACAACTCATCTTCTTCAATTCTTCAATCGAGCCGATACAAGTAATCTCTCCACACGCACATTCCCAAATCGGAATCGGACAACCCCAAAAACGGTTGCGAGAAATAGCCCAATCACGCGCTCCATCAAGCCATTTTCCAAAACGCCCTTCCTGGATATGACCAGGTTGCCAGTGGATTTTTTTGTTATTCCTGAGCATTTCATCCTTGATTTCTGTGACACGAATAAACCAGGAAGTTGTTGAATAATTCAACAAAGGCGTATCACAACGCCAGCAATGTGGATACGAGTGACGATAATTCTGAAAATGAAATATCTTCCCTTCAGCGGCAAGGGCATCTTTGATATTCAAATCCTGACCCTTTGAAAATTTCCCAAACCAAGGCTTGACGGCTTCTACAAAAGTTCCATCCATCTTTACATGCAAAATCGGCTCCACCCCCTCACGAACCCCCACACTCATATCATCTTCACCAAAAGCAGGAGCAATGTGGACAACGCCTGTACCATCTTCAACCGTCACAAAATCAGCAGGAACAACACGCCAAAATTTCTCGGAACCAGAGGCATTTTTGAAGAAAGGGAAAAGAGGCTCATAGTGAGCTTCAAGAAATTTTTTTAAATCGATCTTCTCCAATATTTTAAATTCTTTATCCACGAAATTTTTTCCCACAAGAGATTCCGCAAGAATGTACTTCTCACCTTCGAGTTCCACCATCACATATTGAACTTTCGGATTCACCGCAAGAAACATATTCCCGGGAAGTGTCCAAGGAGTCGTCGTCCAGGCCAGAACAGAAGCACCCTTATAAATACCATCAGTAAGTTGAAATTTGACCGTCACCGAAGTATCCGTAATTTCTTTGTATCCCTGACTCACCTCGAAATTCGAGAGCGGCGTCTCGCAGCGCGGACAGATATGCATGCTTTTGTATCCGCGATACATCATTTTTTTCTTCCAAATCTGCTGGAAAACCCACCAAATCGATTCCATATAATTATTGTCGAGCGTCGCATAACTCTGATCGAAATCCACCCAACGCGCGATGCGCTTCATCAATTTCTCCCACTCAGTCGTGTATCGGAAAACACTCTCTCGACACGCATCATTGAATTTCCCAACGCCCATTTTCTCGATATCTTTGCGACCCGAGAGTTGCAACTCTTTTTCAATTTCATACTCCACCGGAAGTCCATGACAATCCCAACCATTCGCACGAGGCACGTAGTAGCCGCGCATCGTCCAATATCGCGTCACAGCGTCCTTCATCGAACCCGCAAGAATATGTCCATAATGCGGAAGTCCATTCGCAAAAGGCGGACCATCGAAAAACACATATTTCTTGCGACCTTTTCGATTCACCACAGATTTTTCAAAAATCTTTTTTTCTTCCCAAAAACCAAGCTGATCATGTTCGATTTGTGGAAACGACTTTTTAGGATTCACAGATTGAAACATCGGCGGGAATTAAATTCTGTTTTATTGTCTTAGCATCACAAACTCCGGATCCATACAAATACGGCTTTCCTCTGGGAAAACTTGCCCCTGATACTTCGAGTGCGATTTCTTATGATAAGGCACATCGGCTTTCGATGTCATCATTTCAAAAGCGAGCTGACAGACACGCATCCCCGGATAGAGCGCCACCGGCATGCGATTAATGTTCGTCATTTCCAGAGTGATCGTCCCTTCAAAACCAGCATCCACAAAACCTGCAGTCGAATGCACAATAATCCCAAGTCGCCCAAGAGAGCTACGACCTTCTACGCGAGCCACAATGTCATCAGCAATTTTAATTTTCTCCAAGGTCACTCCGAGTACAAATTCACCAGGCTGCAAAATAAAAGGCGTTCGACCATCGTCAGAAAGTTCGATCAACTTCGTCACACCATCGAAACATTCCGGTCGCATCGGATCCAGCACAGGAAATTGTGCATGATTATAAATTTTGAAAAATCGGCCGAGACGCATATCGAGAGAAGATGCATGAATATTCTTCATATAATCGTTCTCCGGACACGTCACAACAATGTCCTTGGAAAGAACACGAGCCTTGATATCGCGGTCAGAAAGAATCATGCCGAAAGTATAAACAGAAAACTAAAACTCCGCTACTAATTTTTCTGCGAGACCCATGTAAGTCGCCGGAGTCAGTTTCAAAAGTGTCTGAATTTCATTTTTTGGGACAGGAAGTGCACGAACAATTTTCTTATACAGTTCAGCCGTCATCTTTTTGCCACGAGTCTCTTTTTTCATCTGCTCATAAGCATCCGC
>JBBTWG010000049.1:0-22194 GCA_038062935.1 Patescibacteria group bacterium
TCTTTCCCTGACGCGCGATGTTTTGCGCCATATTCAGAGCAAGAGAAGTCTTTCCCATACTCGGACGCCCAGCGAGAATCAGGAGATCCGTCCCCTGCAATCCCGAAAGCATCATATCCAGATCAGCAAACCCAGTCGGAATCCCGCGATATTTATTCTTCGCATCCGAATCATGGAGATCAGAAATTTTCTCAAACGTCTGCGCCAAAATGTCTTTCACATGCACAAATCGATCCTTGATAAAATTCTGAGAAACATGGAAAAGTGCTTTTTCAGATTGTTCCAAAAGTTCTTCGAGCGGCACCGTTTCATCGTATCCCAAAGCCATAATCTCGTCCCCAGCCTTGATGAGTCGACGCAAAGTCGATTTCTCTTTCACAATCATCGCATACTGCAAAATATGCGCAGCAGTAAACTGCTCAGTAGAAAGTTCCGCAATAAAAGTCACACCCCCCATTTTGTCGAGCTGGTTGCGATCCTCGAGATAGCTCGTAAGCGTCACGACGTCCACCGGAATACGACGATCATACAAATCCATCATCGCCCGATACAAAATCGCATGAGTATCATGATAAAAATCTTCCGGCGCAAGAAAGTCCGAAATCTTCAGAATCGCGTCTTTGTTGATAAGAATGGACCCAAGTACCGATTTCTCGGCTTCGAGACTATAAGGAGGAACTTTCATAGAAAAAAAGAAGATTTTCCCGAAAAACCCCGAAAAAAACTTCACCCACAGTCTCGCAGAGTTTAACTTTTTTTCAAATCTTTTTCATAAAGAGTTCATAAAGATTTCATAAAAATGTTAAAGCTGTGTCACAACAAGTGGATACAATGACCAGATGACGACACAAAATCTGGGCACCTTCGGAGAGACATTAGCAAAAAAATATCTCGACAACCAAGGCTACACATGGCACGAGAACAATTACCGATCCAAGTTCGGAGAAATCGACATCATAGTAAGCAAAGACAAAGAAATCGTCTTCTGCGAAGTAAAAACCAGAAGAGGAAGCGCGTTCGGAAGAGGCATCGAGTCAGTAGACTTCAGAAAACTTCAAAAAATCATCAAAACCATCCAGATATATCTGGCATTTCATGGGATTTCATCGGCTCCGTGGCGACTCGACGTCATCGAAATCACGATCCTGCCGAGAAAAGCGCAGATTCGGCATCACAAGGATGTGCTGGGGTAGGATGAGAGGTGGTGGCTCCCCAGTTTTTGAGTGAAAAAATTGTAAAAGTTACAGGAAAATATATAATTCACAAAAGTCGACAAGAATAATCACCTATTATTTAATTTTTAAATTATGACATCCTTTTACCTACATTTGCTTGCGTATTTAGTCGTCTCATTTGCGCTTGGTGTTGTTTGGCACGTTGTCATTTTCAAGGAGTATTACAAAAAACTTGCGATCTACTCGAATATCGAAAAGCCAAGATTCTCTTTTGGTTTTTCTGCGATGCTCCTGCAGGGAATAGTCTTTGCACATATCTATCCGCTTATGGCAAATCCTTGGCTGTTCGGATTGGGACTGTTCTTTCTGTTGATGAGTTTTATGGTATTTGCTGAAGCAGGCAAGCAAAATGCCACATCTTTATCTGGATTTGTTGCCATACAGACAGCTTTTTCTGCGGTCCAAACAATCCTCGTTACTTTGTCATTTGCACTTGTCTCATCTTTTTACTAAAAGAGTAACAAACCTATGAATGGGGACATTTCTTTCACCGGTACTGTGCAAAAATTTCTCGGGCCTGGTGGCTGGGTGCACATTGCAGTACCCAAAAAATACACTCTAGAACTTAAGCGAAAAAGGCACGCGTGGGGCATGTATCCAATTACCGCGCATATCAGGAATGAATCTTGGAAAACCAAGCTTATGACAAAGAAAGGTGGTGATTTTTTTGTCGCTCTTAAGAAGTCGGTTCGGAATAAAGAAAACATATCCGTCGGTGACCGGATAACAGTTTCTTTCAAGTTGGAATAATGTGTTTTGGGCTCGGGCATGCACCCATTAATCCCCTCTACCCTTCGCCAAAAACGGAAAAAGAAATTTGAAAATTTTTATGAAACCACAACCGACCGACAAAGAAGCCACCGCCGTTCCCAACTCCAAAAGTCATAATTTTTCAAAAACTTTCTCTTCAAAAAGAAGAATTAAGAGAGGTTCTCCAAAGAGGTGAGGATTGGAAATTTTCGAAAAAATTGCGAGGACGCGGGACCCAGAAGAGATAGTTTTTGGCGTAAAGAAAATCGAATTGCTTGCAATTCGATTTTTAGCCAAAACACTATCCTTCTGGTCGCGCCCGGAGCACTTTTTCAAAAATTTCCAATCCTCACCTCTTTGGAGATGCGCACCAAAGCCAGTTTATCTTTTTGTAATAAATTTGTAATAAATTTGTTAACTTCCGTTCATCTCCCCCAAGTAAAGTGCAAGACATGCCGGTTCGTGTTTTCTCTGCCTGTATGGATGGCCTCCAGGGCATGACCATTCAGGTGGAGGTGGATGTCAGCAGTGGACTGCCGATGTTCAACATTGTTGGGCTCGCAGACGGTTCCGTGCAGGAATCAAAAGAGCGGGTGAGATCCGCCATTCGCAACATTGGTGCGAAATTTCCTCTGCATCGAAAAACTGTCAATCTAGCCCCTGCCGACTTAAGAAAACATGGACCGGCCTATGACCTCCCCATCGCTGTCGCGCTCCTCGCTGCAGAAAAAGAAATCCCCTGCGACGCATTCGAGAAAAATATGTTCATCGGCGAGCTCAGTCTCACCGGAGAAATTCGAAAAGTGCGCGGAATTCTCCCCATCGTCGCACACGCCAAAAAAGAAGGATTCGAAGGAATTTTTATTCCAGCAGAAAACTGCGATGAAGCACTCTTGATCGGAGGAATTCACATCTATCCATATCATTCTCTCAAAAAACTTCTCGACGATCTCAAAGAAAACATCCACACGCCGACACAAAAAATTTCAAAAAAATATCTCGCGCACACAACAAAAACCGCAACACTCGCGCACATCAAAGGCCAATACGAAGCGAAGCGCGCTCTCGAAATCGCAGCAACAGGCCATCATCATCTCCTCATGTCCGGTCCACCAGGCGTCGGGAAAACACTCCTCGGTCGCGCACTCGCAGATCTCCTCCCGGAAATGACGCAGGAAGAAATGCTCGAAGTCACCGCGATGTATTCCATCAAAGGTCTTCTCACTGACGAAAAACCAATCATCACACAAAGACCATTTCGCGAAGTTCATCAAACCATTTCGCAAATCGGACTCCTCGGCGGCGGCAACGAAATGAATCCCGGAGAAATGTCGCTCGCACATCACGGCGTTCTCTTTTTCGACGAGATGAATGAATTCACGACACGCATTCTGGAATCCCTGCGCCAGCCGCTCGAAACCCGCCAACTCTCGATTCAGCGCGCCCACGGCAACGCCACTTTTCCCGCCAATATTCTACTCGTCGGCACGATGAATCCGTGTCCGTGCGGCCACTACGGCACCGATCAATGCATCTGTTCCGAGCTCATGATCGAACGCCACAGACGCAGAATTTCCGGACCACTCCTCGACAGAATCGACCTCAGAATCACACTCGATCGAGTCGAAACGCAGACACTTTTTTCGCAAGAAAAAGATGAAGAAAAAGAAAATCACGAGCGAGCAATACGAATCCAAAAAGCACGAGAAGTACAGTCAGCACGATATCAAAACGAATCTTTCAAAGTAAATGCCCACGTCTCCCCCGAGAGAATCCACGACATCATCTCGATCGACCAAAAAATCCAAAAAATGATCGAATCCCACGCCGAAAGAAATAATATATCCGCCAGAAGTTGTCACAGAATTCTGAAAATCAGTCGCACGATCGCCGACCTCGAAGGCTCCGAAACCATCAAAGAGATCCACTGTCTGGAAGCTTTTAGCTTCAAAATACCAGATAACGGCAGTAAATAGCCATTTATAAACAATTGTGCTATAATCCAACAGCAGAAAAAGCAGGATTATGTCACAAAAAATCATCATCACCGGCGGAAAGAAATTGCAGGGAAACATCAAAGTCAGCGGTTCAAAAAATTCCGCACTCCCACTCATGTGCGCCGCGCTCCTCGCCCGCACATCGACCACACTCACAAACGTCCCAGAAATCGAAGACACAAAAAGTCTCATCAAAATCTTCGAAAGCATCGGCGTCGTCATCGAAAAAAACGGCAATACACTCGTCATTCATCCAGAAAAAATCACCACCGAAAAACCCAGCGACGAACTCGTGAAAAAAATGCGCGCCGCAGCACTCCTCGCCGCCCCCCTGCTCGTCCGCAACGGAAAAGTCGACATGGCTTTTCCTGGTGGCTGCGTCCTCGGAAAAAGAACGCTCCACGCCCACACATTCGTTTTTGAAAAATTTGGAGCAACCATTCTCGAACAAGAAAAAGCGCTGAAACTCGAAGCCACAAAACTTCATTCCGCAGAAATCGTGATGCCCGAAGCGTCCGTCACCGCGACCGAAAACGCGCTCATGATCGCTGCATCGCTCGAAGGCAAAACAGAAATTCGCCTCGCTGCCTGCGAACCGCACGTCCAAGATCTCTGCGAAATGCTGAATAAAATGGGCGCGCAAATTGAAGGCATCGGCACGCACACACTCATCATCCACGGCACCAAAAATCTCCACGGTGTCACTCACGAAATCATGGGTGACTATCTCGAGGCCGGCACTTTCGCCGTCGCAGCAGCCATCACAGGAGGAGACGTCACCATCAGCGGACTTTCGATGCATCACCTCGACAGTTTTTGGCAAAAATTCGAAGAAGCTGGCGTCCCATACGAAATCAAAGGCGACACGATTCGCATTCAGGGAAGCCAAAAAATGAAAGCGATCGCGATGATCAAAACTGCCGTGCATCCGAATTTTCCAACAGATCTCCAGGCACCATTCGCAGTACTTCTGACACAAGCAGAAGGCGTCAGTAAAATTTTCGAAACACTCTTCGACGGTCGCCTCAGTTATCTCTTCGAACTCGAAAAAATGGGCGCACGATTCGAAATGCTGAATCCTCATCAGGCAATCATCATCGGTAAAACAGAGCTCACCGGAGCCGATATCGCGAGCTGTGACATTCGCGCCGGAGCCGCCATGATCCTCGCCGCACTCGCCGCCAAAGGTCAAACCAGCATCAGCAACATCGTCTACATCGACCGCGGATACGAAAGAATTGTCGAAAAATTCCAGTCCCTCGGCGCCGATATCGAGCGCATCCAAGAAGAGTCTCCAGAAGGAAATATTCAAAAAGTAATATCCACAGTTCCCTCCAAATCCGTCCGACGAATCGAAGCACCCACAGCAGAAAGCCGCGAAAGAGCCTCCGCATGAGGATGTCCATAACGATTA
Organism: Patescibacteria group bacterium; assembly: GCA_038062935.1. Taxonomy (GTDB): domain Bacteria; phylum Patescibacteriota; class Gracilibacteria; order UBA1369; family UBA12463; genus JBBTWG01. Next base: position 5,397 of record JBBTWG010000049.1, read on the forward strand.
TGAAATCCGCACGAAATCACAGCGATTTTCGGATGCACCGCGCGCAGAAATGTGTCACTATTCGTTCCTTTGCTTCCATGATGACTGACTTTGAAAACTTCCGCAGAGAGATTGAGCGATTTTCGAGTTAATAATTTTTCCTCCAAAGGAAATTCCATATCACCCCCAGAAAAAAGAATCGGTTTTCCGCCGTGGATCACGCGGAGAGAAACCGAAGTATTGTTGAGGCTCTTGCCATTATAATGCTCAACTCTGCCAAAAAACGGATACACAAAATCCACAAAAGTTTCATCATCAATCTGTAAATCGAGATCGCTGCGCACCACAAAAACAGGAATATCTTTCTCTTTCGCCCGCCGAAAAAATCCAGATTCCAGCTCACTCCCACGCAGTTCACCATTGATAAAAATCCGCCCGACATCGTACGAATCCAAAACCGAAAGAAAGCCCTCACCATGATCCGTCTCGAAATGCGTCACAATAATCGCATCAAAATACCGATCAAAAGGCCCAACAAGAGGGTTTTTTGAAAGTGCCTCCATCACGCGCGATCCAGGCCCAGAATCAACAAGAATCATCTGTCCACGCGCAGTTTTCAGAAGCATGCTATCCCCTTGCCCCACATCCAAAAAAGAAATATGAAAACGCCCATCAGGAAATGCGGAAAAAATTTTCCAACAAAAAACAGAGAGGAGGATAATCACAGCGATCCAAACACCAAAAGTTTTCCAAATCATCATGCGAGCCATAGAAAAAATCTAACAAAAAAAGATGACAAAAACTTAAATTTTTTATGACAAAAAGATAAACTGCGGTGCGCATCAAAAGAGGTGAGATTTTAAAATTTCCGAAAAAGTGCTCCGGGCGCGACCCAAAGGAGGGTGTTTTGGCTAAAAATCAAATTGCAAGCAATTTGATTTTCTTTACGCCAAAAACCCTCTCTTTGGGGTCCCGCGTCCTCACAATTTTTTCGGAAATTTTGAAATCTCACCTCTTTTGAGGACGTCGCAGAATCTCCGCGAGTATAAAATATACGATTTTGGTGATTTTTGTATGGAAATAAAAATGAACTAAAAAATTCGAATTTTGAAAAAGAGTGAGAGATTTTCTTTTCATGTCGCAACTGCGAGTACGAGCGGGCAAGGTTCGGTCTGAAAAGACCGAGAGCGAGTCGCGAGCACTTAGGAAATTTCCCTCGCAGGGGGAAATTTCCGGCGACATGAAAAGAAAATCTCTCACTCTTTTTCAAAAACCTTATTTCTTAGTCTTCTTTTTTCGTCCCAACACTCTCCCAAGTCCAATAGAAATCAGTCCCAAAAGCCCAATCCCCGGTCCACTCTCCACAAGTCTCACCTTGACGGTCTTCCCAGCACTTTCATTCCCACTGGCATCGCGAGCCGAGACTTTGAAGAAATAGTCGCCAGGAGTGAGTCCATCGACTTGATGCAGGGTTGCATCATTCGGCAACGCAAGAAGTTTTCCATAATTTTGTTCATTGCCAGAACTCTGATAAACGATGTATTCCAAGAGATCGCCAGCACTATTGATGCTGCCTTTCCACTGGAGCTTCACGCCGAGACCTTTGATGATTTTCCCAACGAGACTACGTACATCTTCTGGCGGAGTCGTGTCTGTAGGCGCAGAGAATCCCTCGAAGTCAAACTGTGTTTTGTCTGAATCTAGAGATTTTTTTCCGACATTCACGATATCTTCCAGGGAAAGCGTATAAGAAACTTTCTCCTGTTTTGCAGTCGTGAGGGTCACAATCGTATTGGAATCGTTCAATTCCACTCCAGTAATTTCAAGTTTATTATCAGTATTATCCTTTTGAGTGATCAAGAAATTTTCCACAGGATCGAGACTCAGAACTACTGGTTCGCTAAAAGTAAGATTCAAAATATCCTCACCGATAACTTCGATTTTTGTCAGAGAAAAAGGCTTTTCTTCAGCAGCACCAAAGAGTGCACTTCCGGCATTCTCAGTTTTTACAGGAGTAGCATCTCCACCAACCGCAGTTGCATCAGCAACCGGTCCTTTCACACCGGCGAAAAGTGCCGAATCTTCTTTACCGCTCACAACAGACTGTGAATCGGTATCCGTGATCTCTGGGCCAGCAGTCAAAACATATTCGGTACCCGGAATCTGTTCTTCTGTTTTCAGAAGTACCGTTACACCAGTACTATCATCCGCATAGAGCGTCGCAGAAAGCACCTTCAGATTTTCGAGCGTCAAATTATCCTGGATCACAAAAGCAGATTCAGCGCTCTTTGTCGGAAGTGTAATTTTTTCAGAGAAAATAACTTTCACAAGATTTTTATCAGTCGCAGTCGCTTTCACAACTTTTGGAGGAAGTGCGTCTGCAGCCGTTGGTGCAATTCCAGCAGGAGTTTTCGCAGCATCAGTGGACGTTTTTGAGACTGCCGTATCGCCAAATTCTGAAAGAGCAGAAGCTGTAAAAAGGGAAACTTCAGGAGTAGAACTCACTTCAGGACTATAGAAATTACTTTCATTCCCGGCAGCGTCATAGGCCGTCACTGCAAAATAATATGGCGTACCATTCTTCAGGCCAGTGAGTGAATATTCGATCACATTCCCCGCATCAGTCGTTTCACTATATATATTTTGATTCTGATTTTTGACCGAATCCGTCCCATAATAAATTTTATAACCCGTCACGCCGACATCATCCGTCGCCACATCCCAATTCAAACGCACGGAAGCATTGCCCGGCAGAGAATGAAGTCTCTCAACATCGCTCGGAACACTCGTATCCTGAGCAAGGGCAGTGAGTGGAAATACGAGGAGTCCAAGAAGAGTGAGTGAGCTGAAAAAACGTCGAAGCATAGATATATTTTTTTATGTTTTTGTTTTTTATAAACTTCATACAATTATACCAAGTTTCGACAGCTTTGTCAAACAAACTTAGTCATGCATGCCGTATAGCTATTTCAAAACCTGAAAAGTCCTCACAATCTGTAAATCAGAATAGTCTGAAATGATGTAACTCGAGGCTTTTTCAGCATCTACATAATATTCACAGGATTTTTTACTGCTCTGGCTGAAGCAGAGAGATGTTGCCATGCCGCCATCAGCAGTTGATACGCTCGATTCTTCCTCGGCACCACTAACTTTTTTCTTCTCTGCAAAGGCCTCCGCTGCTGACTGATAAACTTTTCGAACCTCAAAAACAGTCTCACCTTTCTGCTGAGGATCAGAGAAAAGTATCGCTCCAGTAGAAAGTGTACTGATATTCAAACCCACTGGATGCTTGAGAGAAAAGCCAAAATCAGCAGCTGTACCGTGAGAATAAGAGATCCAGTCAGTCATATCCGGAGCACTCGAACAACCACTCAGAATCAAAGTAGAAAGGATGACACCAGAAGCAAGAAATTTTTTCATAATAAAATAGGATTAAGAGCTAAGCGCAAAAGAGACTATACACGAAAATGAAAAATTTGGCTTTTCAAAATTCCCACTCTTTCTGGAAATCCTTTTGGAAAAACAAAATTTCCTGCTATCATAACCCCAATGAAAATCCGTATTACCCAGCCAATTCTCGCAGATCATCCGGGGTTTTTACTCGGAGTTCTGATCGTCAAAGGCATCGATAATAGTCGCCAAATTTCCGCAGTTCAGCAACTCGTTTCCGGAGTTTCTGCAGCAAAAAATAAAGAATTCACCAAAAATCCTGGTCGCGAATCCGTCGATCTCTGGCATCGCATCCAGCCACAAAAATCGCGTCTGGAAGAGCTTTGTAACGATGTCCTCGCACAAACTGTCGCACCGACCGGCACGCCCATCGAAGATTTTATTGACTACTACGCCATCCGTCACGAAATGCCGATCCGCGCAGAAGATCTCGACGAAGTCTGCGGCGATATAGAACTCGCCTATTCCGAAGGAACAGAGCCATTTCGCAGCAAAGGAAACACAAAAATCGAACGCCCCAACAGCGGCGAAATTATTTACAAAGACAAAGCCGGTGTCACGTGCCGTTTTTTCAACACACTCGAATGCGAACGCACCGCACTCCATCCCACCACCAGAAACGTCGTCATCACAACCGAAAATATTGGTTTCTACAGCTACGAAAAGATGAAAGAAATTCTAAAAGAAATGGCTGCAACGATTCAGAAATATTGTAAATGCAACATCGAAATTCACATTCTCGGCGATCGCGTGTCCGAAGTTGATCTCGGCGTCACCGGCAAAACTGGCATGAGTGAAGAGGATTTCAAAATAAACCAAAAACGTCTCGAGTTTCACCAAAGAATACTCGAGAGAAAAGCGGCAAAACACTCTGAAAAGCCGAAGGCTTTGAAGAGCATGCAGCTCAAAAAACTTGAACCAGAGAAAATATCAGAAGAGAAAGGAAAATCCACAGAAATCCCAGCAAGAAAAGCCGCACAGACTATTAAAAAAGCGATTCTCATCGGAGAAAAAATTGAACGCCTCATGAAAGAAGCCGTGAAAAAAACGTTCACCGAACTCACCGAAATTCCGGAGTTCACGATCGAGCCAACCCGCGAATCCGCGCACGGCGACTACGCCTGCAACGTGTCTATGATGCTCTCAAAAAGCCTCAAAAAATCTCCAGCAGACATTGCAAAATCACTTCTCGAAAATATCGAAAAACCACAATATCTCGAAAAAGTAGAATTTGCGCCACCAGGATTTATCAACTTTTTCCTCAACGAAAAATGGCTCAAAGAAGAAGTTGCAAATATTATCAACGGAAAAATTCCCTATGCCCCCTCGAAAGAAAATCGTGATCGCACCATCATCGTCGAATACTCCTCACCAAACGTCGCAAAACCGCTCGGTGCTCATCATCTCATCACGACGATTCTCGGACAAACTCTCTACAATATTTACCATTTCCTCGGATACAACGTCATCTCCATCAACCATATCGGTGACTGGGGAACGCAATTCGGCAAACTCATCGTCGCCTACGAAAAATGGGGCAGTAAAAAAGACGTGGAGAAAAATCCTATCGACGAACTCCTCGCGCTCTATGTGAAATTTCATGAAGAATTCGAAAAACTGGAGAAAGAACACTCTGAAAAGCCGAAGGCTTTGAAGAGCCCTGCCGCTGAATTGGAATCGCAAGCACGAGACATTTTCAAGAAGCTCGAAAAAGGCGACGGCGAAATCCGAAAACTCTGGAAATGGATCGTCGAGATCAGTATGAAAGACGTCGAAAAGACGTACAAAGCCCTCGGCGGCATCCACTTCGACCACACGCAAGGCGAAAGTTTTTACGAAGACAAAATGCAAGAAGTCATCGACACCGGCATCGAAAAGAAAATTCTCGAAATCGGCGAAGGTGGCTCCCTCATAGCAAAATTCAAGGACGAAAAATATCCACCCATGCTCGTGAAAAAATCCGACGGCGCCACGCTCTACGCTACGCGCGACCTCGCACAGATGACCTATCGCATCAAAAATTGGCATCCAGAAAAAATCCTCTACGTCGTCGACGTCGCACAATCTTTGCATTTCCAGCAACTCATCGAAACCATGCAGAAATTTGGGACGCACGGAACAGAGCTTGTACACGTCTCTTTCGGTCGCATGAATTTCGCCGACGGCAAGATGAGCACCAGAAAAGGCAACATCATCAAAATGAACGAAGTTCTCGAAGAGGCGGTCCAGAGAGCCAAAAAACTCATGGAACAAAAAGATCCCGGGAAAAAAGTCGACATGCGCCTCGCCGTCGCCATCGGCATCGGCGCCATCAAATACAATATCCTTTCTCAAAATCGCGTCACCGAAATTCTCTTCGACTGGGACAAAATGCTCTCGCTCGAAGGCAATTGCAGTCCATACATTCAGTACACGCACGCGAGGACGCAGAGCATTTTGAAAAAGGCTGAGGAAGAACTCAAAAAGACAAAAAGTGCCACCGCCGTGAAAAAAGAAAAAGTTCAAGATTCCCAAGTGAGCCTCTTCGAAGCCATCGCCGCCAGCGCGCCAGAAGAGGAAAGCGTAGAAGTCGAAACAGTAGGAGTCGCCACTCCCCTCTCCGCCACAGAACACGAACAAAATCTCACCAAAAAACTCATCCAATTTGGCGAAGTCCTAGAGCGAGTCATTGTAGACTACAAGCCAAATTTACTCTGTTCATATCTCTACGAACTCTGTCAGGAATTCAACGCTTTTTACCACACCGTCCCGGTCATCAAAACCGCAGAAAAAGATCTGCGCGACCAGCGCCTCCAACTCGTCGCAGCCACCGGCGTAGTCATCGCTCGGAGCCTCGACCTCCTCGGCATCGAAGCCGTCGAAAAAATGTAAAAAATGAAACTCCTCACTCTCACACAAAAAGTTTCCAAAAAATTACCTCGCACTCGCCGCGGCATCTCTTTGGTAATTGCCCTCACAATCGTCTCCATCATCATGCTCCAGATGGGCGCCATGGCTCAGAGAAACACCGATTCCATCGACCTACGCAGATCATACATCAACACCAGACAAGGATATTGGAACGCGAGATCAGGCCTAGAATTAGCACTCTTCTCCGTCACACATCCCAAGGAAATGCAAGATCCGGGTCTCATGGATGCACTCGGTCTCACATCGTCCGGTGAAAACAGCACAACCAAAAAGTACACAATCAATTTCGCAGACAACAGCGGCACCTCATGGATCATTAATAACGCCAACGCGGATATTCCGCAGACATACAACGAAAATGGAGCCATCGCAACTCCCGCCGGCGTACAATCAACCAGTAATGATTATCACATCTACCCCTTCCCCGGCAGCGGCGATCTCGGCGGTGACAAATGCGACATCGAGAAAATGAAAAACAAAGAGATGTGGAAGAAGACAAATCTAGTTTTCAAAAAAGAAATGGCCGCCATGCAAGGCGTCAATACAACGGCACCAGATTTTAATCCCGATCCATATCAACTAAGTGAAGTCGACTATCTCGACTACCCATGTTTCTGGAATAAACTCGAACAAGGAAAAACCGCCAGCATCCCACTCTACACAGAATCAGAAGGATGCACAGGAGCTGGTTTCGCTGAGAATGGAGTCTGCAACCCAAAAGACGTCGACATGAGCAGTCTCATCGTCCGCATCCGAACCCCCTGCAAAAACGGAAAAATCGTCTGCAGCCCAGATGATCGAAGGGAACTCGCCTCCGAACTCGACAAACAACGCGTCGTCCTCTGGGACATCAACGCAAAGTGCGAAGACCTCAACGGGAAGAAAAAAAATTGTTATTTTACGGGGTGGCAGGATGAAGAGACGGAGGAAGTTCCCAACCCTGAAAAAAAAGAAGAGTCAGTCATTTTTGGAGAAGAATTGAACAATGAAAAAGGTGGTATCCATGACGATATAGACAATCCACGATTCAGCGCTCTCGATACATTTAAAGCTTATCCCGACGATTTGAAAAATAAACCCTCAAACTTAGAGGAATCTGGAAAGCCATCCATGCTGAACGCGCTCAAAAACGCTTCCCCATGGAACACCATCTTCAAAAACATCACCCGCGCCAAGTTGAATCTCTCCATTGCCTCAAAGCTTCAAGACAATTTCGACAAAAAAATTTTCCAAAACCTCGAATACCAGATTCTCTACAAAGTGGGGAATCTTCAGAATTTTGGTCTTACTTCTTTCATCACGAATCCTATTATTATTGCGGAAGGATATTTCGGAAACTTCAAAACAAAACTTCAAACAGCTTTGAGCCGCCCCGGCGGGGCGTTCAGTTATGTGTACATCAGTCAATAAGTCAACTGATATTGCCAGGAAGTCTTGACATTTGACGAAAAAAGGGACTATGGTTCTTTTATCGAAGCATATAACCCCCTGTATATGGCATTAAATAAAGGTTATTTCGCTGCTGCTGGAGCCGCCCTCACATTGGGCGCTCAATCACAAGATGCGCAAGCTTTGACGGGACCAGAGATGGATCAAAAAGGCGTGACAACGATCTACGAAATTGGCAAAAGTCTTTTTGATGACTTTGTTACTGAAGGGGTGAGAACTCAAATAAAAAACAACAAAGTCATTGGTACAGTCTCGAAGAATCTCCCTTTTGCAGGAGAAACTCCGAAAGTAGGGATGATTTGTGGGTATCGAATTATGCTCACAAGTGGTGTAGAAGATTTTGCGGAGGGGTGCTTGATAGTCCTGGACAAAGATGGCACCGAGGTCATGAAGTTGACACCAGCAGACCACCCATTTATAGGACAGGTGGGAGGTTTGCAAGTGGAAGATGGAGGCGCAGGAAAGAATGGATTAGCAGCAATGATGGGGCTCGGCGGAGTGCAGTTCTTCACATTCAATAAATCAGCAACTGATCCACTGCAGCACACAAAAACAGTGAGCTTGCCCCTTGAGAAGGGTGAAGGGGCATTCCACACCGGCCTCATGAATGGAAGTTACTACATGGCTACCAGCAAGCCTCGCATTGTAAAAGCAGACAGTGCTACAGGAAATTCTTCTGCCTACGACATTCCAGAAGAGTTCTATGGAGGTCAGTTGATCACACTCCCAAATTTCCCTGGCATTCCTGGTGGAGCGATCGGATTAGCAACCAGCAAATCAACAAATGACAATAGAATTGATGTTTTTAATCCAAATAATTTTTCAGAATCAATTTTTACCGCACCAACAGAAGATGGTGTCAGCAGTGGTAACAGCGTTGGAGTTGATCCAAGTGGTCAATATTTGGTTGCAGCAGGATTTGGAAATATCAAAATTTTTGACACAAAAGATCCAACAAAAAAGACAAAAGTTTTGGGTTCAATAGCGGGCGCATTCAAATTCGGTAAAAATGAAGCAGGTCAAATAACAATTACTCTCAAAAGCGGAACCGTCACAATCACCAACGGCGATCCTCTCGCAGCCACTTTCAAAGAGCTAGAAGGAGAAATCGATGGTTTTGGTGGAACGGTCATATTTGTAAAAGACACGGACGGCGACGGATATGACGATGAAGTAGACCCAGATACAAACAACCCAAACATCCCAGAAGGTCAAATAATCCCACCATCCCCGGACGCCGGCGGCAAAGACAATGACGCCGGAGGCGCAACCGATACGGACACCGGTGGATCTCAAGCAGAAGCCGAACTCCCAACTCCTCCAGTTGAAAGCGGCTCAGGAAGTGACGCCGCCAATGGCGAAGTCAGTGGAGCAGAAATAGACCTAAACACAGAGCTAAAGAAAGAGCCAACCGTAGAAGGAAACCTAGGTAATTCAGGCCAACCAGGAAGTGACGTGGGGCCAAGCATCCAATCCAACAACGGATCAGCCGGCTGCGCCACAGGTTCATCACAAGAAGCGCCAATAGGAGGCCTCATCGCCTTAGGAGTAGCTGCCGGAGCCGCAGCTCTTGCTCGACGAAGATTTGGAAAAGAGGTCGACGATACGCGAGCGGAGATTACCAGTATTTAAAAGTCCACTCAATCGCGCATCCTCATGCCGGCCATCACCAGGAATTTTTCCAGGAAAGTGTCTTTGGAAGTCCATCCATGTTCACAGTACAGATGAACGCTCGCCAAAAAACGGTCTCCAGAAAAAATCGGAGCCACCGCGATCACTTCCTGACGGATGAGGGAATTTTCGGATGAACTGACGATGCGTCGCTCGTCGAAAGCTTTTTTTGCGAGGCTTTGATCGAAAGAAATGAGATTCTGTTTTTCGAGTACCGGTACAGTGCCGACACAAGAAACGAGTTCGAGGCTCGCGCCTTTCTTTTTTCCATGATCTCGAAAAAGTCGCACAATGCAGCCATTTGCAGCAGTGATCGACATTGCTGTGTTGCCCAGGAATTCGAAAAAATCACTGCTCATCGACGAATCATTTGCGAATCCATGACTCATCACACTGAGGAAATCCATCATCGCATCTATTTTTTTTTGCACCTCGGCAAGATTTTGACGTTCCAATTCAATTTTCTCATTTTTTGCAGAGAGTTCTTGTTCAAAGCGTTTTTGTGGACTGACATCGCGTGCGATCACCATCGAAAATCCATCGCCTTGCGAAAACGAAAGTGTGATATCCATTTCATGTCGTTTTTTATGAAAACCTTTGACTTCGAGCATATTGAGTCGTAAAGGATTTTTCACAATCATCTGGAGATCTTTCGGTCCAAAAATGAGATCCAAAAGCCTTCCAGTGATTTCCTGAGCGTCGTATCCAAAAATATCTTTCGCACCCTGGTTCCAGGAGAGAATATGTAAATCTTGATCAAGTGTAATGACCGCGTCATGCGATTTTGCCAGCGCTGATTGCAGGAAATCAGCCATATTTTTCTGTTTTTTCAGTTCTGAAATATCCGTGATAATCCCGATCGTTCCGCCATCCGGCAACGGAGTCCCACTGAGAAGCACAGGAATTTTCCGTCCATCTTTCGCAAGAACATTTCCTTCATAGCTCGAACTAATGCCATTTTTTCGATCATGGCTATTCACATATTTCACGCGCTCAGAGCTTTCATGATCCCAAAAAACATACGACTCTTGTCCGAGAGATTCTTCGAGAGAGTAGCCAGTCAGTGAGCAAAATTTGTGGTTCACGTAGCGCGTTCGTTCCTGCGCATCCCCCATCCACACCGCCTCCGCCATGGTGTCCATGAGCTTTTTATAGAGAATGTCAGAAGGTGGCGACTCTTCAAAAGAAGGTTTCTTTTTCATACTTTCCCCATTGTAGAGCCAAAAAACACACTGTTAGAAACACTTCAATTTGACTTAAAAGAAAAATTATGTCATAATAATAACAATCAAAGCATAATAAAACAAAAACACACATGCATAAAAAGCTTCTTATCCTCGGCCTTTCAGGATTTTTTGTCACTTTTGGAATCATTTTTGCGGTTCAGACCGTTTTTCGTGCATCTGATTTGAAGGCAGAGCTCCTCACTCAGGATGTAGATGATGAAGACAGCGAAGATGATATCAACATCGATATGTCCGCAGAAGCAGAAAAAAAAATGAAACAGGCAGATCGAACAATTGCAAAATATTTGAAAGCAGGTGTATCAGGAAATGATATTCGCGAACTCAAAAAAATTGCGAACAACATGCATAATGCACTTGCAGAAAAAGAAAGTGATGGAATTTTTTGGGATCTCTGGTCTGAATTCGAAGCAAAAGATAATGATATTCAGGATGCGCTCAACGGCGATGTATCTGTAGAAGTGGACCAGGACATCGAAACACCAAGAATGCAGGAGCAGGCTCCAAAGCTCATAGAAAAGCCAGTAAAGAAGCTTATTCAGCCACTCAAAGTTCCAGTCAAGACCACAGTCAAGGCTCCAGTAAAACCAATCGCAGTACCAAAAAAAGCTTCAGGGAAAATTTCTTCTCCAACGCCACAGCCATACTCACCAACACCACAACCGTATTCTCCTACGCCACAGCCATACTCACCAACACCACAACCATACAGTCCCGCAAAACAATCAAAAACATCAAAGTCAGATATTTTGAAAAAAGCTACGACCAAGTCTTCAACAAGTACAAAAAAATAGAGGAAAAGAAATGAGTCATAAGAATCGAAAAGGCGGCTTGAAAAAGCCGCCTTTTTTGCAAATGAACAGACCATGCTATAATACGCCGGCACTCAGTCAATAGTGAGACTTGGCTCTGCCAAGGTCAATGTAGCGAGTGCACAGCACGAGCGCGCAGCGAAGTAAGCGATCTGGCTCCGCCAGTCGCGAACGAAGCGAAGCTCTACAATCAAGGAGAGATCGGATAGTGGTTGATTCCACCTGTCTTGAAAACAGGAAGGCCGCAAGGTCTCGAGGGTTCGAATCCCTCTCTCTCCGCCAGTTTGAAATATTCCCAAGCTCTGCTTGGGAATATTTCAAACTCTTGCAGAGAAAAAAGGGATGAGAAGTTCACACCCCGCAGCGAAGCGAAGGGGTGAATCCCTCTCTCGTTCAAATCCCTCCCCACCAGTTCAAAAGTTTTTCCAATGAAAATTCTCATCACCAAACCTTCGCGCGACTACGAACTTCTCGACAGCGGTGAAGGAGAAAAACTCGAGCGCTACGGCGAATTTATTCTTTCTCGTCCCGATCCGCAGGCATTGTGGAAAAAGAATTTATCACCACAGGAGTGGCAAAACGCCGACGCGATTTTCAAGAGAACCGCCGATGGTGGTGGCTGGAAAACAAAAAGAAGTCTCCCGGAGCGCTGGCAAATCGAACTTGCCGGTCTCAACTTTTGGATCCGCCCAACATCATTCAAACACACCGGACTTTTTCCAGAACACAGTGAAAATTGGAAATGGATTGAAAGCGCGCTAGCGCCGGGCAGCTCTACTCCCCACTCTTCTGCGCCCACCGTCCTCAATCTTTTCGGCTACACCGGCGGAGCGAGCCTCGCAGCCGCAAAAGCTGGCGCAAAAGTCTGTCATCTCGACGGCTCCAAAGTGGCCATCACTTGGGCTCGCGAAAACGCCAAAATTTCCGGACTCGCAGAGAAGCCTATCCGTTGGATTCTCGACGACGCGAGAGTTTTTCTGAATCGTGAAGTGAAACGCGGCAATCGCTACGACGGCATTATCATGGATCCGCCAGCATTCGGCCACGGCCCCAACAAAGAACTTTGGAAAATTGAAGACCATTTCCTTGATCTCCTCGACCTCACCATGAAAACGCTCACCGAAAAACCATTATTTCTCCTCATCAACGGCTACAGCTCAGGATATTCCGCCCTCGCCTACAAAAACAATCTCGATGAAATGATGAAAAAACACAAAGGAGAGACCGAAATCGGCGAACTCACCATCGAAGAATCAAAAACCGGCCGACTCTTGCCGTGCGGAATCTTCGCCAGATGGAGAAGTTTGTAAAGTCACACGTCACATGTCAAAAGTCACATGTCTTTACGAAGACAACCACCTCATCGCCGTCCTCAAACCCGCCGGAATACCGGTGCAAGGCGACGAAACCGGTGACCCATGTCTCCTCGACGAAGTGAAAAATTTTCTCAAAGAAAAATACCAGAAACCCGGAAACGTCTTCGTCGGCCTCCTTCATCGCCTCGATCGCCCCGTCACGGGCATCATTCTTTTCGCGAAAACCAGCAAAGGCGCCTCTCGCCTCTCCGAGCAATTTCGCAATCACGAAGTGAAAAAAATCTACCACGCATATGTTCTCGGAAAACCACCAAAAAAATCCGACACACTCATTCATTACTTGAAAAAAGATCACGAAAAAAACAAAGTCACCGCCTACGAAAAACAAGTCCCCGACAGCCAATACGCCGAGCTTTCCTACGAAGTCGTCCCCTCAAAGTCACAAGTCACATGTCACATGTTACAAGTCACTCTCAAGACCGGCCGCTCACATCAAATCCGTGTCCAGCTCAGCAAAATAGGTTGTCCTATTCTCGGTGACCTCAAATATGGCGCACCATCGCCACTTCCCGACAAATCCATCGCTCTCTGTGCGACACATTTGAGCTTCCGGACGGCCACGACTGGCGAACAAATCGAGCTCGCCATCGACATGCCCAAAATCCCTGGATAGACCAGTCGAATTATTCTATACTTCGTACCACAGAGACCAAAAGTCTCTTTTTTACTTTTCACAAACATTATGCAAACATCAAAAAACCAAGGAGGAGGTCTTCGAAAGCTCATCATTCCTGCGATAATTATCGGAGTTATTTTTTTTCTATTCAGTGGAAATGATGATGGCACAACACCTCCAGAAACCGGTGAGACACAAACACAAGTCATCGAGAAAAAAGAAGGATCCGAGAGCACCAGGGCCGAGAAAATCGGCATCACCTTCGATCATCTTGCATCATGGGGAGAAATCGATTCTGAAAATGAGAAAGCGCTCGTCATGATTTTCAACGATGCGTGCACAGGCAGTGATTGCGGAAATCTTTTTGTCGAAAAATTTTTACTCACCGACAGTAGTTTCGGACAAGTTGCGCAACTCGCAAAAACATTACAAAAAATTCAGGAAAAAAACGGTCTGATTTTTTATCAAGACACAGACAAGAAAGTCGTGACCGGCAACAAGATTTTTGTAGAAAGCCAGAAAGGGACAATCTACACTTTCGAGCTCTCAGGAAAAGGTGCGCAGGCCGAGAATTTTGAAGAAGTGATGAATACGCTCCGCGAAATAACCATCGTGGATAACACAAATCCACCACCATCATTGCCAAGCACCACAGCAGCGCCAGCAACAACTGGTACGCCCACTCCAGGAGTTCCAGGTTCACCAGCCACGGCTCCTACGACACCAGTCGTCACTGGCCCAACATTCAAATTTCAGAGCTGCAACGATCTCGCTGCCTACGCCAAAGAAACTTTCTACACCGATTTCGTCACACAAATGACAAAAATGTCAGCATTCAGTGATCCATACACGATGAAGCTCTACGGTCGCCAGATGATTACCGTGAATGACATCAAACAAGGATGCATCTCCAGCGAAGGAAAAATGTTCCTGGCACTCATCCCAAAAGGTCCAGGTACAGGGACAATAGAATTTCACATCTACAAATATGATCTCGGCACAAAAGTGGTGAAAGAAGCCCAAAAGAAAGGCGATTGGACAAAAGCAGTGGGCCCATCCGAATTCGGAAAACGCGAAGGTCGCGTCATTCACATGAGCAGCTCAGCAAAAGAAGGAACCTGCATCAACACCACGTCCTACGATTACGACTACATCGACAATATCATCACCGCCAAAGAAGCCTGCAGTGCGTGCGAAGGAGTAGCGCAGAAGACGTGTCAGCAATTGTAAAATCTTCTGCAAGACTGCTGTTTGAGGCGATACGGGATGAACACATGGGCGAAAAGTTCAGTTTTCGATCCAATACCTCCTCACCAACATACCCTCAACTTCAATTTTGTCCTGCAATATTCCGCCATTTTTTTCAACGATTTTTATCGACGCAATATTTTTATCGTCGCAAGTCACCAAAACTTTTTTCAAACCAATTTCTCTCGCCTTCAGAAGCGCAAGTTCCAGAATCTTCATACCATAGCCATTTCGACGCGCACTCGATCGAATTGTATAACCAACATGTCCTCCTTTTTTCTCCAATTTTTCATTCAAAGAATGTCGAATATTCACATGCCCAACAAATCTCCCTTCGTCGATCAACCAATAAGTCGTCGCAGGAGCCCAATAATCCGGAATATTGATCCCCTTCGAATGATTCCGCGTGCGTTCAATGTATTCTTCAATATCTGCCGGCTTTTCCGGAATATTCCAAAATCCACCTGTCCCTTCAGTCTCAAGCTCGAGCAGAGCCTCTCGCCAGCTCTGCTCATATTTTTTAGTTGGTGAAATGAGTTGCATAAGGTTCAGTTTCAAGCTTTAAAATTTCACTGCCAGCGCTAAAACCAGCAAACCAAAGCCAATCCGATACCACGCGAACGACCGGAAAGTATGAGTACTCACGAATTTCAAAAAGAGTTTGATGACAACCAATGCGGAAATAAAAGACGTCAAAAATCCCACGGCAAACATCGGGGCATCACTCATCGAAAGCACTGAAGCGCTTTTCAAAAGATCGTACAGTGTGGCCGCAAGCATCGTCGGAATCGCAAGGAAAAAAGAAAATTCCGTCGCCGCCACACGATTCAAACCAAAAGACATTCCACCCAAAATCGTAGCTCCAGATCTGGAAACGCCCGGAATAAGGGCCAAAACCTGACACAGTCCTATTTTGAAAGACTGTCGCATACTGACTTTTTCCACCGAATCCGTCATTCCCTTTTTCGCAAAATGTTCGATCACAAAAATCAAAACCCCACCGACGATCAGTGCGCACGCCACAACCAAAGGCTGAAACAAAATCGCCTTGATCCATTTGTGAAACAAAAGTCCAAAAACCGCCGACGGCACAAAAGCCACAAAAATTTTCGTCCAAAAATGAAGCGATTGTACGCGTGCTGCGCCCCCAGAAAATCCAAAAAAATCAAAAATTTTCTTCCAAAAAACCCAGACCACAGACAGAATCGCTCCCAGCTGAATAAATATTTCAAACGTCTTCGCGCGATCCCCAGTGAATCCCAACAAATCCCCCGCCACAATCAAATGCCCAGTCGAAGAAATCGGCAAAAACTCAGTCACTCCCTCAATCAATCCAAGTACCAGCGCAGTCAAAATATCATGAGACATACGAAGAGAATATCAGAATTCAGCTTTATGGAAAAGACCTGACAGCACAAAGTTTCTAGGCTACAATACGCCAGCAAACAGCCAACGCGGAGAGGTACTCAAGTGGCTGAAGAGGCGGGTTTGCTAAACCTGTAGGTCGGGGTTTTCCCGGCGCGGGGGTTCGAATCCCCCCCTCTCCGCCAGCACACCGTAGCGAAGCGAAGGTGCCTGCAGCTATGCAGCTAAACCTTGCAGAAAAGGGATGAGAAGTTTACACCCAATAGTGAAGCGAAGAACTCCGTAATCATTCCCCAATCGAAGCTGCACAAAGCTAAATTCCAGCAAGACATTGACAAAAAACAAAAATTAAATATAATATAACCATGACTCTTCAGCAAACGCCCCGTGATGGTGGCTCAGAGAGAGATTTATTGGGCAGACAATCGAGAGAAAGAAGTAATTTTTCACTCAAAAGAATAGGTGCAATAGCGGCCATTGTGGTCGCTGGTGTTCTGGCAGTGATCGGTGGAAAAAGATTCGTTGTGGACCCTATTCTGGAAGCAAGGGCAGAACATGATGCCATGTGGAAAAATTCTGAGAGGGTAGCGCATGAATATAGTGAGGGCATAGATCGGATGTGGGGTCAGATCGAAGAAGCGAAGAAATCAATGTTATTGGTTTCAGAGGGAATCGTTG
>JBBTWG010000050.1:0-22236 GCA_038062935.1 Patescibacteria group bacterium
TTTATTTTATTTTTTTGGCTATTTCTCGTGCAGTATCGCGAGTTTATGTTTTTGTCATAAATTTGTTAAGTTCCGTTCATGTCCTTTTGATAACGTCAAAAATGTCAGGAGCGTTCATGGGGTCGCCTCTGGGAGGCCTAGCGGAGTCGAGATCCGCTAGTAGGGGTTCGATTCCCCTCGGCTCCACCACTTCTGACCAGGTATACAAGAAAAAGAGTCCCGCAATGCGAGGCTCTTTTTCAAAATATCTAGCGGAGTCGAGATCTACCGGAATTATAACAGAAACTTCACAATTCTGTAAACGAGATACCACTTCCAATCTGTGATTTTTTGATAGGATTTTTCGTATTCGACGACTGTGCCGCCGAACTTTTTTTTGAAATCGGTGACGCCGGCCCAGGGGTGATTTTCCGCTCCTTCTGGGGCGATTCCGAAGAGGTCGTAGCTCGTGTAGCCGCGGGCTTTGGCGTCGCACATGACGTGCCATTGGAGGAGGTATGGCGCCATGAGACTGCGCAGTTCGTGGTCTGAGGCGCCGTAGTAGTAGAGGGCTTTGCGGTTTTCTAGTGTTTCATTATGGTAGGTGGCGATGAGGCCGGCGGCGATTTTTTCCTCTTCGGGGACTTCGCCTGGCGCTGTCGCGATGAAAAGTTTGGCGTGTTGCGGTCCGAGCGTTGTGAGCATTTTCTGATAATAACTCAGTGGATGGATGCGGAAGCCATCACGCTCGGCGGTTTTCTGGAAAATTTCGTAAAATTTTTCGAGGGTTTTTTCTAAATCTTTTTCGTGGACTTCATGTACTGCTACACCATTACGTTCGGCAACTTTGATGTTGTAGCGACCTTTGGGCTTCATCTGTTTCAGAATTTCTTCCTGCGATAGCGTGAGATCGAGGACAATGGTCGCTTCTGGAAAATGTGATTTTGTTTTTTTGAACTGCGCGCCAGCGCTGTGCGCTTTGTGTTCGTCCACGTGTGCACCCCCGCCTCCGACAACTGTGTCCAGAATAAATTTCACAAAAATGACCTGTTCTTTTTCGCATATGGGAGCCAACTTTTCCATGATCCTCTCGAAATTCTCACTGTGCACCATCGGACATTCCAACCAACTTTTCCCGAAGGGGAGGGGATGACGGATGAATAAAAATCCCTCGACGCGAAAACATTTTCGTCCGAGGGATTCTTGAAATTGTTGCCAGAGGTGCGATTGAAAAAAACTTAGTTGTTGCATTTTAAATAAAAGCGCATCCTCACTCGCTTCGCTCGTGAGTTTTATCCAACTTTTCTTCTAATGAACGCCGGAATGTCGAGTTCGTTTTCGACGGGGCGCTGCGGCATATCGACTCTTGGCTGATTGATAATCGTCTGGTGGCTTTGTTGTCGCATGACTGGTTTTTCGGAGCGGATGTCGAAGCCTGTTGCCACGACGGTGACTTTCATTTCGCCGGTGTAGGAATCGTTGATCACTGCACCGAAAATGATATTTGCTTCTGGATCTGCAGCCTCTGTAATGATTCTTGCAGCCTCGTCCACTTCGAACATACTGAGGTCGTTGCCACCGGTGATGTTGAAGAGAATTCCTTTGGCGCCCTGGACGGACATTTCGAGGAGTGGGCTGTCGATCGCGGCTTTTGCGGCTTCTGCTGCTCGGTTTTCGCCTGTTCCGTATCCGATTCCCATGAGCGCGGATCCGGAGTTTTCCATGATGGCTTTTACATCGGCGAAGTCGACGTTGATCATGCCGTGGACGGTGATGAGGTCCGCGATGCCTTGGACACCCTGGCGGAGAACATCATCGACGACCATGAACGCTTCGTTGAGTGGAGTTTTTTTGTCGATGAGACCGAGGAGTTTGTCGTTTGGGATGACGATAATTGTGTCGACTTTGTTCTTGAGATTTTCCAGACCTTCTTCGGCCTGTGTGCGTCGGCGTTGACCTTCGAAAGAGAAAGGTTTTGTGACGACAGCGACTGTGAGAATCCCCATCTCGCGAGCGAGCTCTGCGACCACTGGAGCGCCTCCGGTGCCCGTGCCACCACCGAGACCACAGGTGATGAAAATCATGTCTGATCCGTCGATTGCTGCGCGGATTTCCTCTTTGCTTTCTTCTGCGGCCTGTTTGCCGATGTCGGGATTACTGCCGGCACCGAGACCTCTCGTGGTGGCCTTCCCGACGTTGAGTTTGATCTGTGCGTCTGAGTGATAGAGCGCTTGTGCATCGGTATTGATTGCGATGAATTCTACGCCTTTGAGATTCGATTTGATCATGCGGTTCAAAGCATTGGAACCACCGCCTCCCACGCCCACGACACGAATATTCGCAATTGGATTCATATCAGGAATGACCTCCTGCGATGAACGATGCGGATCGTATGATTTCGAGAAAATGTTTTTTAAATTTGTTTTTGGATCTTCCTTTGGGAGTGGCATAGTTTGGGGGAATTAAGAAACAAATGCTTGAGTGAGGAAGATTTGAAATCTTTGAAAAGTTTACTTCGTTGCGTTCGCAGTATACTTTTCAAAAACTTCAGGTCTACGGCATGAGGCTTCTGAGCCAATTTTTCATGCTGCCGACGGTTTTTCGCAGATTGAGGCTGCGAAATGGCATGCCACCGAAGTTTCTGGTTTCCATGCGAGAGCCCCAGAGCATGAGACCGATCGCCGTGGCGTATGCTGGATCGTCGATTTTGTCGACGATGCCGTCGAAATTTTGCGGGAATCCGATTTGTACTGGGAGATTCAATGTTTCGCGCGCGAGGTCGATGACACCCGGCATTTTGACTGCTGCTCCAGTGAGCACCACTCCGGCTGGAAGCATGCCGTCGCGGCTGATGCGTGCGAGTTCGTCTTTCACGAGGAGGAAGATTTCCTGGTATCTAGCCTGAATGATTTCCACCATGACTTTCTTTGATACTTTCTGCGTGTCGATTTTGCTGAGAAGTGAGAGGTCAATCGTTTCACGGTCGTTGACGTCTTCTGGCAGACATGAGCCATATTCAATTTTAATTTTTTCTGCGGTGTCGATAGATGTGCGAAGGCCGATAGCAATATCATTGGTGACGTTTTCTCCGCCGAGCGGGATGACTGCGGTGTGGAGCGTGACGCCTTCTTCGAAGACGCTGACGGATGTCCCACCACAACCGATGTCGACGACGACCACGCCGAGCTCTTTTTGTCGCTTCGAGAGTACTGCTTCTGCAGCAGCGAGACAGGTTGGGATGATATCGTCGATATCCACTCCGGCCTGGAGCACGCATTTTTCGATGTTTTTGATGTTTGGGATGAGTCCTGTGATGATATGCGCTTCCACTTCGAGACGGATGCCGGTCATGCCCACTGGATATTTAATGCCTCTCTGATCGTCGACGGTGAACGTCTTCGGAATGATGCGGAGAATTCTTTTGTTTGTGGGAATATTGACGGCTTGTGCAGCCTCGAGGACGCGATCAATATCTTCTTCTGCAATTTCATTGCTCGGATTGGAAACGGCGATGACGCCTTTGGAGTCGATTGATTCGATATGATTGCCGCTAATTCCGAGAAATACGTGGTTGATGGGTTCACCGGCCATGCGCTCTGCGTCTTCGAGGGAAGAAGTGATCGAGCTGATGGTCTCTTCGACATCGATGACGGAGCCTTTTCGAAGTCCCATCGACTGCGCAATTCCTACTCCTGTAATGTTCGGTGTTTGAGAATCGTTATCGAGACGACCCACGACGGTTCGGATTTTTGAACTGCCAATATCGAGACTCGCTAAAATGCGGTTTTTTGCCATAGCGGAGGCAATATAATATAGTTTGCCCTGCTTTGACAAATTTATTACCCAGTTTGGCTTTGCCTGAAGGGGGCTCGTTCAGTTAATGTGTTCGCGTTTAGGCTCTTTTTGATGCTTCTTTTTTGATTCACTTGCGAATATATTTTTTTGTTTTTATTTACTACTTTTTTCCGTTTCTGTTTTTCGCTCTTTTTTACTCTTTTTCATTTTGAATGTATACATTTTTTATTCAAATATCAAAGGGAGCGCATGGTTCTGATCTCCCTGGCGTTTTTCGTTGTAGAGAAGTTCCAATTCGTAGAGTTTTTTGATAAGAGATTTGAATTCTAATTCCTGGAAAAATCTTTCGATTTGGGGGAGATCGAATTCATGTGTTTTACATTCCTGCAGATCGAAGTCGATGGGCGCTTCTTTTTGCAGAGTTACCAAATGTTTACTCAAAAAAGCTGCGTCTTTGCCATTCTGGAGTTTTTCACGCATTTTCCCTGGGATTTCTGCGAGGTGTTCGTAGATGTTTTCGAGTGTTGTGTACTGTTGGAGGAGATTCACGGCGCCAGTGGGACCGATGCCTTTGACTCCGGGGATATTGTCGGAAGGATCGCCGACGAGACTTTTGTAATCAATCATTTGCACTGGCGTGATCTGAAATTTTTCCTGAACTTTCTGCGGATCGTACGCCGTGTATTTCTGAAAACCAAATTCTGGTGTGAGGACACTGATGTTCGACGTGATGAGCTGGAAAAGATCGCGATCTCCACTCGCGATGCCGACACGCAAATCAACATTTTTTGCACACTCTTTCACAGAGATCGTCGCGAGCAGATCGTCCGCTTCGTATCCGTCCATGGCAAAACTGGGAATGCCAAAAGCTTCTAAAATATTTTTGAGGCGGGGAAGTTGCTCGTACATGCCTTCTGGTGGCGGTGGGCGTGTGCCTTTGTATTCGGTGAATTGTTCGTGGCGATAGGTCTTGGCCTTGCTGTCCCAGGCGATGGCGATGAACTCTGGATATTCTTTGGCCAGGAGACTCAGGAGCATGCTGGTAAATCCATAGATGGCGTTTACGAGCTCGCCTTTGGAAGTCTTGAGCGCTGGAATCGCGTGGAAGGCTCGGTAAAAGAGCGCGTTGCCATCGATCAGAATGAGTTTCTGTGTTTGCATATGCACTCATTTGACTGCTTTTTTAGCTTTGTGTCAATGGATCGTAGCTTGGAAAAAGCCAAAAAAAATGCTATAATGCTCTGATATCTTGATTTTTATGCCTCGAACTTCCACAAAAATTTCTAAGCCGGACGCCAAGCTTCTCGAGAAGAAGTCTCTGCGACTCCAACTCCAACATCTCCTCCGCGATCGCGTCGCTCACGAGATGCCGATCATTGGATTTTTCATCGAAAAAGAAGAAGAATTTGTCCTCATTCGCGATTTGATTCATGGAATTTCTGGCCTCGGTGCGGGTGTCGTCATCTTCGCTCCGGATAATAAAAAAGGTGAAGCTTTGCCTTTTGATCTCTATGACGAAGCGATGGTGATTTTCTACGATCATACTTCTCATAAAAATCTTTTCTCTGGATGCGACATGGTGGTGTGTTTCTCTGATCAAGCGGTCAAAAAGTCGCTCGCGTCACACATCGTTCCGGTGGCTTTCTCAGAGTGTCGCGGTGTGACGAATTATCATCCGAATCGTGAAACAGGAAATGCTTTTACTTTTGAAAAAAAAGATCAGTGGCATGTTTTTGCGGCACTGATCAGGGCGATGGAAACGTACAGATTTCCGTTCGACTGGAAATGTATTGCTTACAGGAGATAGGGAACCTCTGAAAAACGCGAACTGCGGCGTCAACTCGTCGCCTTCTCGTCGCCGTACTTTTCGTACGGCTCCTTCGAGGGCTCCTCGTTTCCTTGCATTTCATCGTTTTTGAGAGGTTCGATGAAAATTCAAAAAAAATTACTCTAGTTTGCTTGGTCCTGAACTACCACTGCTCGTACCGCTGTCTTGTCCGACGGAGGTGATGATTTCGATGACGTCTTTGAAATTGATGTATTGAATGACGTTGATGCCGATGGCACGACCGACGGTGTTGATGATGACGACAGAGAGAATCGTGACGATGAGGCCGATGATTGCGTAACGGATCGTTCCTACGGCGCTTTTGATTTTGTCGTCCTGACCTCCGGAAAGGATGAACGAGATACCTCCGACAAAGATGAATACTACTGAAAGAAATCCGGCGATCATAATTGCGTAGGCGAGGCCACGATTCATGATGTCGATAACGTCAAAATTTTGCGCTGCGTCGATGATGGAGTTGGATGATGGAGGCACGGGAGGAGGATTTAGGATTTAGGATTGAGGAAATTACGAAATGATTTATTCGAGGTCGGCGCCGATTTCGTGCATGCCGCCGCCGGGTTCTATGATCTTCATATTGACGCGTTCGTTGCGCTTGGAACCCATGACGCGGAGAAGGATGCGGAGAGATTTTGCCGTTTGGCCATTTTTTCCGATGATTTTTCCCATGTCTTCTGGATGCACTTTGAGTGTGATGAGAACACCAAGATCGTCGACGGTTCGCGTGACTTCAACTTCTTCGGGATGGTCGACGAGTTGCTTGATGACGTACTCTACAAAATCGCGGTCTGGACCCTGATTCATATCTTGTGTATCGGTCATAGAGGAGGATTTAGGATTTAGGATTGAGGATGTAGGAATAACTTGTGACCTGTGACTTTTGACATGTGACTGGTCACAAGTCACATGTTACACGTCACATGTTTTCTATGCTGCTGGGGCTGCTTCTTTTCCTGCGTTTTTGCTGGATTTTCTCTGCTTGTTTCTCGGAGTCAGAAATTTATCCATGTTTGCGAAACCTTTTTTCTTGAGAAGTGCTGCGACGGTGTCGGAAGGTTGTGCTCCCATTTTGATCCAGTGTTTTACTCTTTCGTCTTTGAGTTCGATCACTTTTGGTTCTTGTGCTGGAGCGTAGTGACCAACGATTTCGACGGCTTTTTTCTTTGGGCTGAGTGTTTTTTCTTGAACGATGAGACGGAAATGTGGTTGGCCTTTTTTACCAATTCGGGAAAGTCGGATGACGAGCATATCGCTAGGATTTAAGATGTAGGATTGAGGACGTAGGAAAGCGCAGAGCTCATGGAGCAGGGCTCAAAGCTTGGAGGGAATAAAGAGGTTGGTGTTCTGAAGCACCATTTTTATTCTTTCTTTCGCCTTGCTTTCAAAAGTGTTTGTATTCTCGTTGTTTTTTTGCTCAGCGTCAAGCGGATGTTGCATCTTCCATGAGGGATTGAAGCCCTGGATTCAATTGTGTTCCTGTGAGAATTCTGTCCATTTCTCTTCTGAGGAGCCCTACGGTTGGCGACATTACCTTTCTTTCTGGTGTTTCTCCTGGTTGTGGCTGACGCTGGTAGAGAAGTGACCCGTCATGGTCATAGAGCTCATCGATCTCACAAACTGTCATGGCTGTTCCCGTCATGAATAGCTCTACATTTCCTTTGTTCTGCCTGAGTATTTGGCAGATATTGATCTCTGGATTATATTCCATGAGGATCTCATTCTCCTTTGCAATTTTGAAACATGACTGCATGACGATGCCGGGCAAACATCGATTCACTGCTGGATCTGGCGATAGGATTCTCACTGTGCCGATATCTGGATCTCGAATGACGACTCCCATGTTGGCACTCACCCCTTCCTCAGCGTTTCCTGATGCATTGAGGTAAATTCCTTCGTGGAGATATGGTTTTCCTGGTTCACTTTTTGCCATCTGTGTTGGATGGCTCATAAAAGAGATGATGGACTCTGGGTAGTGTTGAGATGCTTTGTTGACTGCGATTCGGTCGCTGACAGGGCGTGGGCCGAGAAGTCCAACTTTCAAAAAATCTGCTTTGTAGGCACCGATTGGCGTCCCGATGAGTTGAATTATTGCTTGTGGTCCAGCAAGTTTTGGACCGGCATTATCCATGAAGAGGCTGAAGCGGATATAATATCTATTCCCTGCCTTGTTGGCTACTTGAGGAATCCATCGACGATCACTCTGGAGATGATTTTCAAGCATTTTTCTGATGAGTTCTTCTGTTACTTCTTTGAAACCGAGTTTCTGCGCATCTCGACAGAAGCGTTCAATATGCTTTTGCGCTTCAAAAACCTGCATTTTACCTTGATTGTTTTGGTATCCAACCATGCCCGTGATACATCCACCTCCGCCGTAATGTAGCACGGTTTGCCATGGACCTATGCCAACTTCTCCGAATGGAAGCTGCTGGACGGTCCACCCTTTTCCTGGAATAAAAATGGCTCGTGAAAGGACATCCGTCGGAGTAGATTCAAAAGGATACGGCTGAATGTTGATGCTCGTTGGATCCTGAGTTGGTCTGAGAGGCTTCATATCTCTTCCATCAAGCGTTGTTGCGATTCTCATAACTCCTTCTCGAGCACGTTCATCGGCTGAGCTTTTTCCGAAAGGAGTTCTGCCGTGTGAATTTATTTCGTCGTGAATCACTAGAAATGAACCTCTCTGCGTGTGATCGTAGTCGATCGATCGTATGCCTCTTTCGATACCGTAGACTTCTGTAACTTCAGCTTGTGTGTGTGAATCCTCCCGGAAGAGAGCTCCCTCTGGATCTCCTGCTTCTAGGACAGCTGCGACTCGCTGTTCAATTCCTCTTCTCATTCTTCCACATTCTTCTCCACGCAGTTCTGGAACCCAACCTTTTGCTGTTTTATACGCATAAACTTTTTGCTCTGTATCATCTTCAAAGTGAGCATATGCCAAACGTGATCGCCCGTGATCTGCGATTTCACTTCTCGGTACATGTTTTCTTTCTCGAGTTCTATCTGCTGGGATCAGGTCTGGATTTGGTGTGGAGTTGATGATAAAGCGCATCGGAGGCCGATTTTATCGTACCCCACTCTCGTCTGTCAATTCATCGTCGTCTTCTATCTCAATCTCGGTGAGATCACCCTTCATATCCTGTGGCATGCCGACTTTTGGACGGACGTTTTTCACAATGGTGCTTTGGATTTTACTGTTCAGTTTCTGGATAATTGGATCTTTGTGATCTAAAATCAGCTTTGCCCAGGCGCCGTCGAGGACGTGAATGGTGAGGGTGCCGTCTTTGAACGATCGAGCGTCCATGAAATCGACTGCATCTTTCGAAAAAAGTTCGGGGATGAGATCACGGAAAGCTTTGCAGACCGTCGCAGCAGCGAGTGCAGGTGCCATGCCGCGACGGGCGATTTCGGCGGGGAGGAGATTTTTGAGAGAGATGAACATGCGGAGGATTTAGGATTGAGGATTGAGGAGGGATTCGTAGAGTTTTAGTGTTTCTCTAGCCATTTTTCTCCAGGAGAATTTTTTTGCGTGTGCGATTCCGTTTTCTGTTAGAGTTTTTCTGACTTCTTCGTTGGTACAGAGAGTGGCTAATTTTTCGGCGATGTCGTTGGGATCGTAGGGGTCGAAATAGAGTGCGTTTTCTTCGCCGCAGATTTCGGGGAGACATGAAGCTTTCGAGACGGCGACGGGGACGCTGCATTTCATGGCTTCGAGAGGGGAGAGGCCGAAGCCTTCATAGAGTGACGGGAGAACGTAACCGTGTGCGCCACTGTAGAGTGCGACGAGCTCCTGTTCGTCGACGAGGCCGGTGGTTTTCACGAATTCTGCGACGTCGGACTCTGCGATTTGCTCTCGCACTTCTGGATATTTCGGATCTTCTTTTCCGGTGATGACGAGATCGATGTCGATGTGATAGTGATTTCGCAGCCGTGCGAAGGCTTTTACGAGATTCACGAGATTTTTATGATTGCGCCAGACGCCGGTGTAGAGGAGATACTGTTTTGTGATTTTGTGTCGCTGCAAAGTCTCTGCAATTTTTTTTTGGTCTTCAATTCTTTCGAAATCTTCATTCACGGCTTCGTAGATGACTTTGATTTTTTCGGGATTCATTTGGAGTAATTTTTCTAAATCTTTTTTGGTGTACTCGGAGACGGCGATAATTTTCTTCGCGTTTTTTGTCGCAGAGCGCAGAGTCAAATGATAGCCGGCGCGATGGATTGGACTTCGCATTTTATTGCCGGGAAAAAAAGAAAGCGTGAGATCGTGGATGGTGACGATCGACGGATTTTTGTAAAAAATAGGTGCGTTGAAATGCGTGAAATGCATGAGATCGAGTTTCGCTTTTTTGAGATGACGCAAAAATCGTGTTTGTTCGGCGAGCGAATAATGGCGTGCGTTTGCTAAAACTTTTTTGAAATTTTTTCCGGGAGGTGTGAATTCGTCAAACTCTGGATTATTGAAAAAAAGGATGTATTCGTTTTTCTTGTCCAAATTCGCAAGATGGCCGACGAGCTCGTAGGTATAGCGGCCGATACCTGTAAAACGGGAAGAGTACATTCGACAATCGATTCCGATGCGCATGGGCTGATTGTAGCATTTTTCTTGTGACTGGCGTAGAATGGCGTACCCCTGTCAAAATAGTATCATAACAGCTATGTTGTTCAATTCCCCACGAGAATTAGAAAGTTCTGTCCAAGATATTCGTTATATCGATCAGCGCCATGCAGATGAAGATGCTGAAGAACTGCTCTTCCTGCCCATAGGTGCCTCTGTGGAGAGGATACGGGAGTCAGTGTTGCGAGGAACTGTAACGGTCATCATACATCCGCAAAGTATGGATGATTTTGTGAATGGAGAAAAAGTGGGAAAAAGCGGAAAAGAAATAGAACTCAAAAAGAAAAATTTCGACCTTCTGCCTCCGGAAAGAAGAAAAAGAATTCAAGATATATTGAAAATCAGCAGAAAAATTGACTTAGAACGCGCTGAAATCGTTTTAGGATGGATAGAAAAACTCAAAAGAGGTCAGGCGATTGAAGGAAAAGTACGATACAGAAAAAATGACTCTGTTGAAGATTTAGAAATGCTTGTCAGGGCAGTGAATAATCTCTATTTCAAAAAAGACGAAGAAACAGAAATAGAAAATGAACAATATGAAGAATTCATACGAATGGCTGCGATCGCAATCATGAAAAAATGCGACGTGCCAGGGGGAGAAGAACCAAAATCAGAAAATGTACCGACGGAAATACGAAAGACAGAGGAAGATGTGGAGGACGCGGAAGATGTAAAAGGTGCCGAAGATGAGGAGGGATGGGATAGAATACGGCATGAAGAACCGGTGGTGGGTGAACCGAATGAAGTTTTTTTTCTGGAAGGGGATGATGTCTCGGTGGTGGTGGACGACGAAGATACGCCGTCAATATTGCCTGAAGCGAAATCTCCTCCTCCAATCCCATGGAGCGGGATACCAGATGAAACACCTGTGGGGAGACTCGTGGAAGTCATATTCCTGGGAAGAGATGATTTTGAAGAAATACCAGAAAATGATTGGGATTGGGACCACAGCGATGAAGATAAAAGAACAATTGTATACCTCAAAGAGGATGATTTAGTTCAGATTCAGCCAGAAATCCCATCACCAAAAAAAATCCAGGAACCGGCGATCATGCCAAAAGGAGAAAAGGTGTCACACAATGGCACAGATTTCGATGTCCCTTACTAGGCAAGATCACCAATGGAATGTGCAGTTTCTGCAAGAGCCATGATACCTCTTGTCAAAAGCATGAAGCACCTATATCATTGGCCAGCCTTGGTTCAGCAAGGGTTCGTTTATGGGGTCGTAGCGTAGCCTGGCTTAACGCACCACACTGTCACTGTGGAGATCGCGGGTTCGAATCCCGTCGGCCCCGCCATTTGTTTACACAGCTTTGGTCAAAGCTGTTTTTCGACGTGCATTGCTTTTTTGTAAAAAAGTATTATAATGGCAGACTTTATTGTTTTTTATGACTCCTGAAGCCACGAAAAATCTTTCTTTGACTCCTGAAGAGGAGTGCCTCATACAAACCTGCGATAATCCTGACACGGTTCAGTCTTTCCTTGATGGACTTGAATACAATTGGGAGCCGACCGGTCCTACTTTGCGATCTTTTCGTCGTGTTGTTCGAGATCGTGTCGCGCACTGCATGGAAGGTGCTTTGAGTGCTGCCGCTTTTTTGTCTCACCACGGCTATCCTGCACAACTTCTCTGTATGGAAGCTCGTGATATTGACCATATTGTTTTCCCTTTTCAGAAAAAAGGTCTCTGGGGGTCTGTTGCGCAATCTCGTGATGTACATTTAAAAGGGCGCGATCCTGTTCACAAAACTCTTCGTGATCTCGTGCTTTCTTATCATCCACACTATTGGAATTATTGGACTGGTGATCGCAATGATCTCACTTTGCGGGGATTCGCTCTTTTGCCTTTGACTCAAAATCATGGCGACTGGGTGACGGGCGAAGAGGATCTCTGGTCGATTGAAGATGGATTTTATCAATTGCCATACCAGGCTCTTTTTCCGGCACCAGAACAGAATCAATTTCTTTCCCGGCGGGATGGTGGCATTGATTGGATTTCTTAAAAAATTATATGGCTTTTCAATCCTCAGCTCGAGAAAGGCTCACGGAGATAACGGATGACATCCTAAATCCCGATGCTTCATTTGTAACTGGTGTTGAAAAGCTTCATAGCCTTTTTCAATGTGTCAGTGATCCTGCAGTCAAGCGTCATGAGATTTCTAGAAGAGTAGATGGTGGAGGAAGCGCCATATCACCGATGCAAGCGGCTGAATGCCTGCTCGATCATGCTCGTACAAAAACTTTTCTTCGAGGGATATATCGTGCTCTTCATGAACTCCAGCGCCGTTTTCCTGGTGAAAGAATTTCTGTTGTCTATGCGGGCTCTGGGCCTTTTGCGAGCCTTGCAATTCCCTTGGCGACTCAATTTCGGCCTGATGAAATTGCATTTCATGTTCTGGATATTCATCCTTTTTCCCTCAAAAATGTCCGCAGTCTTGTAGAAATATTTGGCCTGGAAGAATATTTTGTGGATTTCATCAATGCCGATGCGACGACCTGGAAACCGTCCTTTCGTCCTCATTTGATTTTTACTGAGACTATGGACAAAGGATTATGCTACGAACCACAGGCTCATATTACGGCAAACCTCGGGGGCGAAATTCGCCAGAATGGACTCTTTCTTCCTGAATCAATTCATGTCGAGGCGATCATGACGCCATCACGTGTTGATTTTCCTGTAAGGGTTCTCGGAACTGCGGTCCAACTGACACCGGCCTCTGCACAAAACATGCGCTTCGATATTCGTAAAAGTTTTCCTATTCCTGATGTTGAACTTCGTGAAAGTCACGATCTTCTTTTGAGAACTCGTGTTGGAGTTTTTGGCAAGGAACAAATACTTGAAGGTGAAGCTCGCATTACGGAATGGATTCTTTTGGATACCATTTCTCGCGGTGGTGGTGTTTTGGAACTTCAGTATGGGCTGGGCGGTTTGATTGGTGACATACGGAAACGGGTTGAGCAGGAATTTTTTCATTCTTTGCTTGATCGTATTGATCAATAGTATGGAGTTCAAAACCCGCCTGCTCTCATTAATCTTTGTTTGTACCGGCTCTTGCAGGCGTATTTCGTGTTCGTACTTCCGCCGACGCCGGAGCTGACATTTTGAACAGAATGTCGGTTCTGGGATCTGGAGTTTTTGTCTGAGAACAAGTTCGTTTTCGTCGATGGTGAAGTTTTGTGTGCAATTGGTGCAGGATTTTGGAGGGACATGTGCATGGAGAACGCCGTGCTCTTTTTCTACAACTTCGTCAGATCGATCTCACTCTGAAACTTGAGAATAGATTCCAAAAATGCTGGATCTGGTTTATATGTTCTCCAGTCGAATCCTTTTTCAGCGAGGCGAGCGAGTGCTTTCGGAATCTTTTTGTCGTCCTGCTTGATCACGACGCGCAGCCATTTTCCTGACTCAGAAGTATCGCACTCTGACACTGGAGAAAATCCAACTCCGTATTCCATGAGGAGAGCAAGCGCTGCACAGAGTGTCCGGTCCCTGGGATTTTTTACCCCCATGAATCCTGGCGGAATAGGGACGAGTAAGTCGAGTCCGGCGTCTGGTTTTTTCACTGGCCAATTGAGTGTCTGAAATCCTGGGAGAATTTCATTTTCTAATTCATACTTCAGTTTTTCCCCTACGTGCTCCGTATCCATTTCATTCAATACTTTTGCGGCAAGATGCTGGTCGTGCATCGGCATCATGGTGTATGCCGAAGATCCGAAGAGGCGCATGATATTGATGAGATCTTTGTTTCCTGCGAGTCCTCCGACTCGTACTCCTGGCATACCGTGTTCTTTTGCGATGGTTATTGCCTCCACTCCTACGTCTTTGGCTCCTGGATAACTGAGCAATGGACGGATTTTTTTGTTACCAAATACTGTTTGTGTCGCGTATGTGTCGCTCACGACGGGAAATCCATGCCTGTGTGCAAAAGGAATAAATTCGTGCTCCATAAAATCTTCATCTGGCAAAGTTCCTGCCGGAGCAGAGGGTAGCGTTGTGTAGAAAAGAGCCTGACCATCTCTTACTTTTTGCCTTTTGAGATTTTTTTTCACGGCTCGGAGATTCAATACTCCAGTATTCAGATCGAGTGGAGCCGGAATAATTTGTTTTCCTTGAAGTCTTATGAGTGAGTAGAGGTAGGATGGCGAGAGTGTTGGGACGATGACGGTTGTGATTCTCAGTGATCTCATTAATGCATCAATTGCTTTCATAATCCCTGCCGTGACCATGACTTCCCGGTGTGGATCCAGATTCACAACTCCCATTTTTTCGAAGAATCCAGCAATGCTCTGTCGAAGCTCGAGCGTCCCCCAGGAAGATGGATACATCATGTGATGCCCGGCTGCGAGACTTTCTTCATGGGCGGATTCAATAATTGGATGTAAAATTTCTCGATCTTTTGCGTCTACTTCGATGCTCGAGCCAATATCGAGCATGTCGGCTGCTCCATTTTCCCGAAGAGCTCGCATGATGGCGTAGTAGGTTTTGACTTGTCCTCCACCACTGCGGGCGGTAAGGAGATGCGGGTTGATGGCATGTTTTAGCGGCCCGCTTCCATTTTGTTCGCCCAACGCACGAGTGATTCTCTCTCGGATTATTTCAAAACGAGCTGTCACTTCAGGATTGAGCGGGCTTTGTGGAGGCCTTTCTATAGTTTCAGGAGCTCCTTGAGTTCTTTCTGGGAATTCTCGCTGATGATCTCTTTTGCTCATAAGCTTCAGGTTTATGAAGATTTCATCTTAGGCTTTTTATTGTGGTGTTGTCAATTATGCTAGAATCTCTCCAACATGCCTCTCTGTCGCATTACTCAGCAACCTTTCGAAATTTCTGAGCGCGAAATGGAATTCTGCAAGCGGATGAATGTGCCGCTTCCGACCGTTTCACCGAATGAACGATTTCGACAGCTGATGGCTTTCCGCAATGAGTGGAAACTGTATCGCCGGAAGTGTGATGCGACGAAGGAAGATATTATTAGTGCTTACTCTCCTGACAGTCCTTTTGTTGTGTACAAGAATTCTGTGTGGTGGGGCGACACATGGGACGCGATGGAACATGGTCGTGATTTTGATTTTACGCGGCCGTTTTTTGAGCAGTTTGCGGAGTTGCAAAAAGTGGTGCCGCGCGAAGGGACTACGATTTTTAATTGCGAAAATTGCGACTACAATTCGCACTGGAGAAACTCGAAAAACTGTTATCTGAACTCGCTCGGACACCTCTGTGAGGATGTCTATTATTCGTATTGGATGGTGCAGGATAAAGATGTTTTTGATTCGATGTATACAGGTGAAAGTACACTCTGCTATTCGTGCAGTGACACAAATCGTTGCTATAATTGCGTGATGCTTTTCGAGTCGAACGATTGTCGTGATTGCTTCTTTTCGTATCAACTCCAGGGTTGCGATAACTGTCTTTTCTCTACAAATCTCGTCCACAAGACGTATCATATTTTCAATGAACCTGTTTCGAAAGAGGAATTTGAGGCTTACAAAGCGAAGATTTTTGACGGTTCGTGGAAGACGTGGCAACAGGCGTATCAGGATTTTTTGAAGATTCGTGAATCTGCGATCTCTCCAAGTGTTTACATGATGAAATGTGAAAATTCCACGGGAAATCATGTTTATAATTCGAAAAATTGTTCGAATTGTTTCGATACTTTCGATGCTGAAGACTGTGAAAATTCTATTTCTGCCGCCAATAGCAAAGATGTTCATAGTTCCTATTCTGCTGGCTGGACGCAGTGCGAATTGACCTATTATTCGCTTGTTTCTCGGTCTGCGACGAATATCGCTTTTTGTAATTACACGTGGTCTTCTTCTGATCTGCGCTACTGCGATAGTACCGTGAATTCTCATGATTTATTTGGCTGCATTGGGATGCGACAGAAACGTTTTTGTATTTTGAATAA
Organism: Patescibacteria group bacterium; assembly: GCA_038062935.1. GTDB lineage: Bacteria > Patescibacteriota > Gracilibacteria > UBA1369 > UBA12463 > JBBTWG01. Next base: position 16,139 of record JBBTWG010000050.1, read on the forward strand.
ACAATATACCGAGGAAGAATATCGTGTGCTTGTTCCAAAAATTATTGAGCATATGAAGAAGACGGGGGAGTGGGGAGAATTTTTTCCGATGGCTCTTTCGCCCTATGCTTACAATGAAACTGCGGCGCATGAATTTTTTACACTTTCACCAGAAGAAGCACTCGAACGCGGTTTTCGATGGAAAGAAGAGAGTACTGCGAGTGCTTCACATGCTCCGCGAGCGACGATGAAAGTTCTTCCAGATTCATTGAGCCAAGTCTCTGACGACATTTGTAAAGAAATTCTTGGCTGTAAAAATTGTGGAAAAAGTTATCGGGTGATTCCGCAGGAACTGAAGTTTTATCGGCTCATGAATCTGCCTCTGCCTCGCAATTGTTCTATGTGTCGCCATCAGGAGCGCATTCATTTACGCAATCCTCTCCGACTTTGGCAGCGCATATGCGAAAAGTGTGGCACAATGATGGAATCAAGCTTCTCTCCCGAAAGACCTGTGAAAGTTTACTGTCAGGAATGTTATCGAAAAGAAGTTTATTAAGAGAGCTCCAAGATTTTATCCAATTACTTCTCTTTCTAATATTTTCTGAATTTTTTCGAAGTTTGTTGGCTTGAGTATTCCTTCTAATTCTTTGTCGCCTTTCATACTGATGCCGTTTTTTTCGAGGAGGAGGGCAATCATGTGCGCAACTTTTGTGAGCTCTTGTTCAGTGATAATATCAACTTGGAGATCGACTTCTTCGCGCAGATCTTCGATTTGTCGTGCACGATTCTGGGAAATTAATACGACGATAGCGAGGATGATCGCTTCGAGCGAAACCATCATGGTGAGAAACCCGAATGGATATGGATCAAATGGTTCAATGCCTTGTATAAGCCCCGTGTTCATTATAATCCAGACTCCAAACCAAATGGTATTCAAAAATAGAAACCACATGCTTCCGAAGACTTGAGTCATGAAATCTGCGGTACGTTGAGTAAAAGTGCGGTGTTCGTCTGACTTTGCTTTTAGGCTTCGGATAATGTGACGACTGTTGTGGGGGATCATGAGAGGGGAGGATTTAGGATGTAGGATGTAGGAAAATCCACTTGCGAGTATAATGTAGTCCATGAGTTTTGTGCAGCGAATTCATTCTTATTTCTCTGCCGGTGGAGAGAGTGCACCGTATGAAATTGTCGTCAGTGCACGAAGTCACCATGTGCGACTCCGTGTTTCGGCGGAAAACGGACTGCGTGTGACAATTCCAAAAAGATTTCCTTTACGTGAAGTAGAGAAGATTCTTCGTGAGAAATCGAAATGGATTTTTCAGAAGATGAAAGAGATGGAACGATTTCAGAATGTCGGTGATGCTGCGAAGATGCGCTTTTTGGATGAATTCCTGACGATTCAATTTTGTTTTCCTGATGAGAAAAATTTAAGTTTTTTGAAAAAAGGACGTGTATCTGGTCGAGCTCTGAAAACTCGCCGTGTGGAACGTCACGGTGATATTCTCTCTATTTTTTCTGATGATTTCTCTGTCCGTGTTGTGAAAAGTCTGATTCGTGATTGGTTGCGAAAACAGGCGCAGGAAATTTTTTCCGTGAAACTTCCTGGGATTTCACGAACTATTGGAATTCCTTTTGCGCGATTTTCTATTCGTGGTCAGAAAACACGATGGGGAAGTGCGTCTATTCGAAAGACTATTTCGCTCAACTACAAGCTCCTATGTGCTCCTGCTTTTGTAGCGGAATATGTGATGGTGCACGAGCTCTGTCATCTGGTTCACATGAATCATTCGAGGGCTTTTTGGGCTCTCGTCGGTTCGCATGCTCCACGTTTTCGGGAAGCAAGAAAATGGCTTCATACTGAGGGGAAGTACATTTCTTTTTAGAGACTGCGGCTTTTTTGTGATAGGATTGTGCTAATGAATTTCGATGTTATCGTCCTTGGTGGAGGTCCTGGTGGTGCGAAGGCTGCTAAGTTTCTCGCTGAACATGGAAAGAAAGTGGCGCTCGTAGAGCAACACTTGGTCGGTGGAGAATGTTTACATTATGGCTGCATCCCTTCGAAAGTTTTTTTGTATTCTGCGGAGCTTTTTGAAAAATTTCAGAAAATTTCCCAGTTTGGTATTGAAATGACTGGAGAAGTGAAATTGAACTTTTCTGCGCTCCTGGAGCGAAAAAAGAAAGTGGTGGAGATGCTCCATCGCGGACTTTCTGCGTCGATCGAGAAATCTGGTGTGCAGATTTTGAAGGGTCGTGGAATCGTGGCAAGTGATGGTACAAGTGTGACGCTGGAGAATGGTGAGACGCTTTCTGCACCACATATTGTCATGGCGACGGGCTCGGAACCGGTGGTTTTTTCTGGAATGTCTGGACATACCAATCGCACGATTTTTGATCTGACTGAACTTCCGAAATCGATTGTGATCGTGGGCGGAGGAGTGTCGGGATGTGAATTTGCCAGTTTCTTTGCGGCTTTTGGCGTTACGACCACAATCGTAGAAAAAGGTGAACGAATTTTGCCTTCGGAAGATCCTGAAATTTCTATGGAGATGACGAAGCTTTTTGCTCGGAAAAATGTAAAAGTTCTGACAGGGATTTCGTATAGCGCGGAGGCGTTCCCGGCTGATTGCACACTTTTTTGTGTAGGACGAAAGGTGGCGAACGAATTTCCTCCGTCAGTGATTGTGATTGGTGATGCTGCGAAAAAAAGTATGCTTGCGTACACTGCGGAAAAAGAAGGAGAAAATGCTGCGAAGAAAATCCTCGGAATTTCGTGTGAAGAAGATTTCATCTGGCCAAATACGATTTTTACGCATCCAGAAATTGCGAGCGTGGGAGCCAAAGAAAGTGATGTTCCTGGAGCACTTATTGGTCGTGCAACTTTTGCAGGAAATGCTCGAGCACTCATCGAAGGTGAACGCGATGGCTTCGTGAAAGTACTGATCGATCCCAAAACGCATGCAATGCTCGGCGCTCATGTCATTGGGAAAAATGCGACGCTCATCATCGACAAAGCGACGCTTGTGGTTTCGGAAAAGATCTCTGCAGAAAAATTTCTCAACGCTCTCCATGGACATCCCGTGATGTCGGAAGTGCTGAAAGAGGCGATCGAGAATGGAATTGCGAATGCTTCGGATTTTAGGAAAGAAGATCTTTGAGTGTCTTCCACCATCCTTTCATTTTTACCCACAACTTCTTGAGACCTTTTGGTTCTTCTTTTTTCTCGTCACCATGAGCTGATGCTGCATGTGATGGTGCGGCATGAGCATCATCATGAGATTTTTCTGCTGGTGCATGAGCGGTAGCGTGGTGTGCGTCTGGAGCTGCATGGGAATCTTTGGGTGCGTGTGCATCCCTGGGTTTTTCATGAGCTTCTGGAGCTTTTTTCGCAACTGCTGCATGTGTCGCATCTTTTATTGCATCTACTGCGCCGTGTGGAGTTTTTTCCGTTTCTTTGCCACCAGGAATGGCTTTCAATTCTGGCTTCTTGTGGGTATCAGCATGAGCTGATTCTGCCCCATGAGCTCCTGCATCAACTTTTTTTGCTGTATTGGCTCCACTCATAGTTTTTTCGTTATTGTTCTTTTATTGTACGCCTTTTGGTCACTAAGTCAAATAATTGACTTTTATTGTTTTGGGCCTACAATCACTTCTTATCATTTCCTCTGAGATATGGATCGAGCAACAATGAATGGCTTGCGTGAAGTAGTAGAAGTCTCTGTACCTGCTGTTTTGAATTCTGGCGATGCCCTGAAATTGGCACGAGAATTACTGGAACCTGGCAGTATGATAACTATTCATCCTCATCATTTTGAGCTTGTTCAAGATTCTGGCTCTGTTCTGGTTCTTCCTCCTGAAGAGACTAGAATTCTTTCTCAGAGATTGCCAAAATCGACACTGCTTTTTGTTCCTCGAAGTGCTCCTGATTTTGCTGCTCACGAAATAAGGACCTTAGGTCAAGTAACTTTAGATAATAATGCTCTCCGTAGTGGTGACGGCACCATCGTCGATCCCTGGATTCTTTTCTCTGGAATGAGGCATGGTCAAGTCACTCCTTCTCGACTTCCTCATAACTCCCAGACAGTAAAGCTTATTAATGATATTTTGCGAATTCAAAACTTAAAACCTTCTCAGTCGTGGAACGCTTTGTTGTTAGATCGAGCGGGTCTTGTTGTTCTTTTTTTGATTCTTGGTGTTTCCATGCATCCTCGAGAATCGTCTGAGAAAAAACCATTTAGTGAGACAGATTCCGCCATCGCCATTCCTCAGCAGCAAACTCGAAATGACATGCAACAGACGTTGTCTCAACATGACTCTGGAACTCCCGAAAATCTTGAGTGTCGTTACAGCGGTATTGAAACTGTTTTTGATGCATCTCTGGAAAGTGACGATCCTGTCACGGGCACTATGCGAGACGCTCTTCTGGATCCGTATCAAGTGAGTAAATTTTTTCTCGGTAATAAATTTGTGTATCGGGGTCATGATGGCGATGACTCTTCTCGAGTGTTGCGTTTTGCGCCTCGCGGCATTGATTCTGGATATTTCCAGAGTGGGGGGGATAAATTCCGTTCACGGTCAACGTCTCTTTCTGATGCGATTAATGACATCCTCGATTATTCGGCGCTCGATGATCGATCCATCATGCAATGGATTGTTTATACGTACCAACGCTCTTTTTCTGTTTCTCTGAGTCTTGATGACATGCAAATTGTTCGTGGTCAGGATAAAAAAGTGAAAAAGGTTCTCTATCATGGGGAGCTCAATCCCAAAGTTCTTGTTCGTGTAAATGTGCCCGTGGATGGTCGGGACAGTCTCGCTGCAAATAGTCGGACAACAAAAGAGAAATTTGTGCCGATCATCTCAGGTAAAAAACTCTTGTTGCCTGTTGGAATTTCTGCTGGTGATGGTCAATCTGGAGGCCATGATCTGCGCGTTCCTTCGCACCTTTTGGATTCCAACAAATCGTTTAGACTTCCTGTTCATCGTGGTCCAGTCTGGAAATTAGATGCCTCAGCTCTTGCTGCTTCACTGAATGGCTATCGTGATCGATTGAAAAGATTTCCCAATAGTCGCCTCGAATCGAATTTTATTGATTTTCAGGATCCCCAGGCTCGTGAAGCGACTCAGCACCTCGTTTCTCGGAGAGATACACCAATCAAAAAAGCCAAAAAGATCATATCCTTTGTACAAAAAAATCTCCCATATAAGTCAGAAAATGACAGAGACTATGATCGACCTCTCCTGCTAGTTCTTTTCAATGGAGGTGGTGATTGTAACAATAAAATTGTTGCATGGGCTTCTATGATGGCTGCCGAAAAGCTCGATTTCTGTATCGTCCATTGCTATGATCCGAAGTCGGATACAAATGAAGCTCATGTCGTCGGTGGAGTTGGAAGTTCTGTTTTTCCAGGCAAAAAAGTTCCAAAGACGATGGATAGTGCTGCGAACCATGCCTTGATCGAATTGACTGCTCCTGGCTGGAAGGTTGGACAAAGCTCCATTGACGGATACATCATCACTGGAGTTGAAATCTTTCGTCATGGCACCGATGGATCCATGACCATTGAACAGCAGTAAAATCTGATGTGTTATGATTTCTGTATGAAAATTTATACACGAAGAGGGGATGACGGGCAGACTGACCTGTATGGAAGTGGACGGATTGCAAAATCAAGTTTACGGATGGATGCGATCGGGACGGTGGACGAGCTCAATGCTGTGATTGGTGAAGTTTTGACGATTTCGGTGGAGGAAATTGTAGCAAAAATGCTCCTCGAAATTCAGAGAGATCTTTTTGTTTTGGGCGGAGATTTGGCGACGATTGGCTCAAAAATGCATCGCGGAAGTGCGGATGTGCCGCGTGTGAGTGATGAGCGTGTGACGGAATTGGAGTACTTGATCGACCAACTCGATGCTTCGTTGCAACCGATGACGGCGTTTATTTTGCCCGGAGGATCGAGTGCGGGCGCGAAACTGCATGTCGCGCGCACGGTGTGTCGCCGCGCGGAACGAGTGTGTGCGGAACTTCTGGAGAGTGACGGCAGCGAAAAAGTTTCACCGATGTGTGTGAAATATCTCAATCGTCTCAGTGATTTACTTTTTACGATGGCGCGGTATGA
>JBBTWG010000051.1:0-14150 GCA_038062935.1 Patescibacteria group bacterium
CCCCGCAGCGAAGCGGAGGGGTGAATCCCCCCTCATTTATGCCCCGAGAGCGAAGCGAAGGGGCAAATCCCCCCCCACATCCCCCCGCACATCTCATTTCAATAATTCCACAATCTTATCAAAATCTTTTTGTGCATACATTGAACGATCAAAATTTTTCTGAGCCAAAGATAACGCCCCATCCCCAGCCATATCTTTCACATCCGGAGACGCCCCATTTTTCAGAAGGAACTCCACCATGTCCGGCCGAAACCAAATGCCCGCCGCCGCCATCAAAGCCGTAGTTCCCTCGTCATTGACACCATTGATATCAAAGCCATGTTTCACCAGCACCGGAATCACCTCTTTACTATCAAACCTTGCCGCCTCGATAAAATAGTAGCCTGACTTCTCAATCCCCGGCCGCGCTTTTTCAATCATTTCTTCCAAAGTCACCACATCATTTTTCTCAATCGCCGTATAAAGATCTCCTCCCCAAATATCCTTCATCAGGAAATGAATAAAAGTATAAAAGAGACCCAAATAAATAATCACACAAATCCCTCCTAGCACTGGATATTCTTTTATTTTCTCCCAAATCCAGTCCATCTGCCAAAGAATCAGACACATCGAAAAAAACACTCCCAGCATCGTTTCCCATGCCAAAAGATCAATCCAAAGCTTCGGCGACTCAAAATAATCTTTCGATCCCAGCGGCCCCACCGCAATCCCCAAGTTAGTGTCGAAATATATATTACTCAACGAGGTCACCAACACCAAAACCATGACCGCTCCAGTCAAAAACGTACACCCCATCCCCAGAGCTCTAAAAAAATTTTTCATAAGAAAAGTGAAAATATCTGATACAAGTATATCACGGGCAGAAAATTGCTTCGTCTCCGAATCTAAAATATTCAGATCGGTTTCGAAAACACACGATCACAATTGCCCAGCGCTCCGCGTATGTTTCATGCTAAAATCATAGCATAGACTATCTCCTAACCCCCTCCCTCCCTCTCATGAAAACCACAAAACAAATCCTGGAAGAAATTATCGGCTGGTATGGAACAGTCGCGATCATCGCCGCTTTCGCTCTCGTCAGTTTCGGATTTCTAGAAGCCAAAAGTTTACTCTACCAAATACTCAACGGCACCGGCGCAATCGGTATCGTATATATATCGCTCAAAAGAAAAGCTTATCAACCGGCAGTATTAAACATCATCTGGACGGTGATTGCAGGAGTAGCAATCGCAAAAATATTCATCGAACGATAAAATGCCCTGTCCCACCTGCAAAAACGATTTCCTCATCCGTCCCGAAGACCAAAAAATTTACGAAAAAATTGGTCCGATGATCGCAGGGAAAAAGTACACGATCGAATCGCCGAAACACTGTCCCAATTGCAGAAAACAGCGGCGACTCTCATTTCGAAACGAAAGAAATCTTTTTCGGAGGTCATGTAATCTCACACAAAAGCCCTTCATCGCACTCTATCCGCAGGATTCGAAATACACCGTCTATAACTCAGCCGCCTGGTGGAGCGACGCATGGGACGCGCTCGACTACGGCAGAGATTTTGATTTCAATGAGCCATTTTTCGAGCAATTCCGTGAACTCATGGAAAAAGTCCCACACCTCGGCATGATCAATTCCTACAACGAAAACAGCGATTATTGCGCACATTCGATTTACTACAAAGACAGCTACATATGCGTTTCCGGCGTCGAGTGCGAAAATTGTTACTACACTTATTTCGCAAATCATTCCAAAGATTGCATGGACTGCGCAATTATTTTCCGCGGCGAGAGGTGCTATGAATGCATCAACTGTGAAAACGTCTCATTCTCCATTTTCGCTCAGGAATGCCGAAATTCACACGACCTCATCGCATGCGCAGACATGGCCGGCTGCGCGAACTGCATCGGCTGCGCCGGACTGCGCAACAAAAATTATTATCTCTTCAATGAAGAAGTGAGTAAAAAAGATTTCGAAGAATACAAAAAAAATCTGCACGAAAACTGGGAAAAAGAATTCCCGATCGTGAAAGAAAAATTCGAAAAATTAAGAGCACAAACACCATGCAAAGCGCTTCAACTCGTGAACACCGAGAACGCCATCGGCGATCATCTTCAGAATTGCAAAAACGCATACGACGCTTTCTACTGCGAAAATCTCGAAGATGCCGCATACTGCTGGAACATTCCAAAGAAGGGAAAAGATATCATCGACATGAATTACAGCCCCAGCTGCGAAACCTCCGCCGAAGGTGTCAGTGCGCTCAACGCCCAAAACACATTCGCCACCATCACCTGCTGGGACGTCTCCGACGTTTTTTATTCCATTCTCTGTTTCAATTCCAAAAACCTCTTTGGATGTTTCGGTCTTCGCAACAAAAATTATTGCATTCTCAATAAGCAATACACGCAAGAAGAATATGAAAAGCTCGTGCCACAAATTATAGAACACATGGGAGGAATTGGGCGAGCGCACGGCGCGAGCGCGGAGCCTGTGGGTGGGCAATGGAGCCAGTTTTTCCCATCAGAACTTTCATTTTTCCCCTACGACCAAAGCGTCGCACAGGAGTATTTTCCAAAAGAAATGACACCAGAAAAAATCGAAAAATCACAATCATCGACATCAGAAACACCCGACATTCACACGTGCAAGACGTGTTCAAAAAAATACAAAATCATCGCACAAGAAAAAAATTTCTACAAAGAAATGAAAATTCCAACCCCAGAAATCTGCCCAGAATGTCGGCACAAACAAAGACAAGAAAGAAAAGCATCAAACTTTCTCTGGAATAGAAAATGCGACAAATGCCTCACAGAAACCAAAACCTCCTGGCCTCCAAATAAAGCACAAAAAATCTACTGCGAAAAATGTTATTTGGCAGAAATGTATTAAAATTTGTGTTATCCTTGCGCTTCCTACATCCTCAATCCTACATCCTAACTCCTCCTTCCCTCATGTCTCTCCTCGACCAACTCAACTGGCGCTACGCTACCAAAATTTTCGACACACAAAAAAAGATTCCACAAGATCAGCTCGACCAACTCCTCGAAACACTCCGACTCTCACCGTCGTCTTATGGCCTCCAGCCATGGAAATTTGTGCTCGTGAAAAATCCAGAAATCCGCGCAAAACTTCGCGAGGCCGCATGGGGTCAGGCGCAAGTAACTGACGCTTCTCATTTTCTCGTGTTCTGCTCGATGACGAATGTGAGTTCTGAAACAGTCGAACATTACGCAAAAGAAATAGCAGAAACACGCGGCACGCCACTCGTAGAACTTGAAGGGTTTAAAAATATGATGCTCGATTTTGTGAAAGGGAAAACCCCAGAGTTCCTCAGCACATGGGCCGGAAAACAGGTCTACATCACCCTCGGAACACTGCTGACTTCCGCCGCAGTCATGCAAATCGACGCCTGTCCAATGGAAGGATTCGACAACGCAAAATTTGATGAAATTCTCGGACTCAAGGAGAAGAATCTTCACGCAGAAGTTGTCTGTGCGCTCGGATACCGTTCTCCAGAAGACAAATATGCTTCCGCGAAAAAAGTCCGCGAATCAAAAGCAGAAAAATTTATTGAAGTATAAGAATGGAGAAAGAAATTCTCAAAAAATTACAATCACTGAAAAATCCGGAAAAATCGGCGACTCTCCAGCGATTTTTCAAAACCAAAAAAGGAGAGTATGGCGAAGGTGATATTTTTCTCGGCATCACCGTCCCAGAAACCAGGAAAATAGCTCATGAGTACGCAGCAAAAATATCGCTCCCAGAAACAGAAAGACTTCTCCATTCCAAATATCACGAAGCCCGCCTCGCCGCCCTTCTCATCCTTGTAGAAAAATATAAAAAAGGAGAAAAAAGGGAAGAAGTTTTCAATCTCTATATCCAAAACACGGATTGCATTAACAACTGGGATCTCGTCGACTCCAGTGCATATTTCATCGTGGGTTCACATCTGGAAGGCAAAAATAAAAAACTCCTAGAAAAATTTGCTTGCTCAAAAAACCTCTGGGAAAAAAGAATCGCCATGATTTCCACGTTCCATTTTATCCGAAAAGGAAGCACAAAAGAGGCATTCCAAATCGCAAAAATCCTTCTGAAAGACAAGCACGATCTCATCCACAAAGCAGTCGGTTGGATGCTCCGCGAGGCAGGAAAACATTGCTCCAGAGTCGAACTCGAAGCTTTCCTCAAAAAGCACAAAAAAGAAATGCCCAGAACGGCGCTGAGATACACCATCGAACATTTTTCAGAGCAACAACGAAAAGAGTACTTGGCGACAAAACAAAAAGGCGATTAAAAAAGTAAGCAAAAAAGTTACTCAAAGGTTGTTCCGAAAAAGAGGGTGAGGATTGGGAAATTTCCGGCGACACGCAAAGAAAATCCCTCACTCTTCTTCGAGAACCAGGCTTTTATTTTCCAAGCCCGCGCAAATACTGCACCGCCCTCTCCAATTGCGTATCCCTCCCCTTCTCCAAATCTTTCTCAGTAAGCTTCACCTCAATATCCGGCATAATGCCAATTTTGCTGATGCTGCGACCTTTCGGAGTGAGCCACTTCGCAATCGTAATACGCAGACTCGAGAGATCCGGCAATTTTTCCACTTCTTGCACACTTCCCTTTCCGAAACTTGTTTCTCCAATCACGATCGCACGGCGATGATCCTGGAGCGCTCCAGCCACAATTTCGCTCGCAGATGCCGATCCATTATTCACCAAAACCGCAAGCGGCAAATCCGGAAATGAAGGATGATTCGCAACAGAAATCGTTTCATTGAGTGACTCATTTCGTCGCTCAATCTTCACCGCAGCCTTATTCCCACCCAGAAATTCAGAGAGCATATCAACCGAGATATCCAAATAACCGCCGCCATTGCCACGCAAGTCCAGAATCATACCTTTCGGATTTTTGAGTAAAATATCTTGCACCGTTTTCTTAAATTCTTCAGATGTGTGATCGGTAAATTGATTCACAGAAACATGAAAAATTCCATTCCCCTTATCTTCCATCGACACACTATTCAGCTGTATTTTGTCGCGCAAAATACTGAGTTCAAAAGGTGCAGATTTTGTACTTTTACGGAAAATAAGAAGATTCACTTTCGTCCCACCTTTCCCGCGAATCTTCGTAATCGCTTGATAAATCGTCATATCCGCCGTCGTTTCGCCATTGATCTCCACAATCGCATCATTCGTGAGAAGCCCAGATTTCTCTGCAGGAGAAGATTTGAGAACCGAAGCCACTGTAAGCATTTTGTCCTTCACCGTCAGCTCCGCACCGATGCCTTCCAGACTTCCTTCGAGATTATTTTGAAATTCCACCGTCTCTTCCGGCGTCATGTAGACCGTATAAGGATCATCCAGTGCCGCCACCATCCCGCGAATAGCACCATAGATGAGATTCCGTGTATTCAAAGCATCCTTGTCGACATATCTTTCCTGAACTCGTTTCCAGACATCCCAAAAAGTTTTCAAGTCAGCCAGTGCCACAGGATCTGTTGTTTCAGTGACTTTCACCGAAGGAACCAGTGTTTCAGTCTGCAATTTTCCAATTTGAAACCCAAACAAAAAAGAAAAAATCACCAGGACGCCAGACAAAATCAAAAACGATCTTCGCATACGAAAAAGATTATATCACAGAAAAAGTTTTGATATTTTTCGCTTTTCCCGTCGCTTCATCAATCTCAACAATCATTCCATTCATCATCCCCTTCCCTTCCGCTGGTTCATGTTTTTGCGGCATCTGCGTGAGGAATTGTTGTATCACGCCTTCCTTCCTCATCCCGATCACCGAGTCGCGATCACCCGTGAAACCCGCGTCCGTGAGATACGCCGTGCCACCAGAAAGAATCTGCGCATCATTCGTCTGCACATGCGTATGCGTCCCCACCACCACACTTGCGCGACCATTCACGTAATGCCCAAAAGCAACTTTCTCCGAAGTCGTCTCCGCATGCAAATCGACGAAAACCACACGCACCTTCTGCTCCTCAAACACTTTATAAATTTCATCAAAAGCCAAAAAAGGACAGTTTAAATCGTCTTTCATGAAGACACGCCCCATCAGATTGATGATCCCAATCTTGAAATCGCCACAGTTCAAAATTGTATATCCACGCCCAGGACAAGCCGTCGGATAATTCGCCGGCCGAATCACCGGAAAATCAGGATCTGATAATTTCAAAACGCCATTCCGATCGCCCCAGGCATGATTTCCACTCGTACAAAAATCCACACCCACAGAAGTCATTTCCGCCACCTGGTCAGGATGAAAGCCTTTCCCATGCGTCATATTCTCGATATTCGCAATCACGAAATCAATCCCCATTTCACGCCGCATCCCCGGCAAAAAACTCTTCACCGCCTCCCGCCCCGGCTTCGCAAAAACATCACCAATAAAAAGAATTTTCATGGGAAGAGTATAGGGGAGAAAGGGAAAAGTGGCAAAAGGAAGGAGGAGAAAGACATTATTTTGCCGTCATCTCGAAATGTACTTTTCCGGATTTTTGCGCTACAATGGATCCGTCAAGCCATGGGCAGTCTAAATTTCAAAAAGCCCCGCGCAAAGCGGGGCTTTTTTGTGCCAGAATGAAGACTGGTTGAGGTGACGGGAATCGAACCCGCAGCCCAAGGTGTCAAGCCATAGGCGGTCCACCAGGACCACCCCATCGCTTTCTGGCATTTCCAACGCTAACAAAAACTTATGAACGAAACATAAATTCCTTGTGAAAAAAAGATGAACTGGGATAAAAAAAAGTTTTTGAAGTCCCAGTAATTGAGAATTTTGAAAAATGGAAGGTGGGAGAAATTTCCGAAAAAATTGCGAGGACGCGGGACCCCAAAGAGGCTGTTTTCAGCGTTAAAAAAATCGAATTGCTTGCAATTCGATTTTTAGCTGATAAACAGTCCTTTGGGTCGCGCCCGGAGCACTTTTTCGGAAATTTCTCCCACCTTCCATTTTTCAAAAAGGTCTAAATCAGCGGCTCCTCAAAATCCTCCTCCGTCGCAGCCTCTTCCTTGCTCGGCGGCGCAGACCCCGCCTCATCCCATTTCTGCATATTCTCTTCAACATCTTTGCGTGGTCGACAATATTTCTGACGCGAAGCCTCGATAATTTCTTTCGTATAATCATGCTCCACTTTCGGCGCGTCCATCGTCTTGCCAGAAAAAGCTTCGCGGAGCTCTCCATTCACGGACATTTTGATATAAAATTCGCGCACTCCGAGATTGATGATGTCGCGTTCTTTGAACACCGGATTGTACTCTTGCGACAGTACAGCCGCGTCATCCGCACCCACGCGAAAACTGATAATCGAACCCACATTACCGAACACCGTCTTGCGCACGGTCTCGTTGAGCTGACCCATGTATTGATGCGCAATCGTGAGATTCAAGCGGTATTTTCGGGCTTCAGAAAGAATTTCCGAGAACGTATTCGTCGCAAAATTCTGGAATTCATCGATGTAGAAATAAAAATCCGCGCGATCCTCCTCCCTCATATCCGCACGACTCATTGCCGCTTGGAAAAGTTTCGTAATAATCATCGAACCGACGAGCGATGAGTTTTCCTCACCCAGCAGACCTTTACTCACTTTCATGAGAAGAATTTTCCGTTTATCCATGATCTCACGAATACTGAAAAGAGTCTTCGGCTGACCAATCATATTTCGAATCATATTCGTCGCCACAAATTGTCCGACTTTATTAAGCAGCGGAGTTATGGCTTCAGAGTCGAATTTCTCAGACCATCCCGCGAACTCCGAAACCCAGAAATTTTTCACAACGCTATCCTGAATACGCGACACGATTTTCTGTCGATAATTTTTGTCCGTCAGCATTTTGAGAATCGAAAGCACGGTCGTATTCGGGCTATCGAGGAGAGCGAGCGTCGTGTAGCGGAGAACGTGTTCCAGACGATATGTCCAGTTGTCCCCGAAAAGCTTTTTGAAAATATCCAGAAACCCCACCGTCACCTGCATTTTGTAGGCTTCGTCGATATTTTCCAGAGGGTTGAAAGCAATCGGAAATTCCACGTCCGCAGGATTCATGAGCACGACATCATCGATACGTTCCTTCGGAATGAATTGCATCACATTGTCGACGAGATCGCCGTGAGGATCAAGCACTGCGACACCCTGACCGCTGAGAATATCTTCTTGAATCAGAAGTTCGAGCAATTTACTTTTTCCGGAGCCAGATTTTCCAGACACATACAAATGTCGTCGACGATCATTGCGACGAATACCAAAAGGCACGAAGTTATTATGATAATTCGTAATTCCAAAAGAACTCACTTCTTTTTCATGCGCTTTCGGCAAATCTTGCGGCGGATTCGCCTTTTGCGCGAGCACATGCACGACATGTGACACGAAGTCCGCATTCGGAAAATGGTAGAGCGTTGCCACTTCTTTCACATTCAAAATAAAAGGACTGTGATGATGACGATCACGATAGTCATGAATAAATTTTTCGGTATTGGAAGCTCGCACCCCATGAAAAGTATTGATATCCGTATCGTTGTACTGCGAAAAAGCATTCATCACCGCCTCGAGTTTGCGAGTCGCAGACTCCTGATCCGGCGCGATATACGCGCAACGAATCGTCACTTTATATGGTTTTAATTGAGATTTTTCGTGCGATTTTTCGTGACGAATATGATTGATTGCCTTGCGCCCACCCTCGCGCATACGATCGCGGATGCTGAAGAAATGATGAAAATTAGCCAAAGAATGCGCAATTCGTCGTTTCAAATGATACGGCCCACTATCCAGTACCGGTTCCGAAATAATCTGAATCCACACCTGATCATTCATCCCAATCTTCGAAATCACCGAAAAAATTCGCGACGCACTGTCTTCCTCGAACAGATCATACGTCTGAATTGGATAGACATCGCTATGATGCAAATGAATATTTGCCCCAGCAATAAACTGTTTTTGAGGATCAAAAGATTTTGTATAATCAGCCGTTTCTTTGATCTCCGCATTCGGAAAAAGTGAATAAATAAGACCCTCCATGGTCTCGAGCAAATCCTCTTCGAGCGCCATGTAAAAATACGTGTACTGGGCATAGCCGAAATACTCGAAAGAAACACGACGACCCGTCACCGTATTACGCAGATTGATCAGCAGCTCTTGAAATTTCGATTCCTGCTTCACTCCGCCAGAGTGTCCCTGAGGGATAACGATATGGAGAAAACGTTGTTTCATAAAGAAAAACCCTACTCTCTAGTATATCACATCAAAGCTGTTTTGAGAAGGGGTCTCGAGGCATAGAGAGATAAAGCAGAATGGTAGGCGAAAAGAGAGATTAGGATATAATAATTCAAATTATATGACTCACACCATCGTCTTCGACTGGAAGAGAACCCTCTACGATCCAGACAAAAAAGAGCTCATCACAGGAGCAGCAGAATTATTAAATTTCCTCAAAGAGCAAAACATCAACATGATTCTCATCGGAAAAGGCGGAGATGAAATGCATGAAGAAACACAGCGCCTCGAAGTAGAAAAATATTTCCAAAAAACAATTTTTCAGGAAGGAAAAAAAGAAGTAGATCAATATATTTCATTCATCAAAAAAGAAAATCCGGAAGATACAATCTTTATCGGCGACAGAGTGCGCTGCGAAATAGAAATTGGAAATACTCTGGGCGCCACAACGATCTGGATAAAACAGGGGAAATTCGCAGGAGAGGAGCCGGAAAATCAAAAACAAGAACCGACGCACACTGTTCATTCACTCGAAGAATGTTTGGAATTAGTAAAAGAAATTTCGCAGAATCAATCCGCCACCTCCAAATAACACTTCTCGCAGTACACCGTCTCCGGTCGCTCTGGCGAAAACGGAGTAGAAAGCGCGACTCCACATTTCATACAGGCACGATCATACAAATGCCGCGGCTGACGCATCGACATGCGTCGCACATGACGACAATCCGGACACAACGCCGGCACCGGAAAGGAGATATCACGCAATCGTCGTAGCTCCTGCAGAATAATTTTGTAATTCTTCCCACATTTTTCGCACGCCAAAGTCTCTTTCAAAATATCATCTTTCACGTCGCGAATATGCGTCGGCGCACGATACGTCTGAGGTTTGTATTCTTTCGTATCCGGATCTTTCCATTGGTAATTTTTCGCCAACGCTTCCTCCCGCGTCATCGGCAAATAATCTTGCGCGACAGTTTCATTGTATCCAAAAGGCGACATCGACATCGGAAAAAATTGTCCCCATTCGCCAGTTTTCTGCATGTGTTCCAAAATCCGCGGCATCAATTGCTCGTACTCCTCCTTCGTGTATTGCTTATTGAGAATGCAATATTCTTTCTTGCGAAGTCCCGCACATCCAAAAAGATTCGCAGAGGTATGACAAAATTGGCTATACAGTACATTCTGACTCGAAAAAATATACAAAGAGAAATGCACATTATACGTCCCGATCGTCCCCAAAACCTGATACGACAACTCCGGTTTCAAATACATATTCGAACAATCCAGAATATCTTTCACATTCACGCCGACCGTCACATATTTCGAATCTTCGCTATCATTCACGTCATAACAGTCCGTACAATTTTTACAATTACTCAAGAAATCCCCCGTCGACGCTTCACAGTTAATCACATTCGCATACTTATAAATCCGTTTTTCACGCAAACCTTTGAGTAATTCAGCCGCTTTTGAAAGCCCTTCGCGCGACCCCAGAAACTCCGCCACCTTTTTCTGGTACTCCTCTTTCGTCAACGGTTCATTCAAAAAATAAAATTCTTTGTTATTCAAATTAGTACACAAGAAACAACTTCGACATCCACGAAGATTTTCCGAAAAAGCGCAGTCCGTACAATTTTGACTGTACGAAAGATACTGACAATTATAACAATTCCGCACATTGAAACATTCGTAGCAGAGTTCACTGTCATACACATAACTCGAGTCCAGAATATCGCGACTCGTCTGGAGAAGTTTCCCGTAATAACAATTCTCACAGTTCTCCGAACAGTTGATCAGATAGCAGTTTTTGCAGTATCCCGTACCCGTTGTAAAAGGACAATTTTCATTCCCAACCTGAATCAAATTCACATACGGAATGTCATGCAAGAGCTCCTGATATTGCTCGAAAAACGGTCGAGAAAAATCAAACTCGCGCCCAAATTCCAAATCATCGCGCGACTCACTCCACCATTCTTCATGCGTATAGATTTTATATTTCTTCCCCCAATCGGTATCGGGTGAATACAGTGAGAGAAGAGGTTTTCCCGTCACCGCAGAAACATTGTGGTAGAAACATTGCTCATTCCTCTGAACATTTCGACGTTTCAACCGGCAATCCGGACACGACGTCGGGAGCGGAATAGGAAACTTTTTCCCATCAAACTCCGGAGCAATTTTCTGAAGAAATTGGATTTCGGTGTCGGTGATGGTGAAAGGGGTAGAACAGTCGATACAATGTGAGTTCATAGCCGCAATCATGAGACAATTTCACCAAAAAGTCAAACAACAGTCATAAAAAAGCGACAAGATATTTGACTTTTTCAAAGCTAAATTATAGCATGAAGAAAAATACTGACGAAATATTTCCACACATTTCCTAAATCCCCCCCCATGCTCTCTCACCTCCAAAAGCTCGGCCTCACCTCCAAAGAATCCGCCATCTACATGGCCGCGATGGAACTCGGTGTCGCCTCCCCCGTCGCCACCATCGCCAAAAAAGCGAACATCAATCGCACCACCGCATATGACATTCTCGAACAGCTCGTCCACAAAGGCATCGTCGTCACGAGCAAGAAAAGTTCGAGCCGATATTATGAAGCACTTCCACCAGAGAAAATCATCGCATATCTAAAAGAACAAAGTGAAAAATTTTCCCGCCTCGCGCAGGACGCAGAAAAAATACTCCCAGAATTAAAAGCGCATTATCAAGTTTCCGGCCGACCAAAAGTTTACTTCTACGAAGGCGACGAAGGTCTCATCCGCGTCTATGAAGAAACGCTCACTTCGAGCGAAGAAATCACCGCCTACGCCAGTGATCAAGCCAATCAGGAAGCCATTCCCTGGTATTTCCCGCAGTACTACAAACGCCGCGCCGCAAAAGGAATTCCCATCCGCGGCCTCTTCCCCGACCTCCCAAAAAATCGCGAAAGACATCTCCTCGACAAAAAAGAAATGCGCAACAGTCGCCTCGTCCCGCTCAACAAATTAGACTTCACTCCAGAAATTAATTTCTTCGACAACAAAATCATGATCGCCGACTGGAAAGGAAAACTCGGCATCATCATCGAAAGCGCTGAAATATCAAAAGTCTTCAAGCAAACCTTCGAACTCGCGTGGGAAGCGGCGGAGAAATATCACAAGAAGATTAGAAAGGAGATGGAGTGCAAATCCTAATGTTTATTGATTTGTATCGAAAGACCATTGGCGGGAAAAGACTCCGAGTTTTTTGTAGTAAAAGTATTTTCCGAAAAAGGTTTTTCACCATCAACCTCGATATTTCTCAAGAGCAGGGTTACTTTTTCAGCCAATCTCGTGGAGAGCCAGTCGTAGAGAGTTTTATTATCACCAGGATCAATTCGAATTGAAAGTTGGGCAAGTGTCGCAAGATCAATGTTCACAAACGTTTCACCGTGATTTAAATGTTCAAAAAGATAGCAATAAGGTCTTTCATGATTGGTCACTGAGGCCGAGATTCTTTCAAGAATCAAGCCAGCCAATTGACCACAGACAGTTTCACACCTCTCGTTCGTATGCCGTGGAGCATCCAATCTGGAAACATTATTGGGGTAAATTTTTGGATCTTTATTTCTTACAAGCATGAAACTTCCAGCATTTGGATTTCCTTCTTCTCTGCCAACAAGGAGACCAGTGACACGCGCATGAACAGATTCGAGTCTTTTGCACAATACGGGATTTTCCGGAATATCAGTTTTGCGGACACCTTCGCCATCATGAACTCTTTGAAGACAGGTCTTGCGATCGATAACAAAGCTATTTTGAAGAGAGTGTGCCATGGAATAGGAATAGAATTTACCTCTATATATCACACAAATAAAAATTGAGTAAAGGAAAATTGACAAAAAATGATTTTAGATTTAAAGTACAGTACTCAAAATTTAATAGAAATCTATGCTGTACACCCCCGAATACGAAGCAAGAATACGTCTTCCGGAACAAAGAGAATTTGTGCATTCAGCCGGAGGTTTTATTTTTAATGGAAAATTTTTGGAAAAAGCACAAAAGGGAATGAAATATGTGGTCAATATCACCGATACCGAAGGAAGAAAGGCCGGCTATATTTCATTTTTTGCCTATCCAGGAGAAGGCCGTTTAAAAATGGCGGGACTATTTGTGGAAAGAAATTTTCGAAACAAAGGCCTATCGCATTTTTTTCTTCAGGAGTTATCGAACATTGCTGAAATATGTGGATTGAGATTTTTAGACACCACAGAACAGAAAAAACCTCTAACATGTGCAGTTTTGATAAAAAATGATTTTAGCCCAGTAGGTATTCTGCAAAGAGATTTTCAAGTACATGTTGGGAAAGTCCTTTCAGAAAAAATGCGGACAGGTGTTTATTTTCAGTATGAAGGACAAAGAAGACATTTTGAGGGATCAAGGATATTCAATTCTCAAAACTGTGTTACGGTGAATTCTTTGGATGAATTGAAAGATCCAATTCAAGTTACTCTCGGAAGGCGTTATATGAGAAATGGTCAGTAGACCGCCTGCAAATAGCACGATTCGCAGTAAATAATTTCCTTTCGTTCCGGCGCATACGTCGTCCGCACATTCACTCCGCACTTTGCGCACGCACGATCCCAGAGCACGCGCGGATTTTGCAGCGCGAGTCTTCGGCGATAGCGACAATTGAAACACGACAGTGGAACAGAAATCCCAAACTGACGATAAAAAGCGAGTTCTTGCGGAATAATTTTGTAATGTTTTCCGCACGTTTTACAGAGCAGAATCTGCTGCACAATATCGTCCGAAACTTCCGCAATATTCCAGGGAATCACCGGTGTCGGTCCTTGGTATGCACTGTGAATATCTTCGTCTCTCCATCGAAATCCAGCGTCAATCACCTGTTCATGCGTCAAAGGAAAGTACTCCTGCGCCACAGTTTCGTTGTATGAAAAAGTAGAAATCGCCGCAGGAAAAAATTCAC
>JBBTWG010000052.1:0-8782 GCA_038062935.1 Patescibacteria group bacterium
CGTCCTGTCGTACTGAATTTCAAATATCGTTTTTGCATCCAATTCTTCTGTATACTGTCCGTGGAAAAGTTTCATGAATTTCCAGTTTGGTAATCGAACGCGTTTGCCGTTTTTGAAAATGTAATATCGGTGCGTTCCTTTGATTTTGAGAATAGCGCCTTCTTTGAAACGCACTGTGGCAGCACCGAGAACTTGGGGAGTACTTGCTTTCTGAAGTGCAAGAATTTCCTGTGTCGTGATTCCTCCACCGCCAGCAGGGAGTGGTACTCCAGCATTTCCTGCATTGCTTACGACAGTGACGGTGCGAGTGACTTGGTCAGCGGTGTTTCCGGCTGCGTCTGTCACGTTGTAGGTGACGGTGTAGGTTCCTGCAATTGCAGTATTGACTGGGTTGACGGTGACTACTGAGGCGCTAATATCGCCATCGAGATCGTCAGATGCTGTGGCTCCTACGTCTGTATAAACCTCTCCTTGATTGAGAGTCACGGTTGCGGAACCTGTGAGAGTGATGACAGGTTTATTTTCATCTACCATGACTGTTCTTGTGACTTCTGTTGCTTTGTTTCCGGCTGCGTCGGTCACGTTGTAGGTGACTGCATATGTACCTGCGACTGCGGTGTTGACGGTGCTGAGAGTGACGATAGCACTTGTGAGATTGCCGTCAGTGTCGTCGGCGGCAATTGCTCCGGCGTCTGTGTAGACTGCATCTTTTTTCACTTTTATCGTTGCAGACCCCGTCAGGGTGATGACAGGTTTTGTGATGTCGAGGACGGTCACGGTGCGTGTCACTTGGTCAGCGGTGTTTCCGGCTGCGTCTGTGGCGTTGTAGGTGACGGTGTAAGTTCCTGCATTTGCAGTATTGACTGGGTTGACGGTGACAACAGAACTTGTCGTGTCGCCATCAGTGTCGTCAGATGCGGTTGCTCCGGCGTCTGAGTAGACTTCTCCTTGATTGAGTGTCACGGTTGCGGAACCTGTGAGAGTGATGACAGGTTTTACTCCATCGACGATGACGGTTCTCGTGACTTCATTTGCGATGTTTCCTGCTGCGTCGGTGACGTTGTATTTTACCGTGTATGTGTCAGCAATGCTTGTGTCGACGGTACTCATGATATCGATTAATCCTGTAAGATCTCCATCCTTGTTGTCTAGTGCTGTTGCTCCGGCGTCATTGTACACATCGCCTTTTTTCACTTTCACGGTTTCGGATCCCACGAGTGTAATGACTGGTTTTTCGATGTCGAGGACAGTGACTGTTCGAGTGATTTGGTCTGCTACATTTCCTGCGGCGTCACTGATGTTATACGTGACGATGTAGGTGCCAGGAATTGCTGTATTGACTGGGTTTACTGCGACGATCAATGCTGTGATATTTCCGTCGACATCATCGAATGCTGTGGCGCCGGCGTCTGAGTAGACTTCCCCCTGATTGAGCGTGACAGTTGCAGAACCGGTAAGGGTCAATACTGGCTTTGATTCATCAACAATGACGGTTCTTGTCTTTTGTGCTGCTGCATTGCCGGCTGCGTCTGTGACGTTGTACGTGACTGTATAGGTTCCAGCGATTGCTGTATTGACTGGGTTTGCCGTGACGATGGAAGGGGTCAAATTACCGTCGACATTGTCGATGGCTATGGCGCCCGCATCAGTATAGATAGAATCTTTTTGCACTTTCACTGTTGCGGGACCGGTGAGTGCGATCACTGGCTTTGTCGTGTCGACAACGACGACGTTTCGCGTGATTTGATCTGCTACGTTGCCTGCTGCATCACTTACTTGATATGTGACTACATATATATTTGGAACATTTGTATCAAAATTTGCACCTAATGTGACGATTGTGCTCGTGATGTCTCCATCGATGTCATCCAATGCTGTTGCACCGGCGTCGGCGTATGCTTCACCTTGATTGATCGTGACCACTGGAGAACCGATCATTGTCAGAACTGGCTTTTCTCCATCGACGATGACGGTTCGAGTCACCTGAGTTGCAGCATTTCCGGCGGCGTCATTTACGTCATAGGTGACGGTGTAAAAACCATCAATGCTTGTGTCGACTGCAGCACCTGTTGTGACTATGAGTGCATTGATATTATCTGTTCCATCATTAGCGGTAGCGCCGAGGTCTGTGTAAACACTCCCTTGTTTGACTTTTGTTGGGCTTGTACCATTCAGTGTTATCACTGGAATTTGTCCATCAGTGACTTCTTGTCGAATGATTTGTTCCAGTGGGTTCCCTGCGAGATCCTGGACAGTATCTGAAACGTCAATTGATGCAATTGCATTGGCCGAAACTGGCTCACCTTCAAATGTTAATTCGATGCTGCTTGTGCCGCTACCGCTGACTGCCGTTACACCTCTTGGTTCAAAATTATCTATTATAAGCACTAATGATGGATAATCTGCATCTGTTGTATTTACTGGCTCAGAGTAGACAAGTGAAACTGTCTGCGGACCAGTGACTTTTGCGCTTAATAATGTTGGAATTGTTGTGTCGAATGTGAGATTCAGGGCTGGACTCAATCCTGTTTCTTCAGCTCCTCCGTTAAATTCAATAGATGTCTGAAAGCTTGCCTGCGTTGTGTTGGCTTGGAAATCAGCTAAATGGAGGGTTAAATCGACAAAACCGTTGTCGATATTAAATTGCGAGACGATTGCGAAACCTAGACTTTGACTTAAGGTGATGGCATCTGGACTGTGATACATTACTAAATCCCCTGGAACTACGTCTGTACCAGAAATGTCTTGGCGGACGATAAATCCGTTTGTGCCTTCTGCGATATTAATTATTCCATCCTCATTTCCTGGAGCTGTAGGAGCGTTGGCTGGCGTGTTCTGTGCAAATGCCAAGCCCTGTGGCAAAATTAACATCATTACCAATACAGGAGCGATAATGCCCTTTTTGGCTTTCTGGAAAAAAGAAATGTTCATAAAACAAAAAAATTAATGATTGGCATATAGCTCTACCACCCTGCATATCAAAAGTCCAGATTTTACTCAAAAAATCTGGCTAAGCAAGCTCAATTTGTGTTGCAGGAGATTCGAAAAAGTGCAAAATCTACTTATCTTAAAATGCCTCCACTCAGGGGTTTTCCGAACATTTGGACAATAAATGTGGCGTCTACTCCACGATATTTTCCGTGAACGGATCCGACGCCAATTTCTGTGTAGTCGGGGCTCAGAATGTTTGCACGATGCGTTGGACTTGCCATCCAACCTTCCGTGACTGCCTGGGGTGATGTGTAGTTGAGGGCGAGATTTTCGCCGGCATAGAGATAGAGATACTTCGTTTCGTTCATGAAATCCCACGCTTTTTTCCCTGTTGGACTAACATGATCAAAATACTGGTTTTTGAGCATGTCTTCAGCTTTTTTTTGCGCGGCGGCGGCAAGTTTTTTCGAATTCTTGAGGAGCTTGAGACGCTGCGATCGACGAGAATCGTTCGTGAGCTCTACCACGTTTGTGCGACTCAAAAGATTCGTCGAAAGCTCTTTTGTGGAAATATGGATTGCTCGAAAAAGGCTCACTATCAAGACCGTGATAAAAAATCCAAAGAGAAAATAGGCGGTATTTTTGGTGTTTTTTTTCATGTGTGTTTTTTATTATTATAGCACTTTTTTTGCTCTTTGGCTATATTATGGCCTCTTTTTGGCTCTGCAACAAGAACACTGTTGCTCAATTAGTACAGACTTTTGTAGAAACATTCGTCCGGCGGCATCTGAATTTCAGACCGCCGGATTTTGGTGTTGGTGAATTTCACTGGTGCGTTGCGAAGAATTACGAATGGAATACTTTCATCTCCTTCTCCACAGACGAGTGTTGCGGTGGCGGCGAGATTGTCGGCGATATTTTTGCTTGTGACTTTGAGTGGCTTTTGAAATAAATCTTTTTTGCCTTTGTAATTTTCGATGCCGTGAAAACCACTGTAGCCGAGCGCGATTCCGGTGACTCCGCGGCGGAGCGGGAGGAGGAAAGAATCGAAGATGAGAACGCCGAGGTTGACGCGTGACGTGTGACTTGTGACGTGTGACTTGAGGGCACTTCGAATCTTTTCTGCGGATCTGTAGGAATCTTTTGGCCAGAGAATGGCGTGATTTTCTGGGACATTCGAAGTGTCGATGCCGGCGGCGGGCGTAAAAATGTTGTTTTTGATGGTGAGGAACATGTCTCCGGGAAATGTCGTGTCAGCCTCTGTGCGCACGAGCGCGTCGAGCGCGGGATTTGGGGCGTAGGCGCCGAAACGCTTCAAAGCTGTTTTCTTTTCCTGAGGAAAATTTTGAAGCTGAATGAGTCGACCTTCTGTGAGACTCACGACTTTCGAAACGATCCCTATGATGTCACCATTTTGGAGTTTTGCGGATTTCAAAACGAGTTCGACGAGATTGTCTGATGGTTCGATTTTTTCTGTTTTGATGGGGAAAATTTGCACGACAAAACTGTAGCATATTTTTTTGTACCTCGAGGGAATGTGCTATTCTTGAAATACTTTAACCACTTGTTTTATGACTCTTGATCAAATTGTTCCTTTTGGAGTTTTTATCATTTTTATTCTCCTCATCAGTATCCGCGAAGTGAAAGAATATCAGCGTGGCGTTCGATTTACTTTTGGGATATTCAGCAAGCTTGTGGAGCCAGGTTGGAGACTCGTGATTCCTGTTTTTCAGTCGATGCAAAAGGCCGATATTCGTACAAAAGCAGTCGATGTTCCTGATCAGGAAGCGATTACTCAGGATAATGTTTCTGTGAAAATTAATGCGGTGATTTATTACAAAGTTGTGGATGCCTCGAAGGCAGTGCTGACGGTGGAAAATTTCTATTTGGCGGTTTTGCAGTTGGCGCAGACGACAATGCGCAACATTGTGGGAGAATTTTCTTTGGATAAACTCCTCAAAGAACGTGATCAGGCTGCGCAGCGGATTCGTGAGCATATCGACACTGTGACGGACGCGTGGGGTATCGATGTGCAGATGGTGGAACTCAAAGATATTATTTTGTCGCCGGACCTGATTCGCACGATGGCGAAAGAAGCTGAGGCGGAACGCGAACGACGTGCGGTTATTATCAGTTCTGAAGGCGAAGTCATGGCATCCGAAAATATTTCGAAAGCAGCGAAAACGCTGGCAGAAAGCCCTGGGGCTTTGCATCTGCGCACACTTCAGTCGATCAATGATATCTCTTCGGATCAATCAAACACAACTATATGGATGGTGCCAGTGGAGGCACTTCGCGCGCTGGAAGGGATTACTGAATTCTTAAAAGCGAAAAAATAATTCTATGAAAAAAATCCTTGCTTCATTTCTTCTTTCTGTTTCTTTGCTTTCTGGTATTGCTGTTGCAGCAGAAAACTTTGTGCATTTTGAAGATTTTTTTAGTGATCCGAATAATCGTTTCACTCTCGACATCCCTTCTTCATGGCAAAGAGATATGGAAGTCGCCAATAAAGATTTTACCGAAAAATCTTCCAAATATGATGCGGGAATGTCCCGATACTATTTTTCAAAAAAATCGAATTTTTCCATGCAGCTTATCTCCATGGATTACAAATGGACTTATTTTCCCATAGAACAGAATATTTTTTCTGAGAGCGCGCCTCAATATGAAAATCTTTCTGATTTATGCCTGAAGCCAGGTTTTATTTTTGGTCCTCAATCCTGGAATACTCCGGGCACTATTTCTGCAGTGTGCACGCTGCAGGAGATAGATGCTCAACAATCTTTCATAATCTACGAATTTTTGGCTTATCCTGAGGCAAGTGGCTATGGCATCGTCGTCAGTTCGTTTGTAAAACTTTTTGATGGTCCGTATGCAGGTAGTATTTTTTCGATGCCGCTTCAGAAAGTCTCCAAAAGCCTCGCGCGCTTGATGCCATATGAGTCCGATGAACCTGCAGTGTATGAGAAAAAATTCAAACGTGGAAAATTGGCAGCAGAAAAATACTTGAAGCGTTTGGCAA
Organism: Patescibacteria group bacterium; assembly: GCA_038062935.1. Lineage (GTDB taxonomy): Bacteria > Patescibacteriota > Gracilibacteria > UBA1369 > UBA12463 > JBBTWG01. The sequence continues at coordinate 5,954 of JBBTWG010000052.1, forward strand.
AAAAGTCTCTTTCTGGAATTCCTGCTCAAGACAAAGTAAATCTCGCTCTTTTCCTGCGGACCATTACGACATTTCACGAAAAAGAGTCATGAGAATTTACGGTCTCCTCGCGCATCCCGTTTCTCATTCGCAGTCACCTGCTTTGTATGAGGGATGGTTTGCGCACGCTGGAATGGAGAATGCGAAATTCGAATTGTTCGATGTGGAGCCGGAGAAATTGGGTGCGTTTTTTGAACGCATGCGCGATAGGCATACGGAGGAAATTGTGGGTCTCGCGGTTTCTATTCCTCATAAGGAATCGGTTATTTCGTATCTCGACGAAGTCGACGAAGTCGCGAAAGAGATTGGCGCAGTGAATACTATTTCCTGGGATGGGGAAAAATTGAAAGGCTGGAACACTGATTGGATTGGTGTACGTGAAAGTTTTACGGAGGCCGGTGTGGATGTTGCGGAGAAACGTGTACTCGTGCTCGGCGCGGGCGGTGGCGCGCGGGCGGTGGTGTACGCACTGATGCATGCGGGTGCGCAGGTGCTTGTGACGAATCGGACTTTTGATCGCGCAGAAGATTTGGCTTCGGTTTTTCGCTGTCCGCTCGTGCACTGGGATGATCGCGAAACTGTGGAGGCGGAAATCGTGGTGAATACGACGTCGGTGGGACTCGAAGATTTGAGCGCGTCGCCGGTTTCGGTGAAGTTTTGGAAGGAGCTCAGAAATGGTGGTAGCGAAATTGTGGCTTTTGACCTCGTGTATCGACCACGTGTGACGAAATTTTTGAAAGATGCATTGGGTGCTGGCGCGCGGATTATCACCGGCGACCGAATGCTTTTTTATCAGGGGAAAGCGCAGTTTCGGATTGTGACTGGAAAAAAATTCTAGACTTTCTTTTTCCTCAACCTTTCGAAAAAAATTACGATACAAAATAATCCCACGGTGATGCCGATATCGGCGATATTGAAAACTGGATAATTCGCGACTGCGATGAAGTCGACGACGGAACCCTGGAGTGCACGGTCGAAGAGATTGCCGAGTGTACCACCCATGATGACGCCGAGAAGTATTTGCGTGTACCAGTTTTTCAGATTGAGTTCCTGGTATGCGAAATACACTCCGATGATGAGCATGATGTATGTCAGCGTGATGATAATCGTCTGTGGAATACTGATACTAAAAGCGATGCCGTGATTATAAAAAAGCTTGAACTGCAGCACATTTTCGATCACCTGAATCGCCTCTGCGAGATATTTCACCGCCGCCCATTTTGTGAGCTGATCGAGACCAAAAACAGCACTAGCGATGAGGATAATCTTCCACATGTGGCGAGTATAGCATGTACTCTACACGTTATTGCTGAAATGTTGTTTGTATGTTATAATACATATATGGAAAATGAACCAAAAGGAAAAGTCGGCAATGAAAATTCTGAAGGGAAAAAAGGTTTTTTTGATAGAATAAAAGAGCTCTACAAAGGCGGAAAGGTTGAGAAAGTTGAAGCACTCTCTCATGAAGATTTTCAATCCATGATTGAACAAAAAACTGATTTTTGCATTGGGAAAGACTCTCCCGATGGGAAGGGTGTTCTTTTATCGGGTGAGAGGTTTTTGTTGAAATTTAATGATGGTGAGCGTAGAGCGATGAAGGAAAAATATGGAGTGGCAACAGATTATTTTCCTGATCCGGAAAATCAGAATCCATCACGGCGCCATCAACTTTATGTAAATGGCGAACCAGTAGAAACTCCTGGATTGGGAATGGAGATCTTTCTCGATGCATCACGCCGGATTGAGCGCATTCAAGTGCGTGCACTGCACCTGGGAGGAGAGCACACGGCGGTTCATACGGATTTGAAAGAGGCAGAAGATCTAATGAATGCGACATTTCGCGGAAAACCTGCTGCGACAGAAACACTGAGCGATGTAGAAGATGCTGCATACAAAAATTTGAAACGGATTTTCTTTCAGCGTCCACAATCTTTCGGTAAATAATTTAGGATGTAGGATTTAGTGCTTGGGATTTCAAAAACGCAGCAAGGAGCATTTTTTTTGGGAGGGTGAGTTTTTATTTTTCCGAAAAAATTGCGAAGGGATGCGGGATCCAAAACGAGAGTTTTTGGCGTGAAGAAAATCGGATAGCTTGCTATTCGATTTTTAGCCAAAATACTCTCATTTTGGTCGCAGACCGAGCACTTTTTCGGAAAAATAAAAACTCACCCTCCCAAAAAAAATGCGGCGGCGCGAAATTGACTTTTCCCACCGCACATGTGAAAGTATCCAAGCCTATGGAGACCTCTTTTCGTGGCGATTTTCGGCTGTTGATTCTGGTAGGAATTTTGGTGATGGTGAGCATTATTATGATCACGAGTATCGGCGTTCCGAAGTCGATTGAGCTCTCAGCGCCGAATGTTCTCTATCCGAGTTGCGATGACGTCGCGGTGGATTGTTATCTGCTTCTAAAAAAACATTTGATACGTATGGCTGTTGGGCTTCTTGGGTTTTTCATTGCTTCGAACATTTCGTATAAGTTCTGGAGAGGTATTGCGGTTCCTTTTTTTGGAGTTATTTTTCTCCTTTTGCTCGCGGTACTTTTCCTGGGTTCTACTCACAATACTTTTGCGAGAAGCTGGTTACAATTTTTCGATACTTCTTTTCAGCCGACCGAGATGGCGAAATTGGCGATGACGTTTTATTTGGCTTATTGGTGCGAAAAAAAGCAAAAAGAAATTGATACTTTGCACGGCGGATTTATTCCTTTCGTGACGGTTGTTTTTTTTATTCTGTTGCCGGTTTTGCTCCAGCCGGACGTGGGAAGTGCCTTCCTAATGATCGGCATTG
>JBBTWG010000053.1:0-23226 GCA_038062935.1 Patescibacteria group bacterium
TGTTTGTGAAATATCTCAATCGTCTCAGTGATTTACTTTTTACGATGGCGCGGTATGAGAATGCGAAGAAGGGGAGTGAAGAAACTCGGTGGAACTTGTGACTTGTGACTTGTGACTTGTGACTTGTGACGTGTGACGTGTGACGTGTGACGTGTGACGTGTGACGTGTGACGTGTGACTTTAGGGCGCAGTTATTTTTTTGATCGCCCAGGTTGCGTGCTCGGCGAGCATTTTGTCTTTTCCTTTTGCGATTTTCTTGAGTGCTGGAATGAGTGATTTTTCGTGGAGATTTCCGGCGACGATGCAGGCGTTGCGGATGAGGCCGCGTCTTTTGGCGCGCATGAGTGGGGTTCCTGCGAATGCTTTCAGAAATTCTTCGTCAGTTTTTATTTCCAGAATCTTTTGGAGATCGTATACTTGTGTACCGATACGGATGTTCTGGAAGTCGTCGACTTTTGTGGGTTTTGACCGAACGTTGTGTGGACAAATCTCCTGACAGAGATCACATCCGAAAAGCCAGGTTCCTACTTTTTCCCGGAATTCCTGTGGAATTTCTCCGCGGTTTTCGATGGTAAGATAGGAGATGCATCGTCGTGCGTCGATGGTGCGATCGGGAAGAATGGCATTTGTGGGACAGATGTCGATGCAACGTTTGCAGCTTCCGCAAGCGCCTTTCCACTTCGATGGCTCGTCGGGTTTCAGATGAACAGTGACGAAGATTTCTGCGAGAAAGATGTATGATCCTAGCTCGCGCGTGATGAGACAGGAATTTTTCCCGATAAATCCGAGTCCTGACTTTTCGCTAAAAGAACGGTCGAAAACGGGGCCGGTGTCGATGTATGAACGTGAGACTTTTTGGTCAGCATTTTCTGAAGATTTCTCATCGATTATCTGGCACAATTTTTTTAATTTTTTCCCGATGACTTTGTGATAGTCGCGAGTTCTCGCGTAACGGGCGACACCGAAGGATGGCTTCTCGATGGGATTTTGTTCTTCATCCGCTGGGAAATAATTCATGCCGAGACAGATCACGCTTTTTGTCCCTGGGAAAATTTTCTCTGGATTGCCACGCTTTTCTGGCTCCTTTTTGAGCCATTCCATGTCGGCGCCGTAGCCTTTTTCCAGCCATTCTTTGTAAAAATTCTGCTCTTTCTCGAGAGCTCGTGCGTCCATAATACGAACAAGGTCGAAACCCATTTTTGTGGCTTCGACCTTGATATATTCTGCGAGAGAAATTTTCTGGTTCATTTATTGCACGATCAAAGTTCCTTTCATGTCTCCGTGTCCTTCACCACACATCACGCTGCAACGGAATCCAAATGTTCCTTTCTTACTGGCCACAAATTCGAGAACGACTGGAGCTCCTTGGCTCACTACTTTGTTCACACCAAAATCTGGAATGACGAGACCGTGTGTCCCTTCTGTACTGCTCAAATTGATGCGAACTGTGTCACCCTCATTGACTGTGATTGTGGATGGTGCAAAAGTGAAGTTTTTTGCCACCATGTTGAAAGTTTTTATTTGTGCCTTTGGAGTTTCTGTCTTTGTCTCCACCTTCACTTCTGTTTTCACTTCCGCTTTTACTGCTGGCTTTTCTTCTTTTGCCGGCACCTCTTCTTTGGTCTGTGTTTCTGTTTTTTCGGGAACCACTTTCTCCTCTCTCACATCTCCATCCGTGATTTCACCCTCTGCTGTGGCGCTTTCATTTTCCGTGACGGTTGCCTCTGGAGCTACTACTGCATCTTCTGGCTGTGGTTTGGTTTTGCATCCAGAAAGAACTCCTAATGTGAGTAATAATGTAGCGATGAGGGCAATTTTTTTCATAAAAAGCGTGGGTTATATTTTGTTTCATTGTAGGGCGAATTTCGATTTTTTACAAATGAGAGATGAATTGTTATAATCGGAGCTCTCGAGGAACATGTGACATGTGACTTGTGACTTCTTAACTCCTACTCTTATGTTTGATTCAATGATTGGCCAACCAGTTCCTGGATTTTCTGCAAAAAGCACGAGTGGATATCCTGTCTCTCCTGTCGATCTGAAGGGGAAATGGGTGGTTCTCTATTTCTATCCGAAGGACGATACTCCTGGATGCACGAAAGAAGCATGCGGTTTCCGCGATCAGAAAAAAGAATTTGAAAAACGTGATGTCGTCGTTTATGGCGTCAGCACAGATGATTTTGCTTCTCATGAGAAATTCATCAAGAAATATGATTTGAATTTTCCACTTTTGGCCGATCCAGACCATGTACTCGCTGAAGCTTTCAACGTCTGGAACGGGAAAAATGCTGATCGAGTGACTTTCGTTGTCGATCCAGAAGGAAAAGTGGCAAAAGTGTTTCAAAAAGTAACTCCTGCTGAGCATGCTGAGGATATTTTGAAATATATCGATGTGGTTCGCAACGACTGGGCTTTGTGATGGAGGCTCTGGACTTTGGTTTTCAACTTTTCAAAGCTGAAATTTGACAAGTGAATTTTGTCTGGTAATATTGGCTTCCTTTATTTTTAAATGTGTTTTTTTTATGACTTTTAAACCACCTACTGCAGAACAATCTCATGGAGTTCCCATTGTTCCCTTTGCGCCATCTCACCAAGCCACTCCTCCTGAGCGAGCTGGAACTCATGGGGGTGCTGTTCGTAATGTTTCTGCAGCGACTCGCCCTTGTGTGGCAAGAGTTTTTGATTTTAATGCCCATGCAAAGGCTTTGGGATTGGACCCTAGTCATCCTGATGTCGTTGCTCCCACAGAATACCCAGAGGGTGAAATGGAGAGAATCTTCGGTTCTCCTGGAGTTCCAAAAAGGTAAAAGGGCGAGCCGTGAAGTTGAAAGGCAGTTGACCGGCATTTCTTTTTTCACTATGCTCCTCCAGAAGCAAGAACTTTTTTATGCCAGCACAAAAAAAACACGCTATCAAGAAAGTCTTAATCCTCGGTTCTGGAGCATTGAAAATCGGGGAAGCTGGAGAGTTTGATTATTCTGGTTCGCAAGCGATCAAGGCCCTGAAAGAAGAGGGCCTTTCTTGTATTCTCATCAATCCGAATATCGCGACGATTCAGACGAGCGAAGGGATGGCGGACAAAGTGTATTTCCTGCCGGTGAATCCGTATTTTGTGGAGAAAGTGATTCAAAAAGAGAAGCCGGATGGGATTCTCCTCTCTTTTGGAGGGCAAACGGCGCTGAATTGTGGAATTGAATTGTATCAAAAAAATATTTTGAAAAAGTATGGCGTGCAGGTCATGGGGACGCCGGTTTCGGCGATTTGGAAGACGGAGGATCGAAAGATTTTCAATGAAGAGATGGGGAAGATTGGACTCAAAGTTCCGAACAGTGTGGCGTGTACGACGATGGCGGAATCGAAAAAAGCGGTGGAGAAGATTGGATTTCCGGTGATTGTGCGTGCGGCTTTCACGCTTGGCGGGAAGGGGAGTGGCTTTGCGGCGAATTGGAAAGAGCTCGAGCCTCTGCTGGAAACGGCGTTTTCGTACAGTCCTCAGGTTTTGATTGAAGAGAATTTGCGCGGTTGGAAAGAGTTGGAATACGAAGTGGTGCGTGACAGTTTCGATAACTGCATCACGGTGTGTAACATGGAAAATTTTGATCCACTCGGGATTCATACTGGCGAGAGCATTGTCGTGGCACCATCGCAGACTTTGAATAATAGTGAATATCACTTTCTGCGAAAAATTTCTATCAAGGCGATTCGACATCTGGGGATTATCGGCGAGTGCAACATCCAATTTGCGCTGGATCCGAAAAGTGAAGACTATCGTGTGATTGAAGTGAATGCGCGTCTCTCGCGTTCGAGTGCGCTCGCGTCGAAGGCGACGGGGTATCCGCTCGCGCATGTGGCGGCGAAATTGGCTCTTGGATATCGACTTTCTGATTTGAAAAATGCGGTGACGAAGACTACGACGGCGTGTTTCGAGCCGGCGCTGGATTATCTGGCGCTCAAAATTCCTCGATGGGATTTGGATAAATTTCGTATGGTTTCTCAGGAGATTACGACCGAGATGAAATCGGTTGGTGAAATTATGGCTTTGGGTCGCAGTTTTGAAGAGGTTATTCAAAAAGGTCTGCGTATGCTGCAGATCGGTTTGCAGGGTTTCACGGGAAACGAAAATCTCGGGATTCCAACGATGGATCTGGAACAAGCGCTGAAAGTGCCTACGCCTCGACGTATTCTTGCGGTTGCGGAAGCGTTCAAACGTGGATGGAGTGTTGCGAAAGTGAATGAACTTACGAAGATTGATTGTTGGTTTTTGGAGAAATTGAAAAATATTTCGGACGTGTCGCACGATGTCGAGAGAGAAGGAAAGAAACTTTCGCGTGAGACTTTTGTTGCGGCGAAGAAAACAGGATTTTCTGATAAACAGATCGGAAACCTGACGAAGAGAACTGAAATGGAGGTACGTGTATCCCGCAAGAAGTTCAAGATTTTCCCGGTCGTGAAACAGATCGACACGATGGGAGCGGAATATCCTTCGCAGACAAATTATCTGTATCTCACCTACCACGGCGATAAAAATGATGTGATGGTGAACAAAAAAAAGAAGAGTGTGATCGTTCTCGGTGGTGGTCCGTATTGTATCGGGTCATCAGTGGAGTTCGACTGGTGTTGTGTGAATGCGCTGAAAGCCGCTGGGAAACGAGGTTACGAGACGATCATGATTAACTATAATCCTGAGACTGTGTCGACGGATTACGATACGTGCGACAAATTATATTTCGATGAACTTTCGATTGAGCGCGTGCTCGACATTTACGAAAGAGAAAATCCTCACGGCGTGATCGTGTCGACGGGTGGACAAGTGCCGAATAATCTGGCGATGAAACTTGCAAAAAATGGCGTCAAGCTGCTGGGAACTTCGGCTGCGCAGATTGACCGTGCAGAGGATCGACATAAATTTTCGCAAATGATGGACAAGTTGAAAATCGATCAGCCGCTCTGGAAAGAATTGAAAAATATTTCTGAGATCGAAACTTTTGCGGATGATGTCGGCTATCCCGTGCTCGTACGTCCGTCGTATGTGCTCTCGGGAGCGGCGATGCGCGTGGCGCAGAATCGCGAATCACTGCATGCGTTCCTGAACAAGGCGGCGCGCGTGAGCCCCGAAGCTCCTGTTGTCGTGAGTAAATTCGAAGTTGGTGCGAAAGAAATCGAGATCGATGCAGTCGCGTACAAAGGTGAACTCTTGATCTGGGCGATCGCGGAACATATCGAAAATGCGGGTGTTCACTCCGGTGATGCGACGATCGTTTTGCCACCACAGAAGCTGTATATCGAGACGATCCGTCGTGTGAAAGTGATCGCCAAACAGATTGCGAAAGAGCTCTCGATTAGTGGACCTTTCAACATTCAATTTTTGGCGAAAAATAATTATGTAAAAGTGATCGAGTGCAATCTGCGTGCGAGTCGCAGTTTTCCTTTTTCTTCGAAAGTGACGGGATACAATTTCATTGAGATTGCGGCGCGTGCGATGCTCGATGACAAATCGGTTCTGGAATACAAAATCAATAAACCAAGAACTTTGGATCTGGATTATGTTGGCGTGAAAGTTCCGCAGTTTTCGTTCCCAAGACTCAAGGGAGCGGATCCGGTGCTGGGTGTCGAAATGGCTTCTACTGGCGAAGTCGCGTGTTTTGGAGACGATCTCTACGAAGCTTTTTTGAAAGCCATGATTTCTGTGGGATTCAAAATTCCTGAAAAAAATATTCTTGTGAGTATCGGTCGCATCGAAGACAAAGCGGATTTCCTCCCGATCGCACGACAGTTCGTGGAGCTCGGATTCAAACTTTTTGCGACGGAAGGAACTCATAAATTTCTGGAAGATGGTGGCGTTGAAACCACTCTCTTGCACAAAATTTCTTCTGGCGTGAAACCGAATCTGCTCGACTCACTGTCGCACCGTGAGATTGATCTCGTCATCAACATCCCGAAAAACTACGATCGTGTGACGCAGACAGATGGCTATCTGATCCGTCGAAAGGCGATTGATCTCAATATTCCACTGCTCACGAATATCCAAGTCGCGAAGATTGTTTGCGAAGCGCTTGCGCGATATGGAATCGAGGATTTGAAAATCAAGGATTGGGGGGAGTATTTGTAGGAAATTCTTTTGTGTGATTTAATCCTTTTCGCTTTTATGAAAAAAACTGCAAAAACTCTGGTAGCAAAGAATACTCCAAAGCTGAAACGTGGCCTCGCGCAGATGCTGAAGGGTGGCGTGATTATGGACGTCGTGAACGCCGAACAGGCTCGCATTGCGGAGCAGGCGGGTGCGGTGGCTGTCATGGCGCTCGAACGTGTCCCGTCGGATATTCGTCGCGATGGTGGTGTGGCGCGCATGAGCGATCCGATGCTGATTGTGGAAATTATGAAAGCGGTGACGATTCCGGTGATGGCGAAGGTGCGCATCGGGCATTTCGTGGAGGCGCAAATTCTCGAGTCTCTCGGCGTGGACTACGTGGATGAGAGTGAAGTTTTGACGCCTGCTGATGAGGAATTTCATGTTGTGAAAAATGATTTCAAAGTGCCTTTTGTTTGTGGGGCAAGAAATCTCGGCGAGGCACTGCGCAGAATTCATGAGGGTGCGGCGATGATTCGCACGAAAGGCGAAGCGGGGACAGGAAATGTGGTGGAGGCGGTGCGACATATTCGGGCGATTCGCAGCGAGATTGAAAAGGTTTCGAAAATGAATGCGAGTCAATTAAAAAAATGTGCGATGGAATATCGCGTGCCGGTGGAGCTCGTCGGGGAAGTGGCTCGTGCGCGAAAATTGCCGGTGGTGAATTTCGCGGCTGGGGGAGTGGCAACTCCTGCGGATGCCGCGCTCCTCATGCAACTCGGTTGCGAAGGAATTTTCGTGGGCAGCGGGATTTTCAAATCTGAGGATCCGGCGAAACGTGCTCGGGCGATTGTGGAAGCGACGTTGCATTTTGCTGATCCTGCGGTCGTGGCGCGCGTTTCAAAAGGGCTCGGAGAGACGATGAAGAGTTTGGAAATTGCGGGATTGGAGAAGAAGTTTGCGGAAAGAGGGTGGTGATTATTTTCTTTTCACTTCATTTCCTGCTATCCTCTGCGGGCTTTTTGACTATTTTCTATGAAATCTGGAAAAAAACAGCTTCGAATTGGGGTTCTGGATATGCAGGGGTCGGTGGAGGAACATGTGGAGAGTTTGCGGCGTGCGGGAGTGACTCCGGTGCGCGTGAAGACTGTCGCGGATTTGGCAAATCTGGACGGTTTGATTATGCCGGGTGGGGAGAGTACGACGATTGGAATGCTGTGTAAAATGTATGGACTGCGAGATGGGATTGTGGCTGCGGTTCGCGGTGGGATGCCGGTGTATGGGACGTGTGCGGGGGCAATTTTGCTCGCGAAGTGGGGGATTCTCGACATCGATGTCGATCGCAATGCGTATGGGTCTCAGATCGAAAGTTTCGATACAGAAATTACGTGTTCGGAGATTTCTGGTGGGCCGGTGCGGGCGATTTTTATTCGGGCGCCGCGGTTTACGAGAGTTGGGAAAAAGGCTACAGTACTCGCGGAACACATGGGTGATCCTGTACTGGTACGGCAAGACAGGATTCTGGCTTCGAGCTTTCATCCGGAGCTGACGGGGGATGATCGGGTGCATGAATATTTTTTATCTCATTTATGAACGAAGAAAAGATTGTAAAAATTATGAAAGAACTCATCCCGCTGATCGATGATAATCCTCAGCGTGAAGGGCTTCTCGAGACTCCTGAACGCGTCGCAAAAGCTTTTGGGAAAATTTTTTCTGGATATGAACAGAAACCGGAAGACTTCATCACGCTTTTCGAAAGTGAAAATTATGACGAGATGATTGTCGTGAAAGATATCGAGTTTTATTCAATGTGCGAACATCATATGATTCCTTTTTTTGGGAAAGCTCATATTGGATATATCCCGCAGGGGAAAATTATTGGTCTTTCGAAACTTCCGCGACTCGTGGAAATGTACGCTCGCAGACTGCAAAATCAGGAGCGGCTCACTTCGCAAATTGCTGGCGCAGTGAATCAGGTTTTGAATCCTCTCGGCGTGGGAGTGGTTCTGGAAGCACGACATTTATGTATGATGGCGCGCGGTGTGGAGAAACAAAATAGCACCGTGATGACGTCGGCGCAGTTCGGACTTTTCAAGAAAAATGAGAAGACGAGGTCGGAATTTTTGCGGTTGATTGGGAGGTGAGTTGAGGATTTAGGATTTAGGATGTAGGATTGAGGAAACTGCTTTTTTATGGCGAATTATTCACTTCCGCGAGTTATTCAGAAATTGATTGATGAATTTTCCCGGCTGCCGGGGATTGGGCCGAAAACGGCTGAGAGATTGGCGATTCACTTGCTGCATTCTCCGGATTCACGTGTCCGAGATTTCGGTGAATCGGTGATTGGGATGAAAAATGGTGTGATGTTTTGCTCGATTTGTTGGCATCTGTCGGACTCTAATCCGTGTGGAATTTGTACTGATGCTTCCCGGGATCAATCGAAAGTCTGTGTCGTAGAGCAAATTTTGGATGTCGTGGCGATTGAAAAAACTGGCTCTTATACTGGCTCTTATCATGTTCTGCACGGAGTTTTGTCACCGATTCGCGGAGTTGGGCCGGAGCATTTGAAACTCGCGGAACTGCATGCGCGCGTGCGCGATGGGAAAGTTTCTGAAGTCATTTTGGCGACGAATCCGAGCATGGAAGGGGAGACGACGGCGCTGTACATCACGAGGATGCTCAAAACGTATGCCGTGCCTCTCACGCGCATTGCGCGTGGACTTCCGATGGGTGGAGAGCTGGGATATGCGGATCAGATCACGCTTGGGAAGGCGATGATGGGGCGACGGGTGGAGGAATAATGACCCACGTCGGGCCGGCGCCCGTGAGAAACGTGTGACTTGTGATGTGTGACGTGTGACTTTTTGGTTTCGGCCAGAGTTGTTCGAAATCGTTGTGGATGTTTTGGAGAATGGCGTTTTCATCTTTTTCTTTGAGTGCAGTGATGAGTTTTTCTGTTTTATTTGTATTTTTTCCGCATTTTGCGAGATCGAGTTTTTCGTACATGTCTTTCGTGGAAGATTTTTTTGCTTCTGGGAAATAGAATTCGTAATTGAGTTTCGGGCATTGCGGAAGTTTTGTGATTTTTTCTCCGAAATGGGTTCCGAGCGCTGTGTCGCATCCTGATGCGAAAAATGGCACGTCCATTCCGAGTTTTTCCGCGATTTCGAAAAGTTCTTTTTGGGAAAGTGGATTTTGGAAAAGTTCGCTGAGTCCTCTCAGTACCGCTGCGGCATTACTGGAGGCGCCGCCGAGACCGGAGTAATAGGGGATATTTTTTTGGATGGTAATTGTTACGCCTTTTTTTGATCCTATTTTTTCAAAGAATGTTTTTGCGGCTTGTGTGGCGAGTTTTCCGTCGCATTGGATTTCTCCAGAATCGTTCAATTCTATTGTCACTTCATCATGCATATCGATTTTTTGATACACGGTTTGGATGAAGTGATATTCGTTTTCGATCCCGAGGATGTCGAGTGCGAGGTTGATTTTTGCGTGAGATTTGAGAGTGATTTTTTGCATAAAAATTATTTTCTCCAAAGAGTGACGACTGCCGTGCAATGAATGCCTTTGCCTTTTCCGAAGGCGGTGAGCCCTTCTCCGGATGTCACTGTAATGCCGATTTGCTCAGCACTGATGTGAAGAATTTCCGAGAGAGATTTTTTTATGGAGATGACGAGTGGATCGATTTTTGGAATTTTGCATTCGAAATGCAGTCCGAGGTGGCCGATGACAAGACTTTGTTTTTTGAGTTCTGCGAGAAGAGGTTTTAGAAATTGCTTGCTGCTGGTGATTCCTGTCACAACTATTTCGTCTGCAAAAGTTCCGAGTGAACCTTGTCCAAGTGCTTGAGAAATGGCTGTGGCAAGCGCGTGAAGTGCGACGTCTCCGTCCGAGTTTGCGTGGAGTTTTGGAAGTTTTTTTATTGTGATCCCGGCGAGTCTCAGTGTGCCTTTGGTATCGAATGCATGACTGTCGGTGGCGATTGCTGTGCGTGGTTGTGCGAGCATGGCGTGCATCCAATCGAGGTCATCGCGGGTCGTAATTTTCCTGTTGAGTGGTGATGCGGGAATCCAATGTGGTGTGACGCCGATGGCTTCGATGAGAGAAGATTCATCGGTAAAAATGTGTTTCTTTTTTGCTGCCTCGCGATATGCTTTTTTCAAAATTCCGACCTGGAATGCTTGCGGCGTTTGAGCGAGAAGTATTTTTTTGCGTGGAAAAGTTCCTGTGATTTTTTCTCCGTCGATTTTTTTCACGGTGTCGATGGCGATATTTCCGGCGACGGCGGCACCATGTTTTTTTGCCTTTTGTATCGCCAATTCCAACTCTCGACTATCCAGAAAAGGATTGGCCGCGTTGTGAAAAATAACGATGTCAGAGTCTTTTAATTTCTCACTTTTACAAACTTTTTCGAATCCTATTTTTGCTGAATCGAAACGTGTTGGCCCACCTTTTGTGATCAGAAAAACTTTTGAGAATTTTTCTAGAACTTCAAAACTGTACTTCCAGAGCGGCTTCCCGCAGATGACGGCGTTCACTTTGTCGATGCCTCCCATGCGAGAACTTTTTCCGGCGGCGAGGAGGATGGAGATTGGGCGCAAGGAGTTAGGAGTTAGGATGTAGGATTCAGGAGATTGAAAATCTCTAGGAATTTTATTTTTCCGGTTAAGAATTTTTCTATGGCTTCATCGTTTTTTTGGCTTAGTGCAGCTGAAAATTTCTCTCCTTTGTCTGAGGCTTCTCTTGCAAGTCTGAGACTGCGGAAGATTTGTTCGTCTGGTTTTTGAAATGTCAGTTGCGTTTTTGTGATGTCGAGGCGGGGGAGTGTGGATGTTTTTCGCTCGGGATGGAACAGTGCGTAGGTGATGGTATGCCGCATGTCGACTGGTGAAATCGCAGCAGTGATATTTCCGTCGCGCCATTGGATGAGTGCATGCACGACACTTTCCGGATGGATGACAATTTCGATTTTCTCCTGGGGGATACCGAAAATCACACTTGCGGCGATGAGCTCAAAACCTTTGTTCATGAGCGTTGCGCTGTCCATGCTGATCTTTTTTCCCATGTTCCAGCGCGGATGTTTGAGTGCCTGTGCGACCGTGACGTTCTCTAATTCTTCTCGAGTTTTTCCGTGGAATGGCCCGCCAGAACAGGTGAGGATTATTTTTTCAACTTCATTCATTGGCCTTTCTCCGAGACATTCAAGAATTCCGGTGAGTTCGGAATCGATCGGAATGATTGTTGTTTTATTTTTTCGCGCAACTTTCATGAGTGTTTCTCCTGCGACAACGAGCGCTTCTTTGTTGGCGATCAATAATTTTTTTCCTTTTTCGAGCGCCTGAATACTTGGCGCGATTCCTGATTCTCCGGAGAGTGCGTTCACGACGATGTCGGATTTTTCTATGAGAGATTCTATTTTTTCAAATCCATCGCGTTGCAGAAGAATGGCCTGTGCATTGACGAATTTCTCCTTCTGCGTCTGCAAAAGCTTTTCATTTTGGTATGCGACGAGTCCGACGATTTCAAATTCATCGCGATATTGCTCGAGGACTTCGAGTGTCTGCGTGCCGACACTGCCGGTGGAACCCAAGATAACAATTGACTTGTGACGTGTGACTTGTGACATAGAGCTACAGTTTTATTTTTGGATAATCCGCCTGAATCACGGCAAGGAGTTCTTTTAATAAATCTTTTTCTGGTGCGGTTTTTACCATTTTTCCTTTTCGGTAAATGGCGCCTGCGCCTTTGCCTCCGGCGATTCCGTAGTCGGCTTCTCGTGATTCTCCTGGGCCGTTCACGACGCAGCCCATGACGGCGATTCTGATGGGTAGATGTATTTTTGCTGTTCTTTTTTCGACTTCGTGAGCGAGTTTCAGAAGATCGACTTCCACGCGTCCGCATGTTGGACATGCGATGATGGTGCGCTCTTTTTGATACAGTTCCAATGATTTCAGAATTTCTTTGCAGACTTTTATTTCTTCGACAGGATCTTCGGCGAGTGAAACTCGAATTGTGTCGCCGATGCCGCGATAGAGGAGTGTGCCGATACCGATGGCGCTTTTCACTGATCCCGGAAGCATTGTTCCGGCCTCGGTGACGCCGAGATGCAGCGGATAATCACACTTTTTGGCGATGAGCTCGTATGCCTGAATCATTTCTGGAACGCGCGAACTTTTCAGCGCGATGACCATATCGTGGAAATTTCGTTCTTCGAAGAATTGAATCCAATTGAGTGCAGATTCGACGAGTGCTTCTGGTGATGGACGGCGATATTTCGCCCAGAGTTCTTTTTCCAGAGAGCCGGCATTCACGCCGATGCGGATCGGGGTTTTGTATTTTTTTGCGACTTTGATAATTTCTTCCACCCATTCTTTTTTTCCGATGTTTCCGGGATTGATGCGGATTTTGTGCGCGCCATTTTTGATCGATGCGATCGCCATTCGATAATCGTAGTGAATGTCTGCGACCACGGGCATGTCCGCTTTTTTCACAATTTCTGGAAGAGCTTCCGCGTCGTGAGGGAAGGGGACGGTGACGCGGATAATTTCGCATCCTTCTTTTTTCAATTTTTTGATTTGCGCAAGAGTCTCACGGATGTTGTGAGTTTTGGTCGTGCACATGGACTGAATTGCCACTGGGTTTTTCCCGCCGATTGTTATTCCGCCGATATTGATTTCTCGGGCGGAGCGTCGTTTTTCCATAATGTGTGCAGAGATGTAGAGTCTTTGCTCAAAGAATCTTAGTGTGATTTTGGCTTTTGCGCTACTCAAAAATTAGGCTGCACTGCACGCTCCGCTGTTGACATTGTGGCTTTTTTTGCCTTATAATCCCACTCGCTTCTGACCTTGAAGTGCTTTTAACCAGCTTTCTTATCTCTAAAAAACTTCGCGTCAATCAGTTCATTCGCGCTCAGACCGTCTGCCTCGTCGATGAAGAAGGTGGAAAACCACCGGAAACGGTGGCACTCGGAAAAGCGTTGGAAATGGCTCGCGAAAGGGATTTAGACTTGGTTGAAGTGGCTCCAAATGCAGTGCCGCCAGTCTGCAAGTTTATGGACTATGGCAAGTATCTGTATCGTCAGCAGAAAGCTGAACGCAAGCACAAGGCTCAGCAAAAACAGTCGGAAGTGAAAGGAATTCGTATCGGATTTCGTACTGGAATTCACGATATTGAGGTCAAAGCAAAGCAGACACGTAAGTTTCTGGCTGACCGAGATGTCGTCAAAGTGACCATGCTTTTCCGGGGTCGCGAGAACACTCACAAGGATCTCGGGATGGAAAAGATGAAAATCTTCTATGATATGGTCAAAGATGTGTGTAAACTGGACGAGCGTCCGAAATCGCAGGGCAACACACTATTCATGATTTTGTCACCTGTCACGAATACTGGAGCTCCTACAAACGTCCCACCCAAGCCAATAAATCAATCTCAACCTTTACCTTCTTCCCATGAAAGCCAAAACCCATAGCGGTATGAAAAAACGTGTGAAAGTCACGGGTACCGGAAAATTCAAGTTCCGAAAACCTGCGCGAAGTCATCTTTTGATGCATAAATCGAAAGGTCAAAAACGCGGTTCTCGCAAAGGCGTTATCGCCAGTTCTGCTGATCAGCATGCTATTGCTCAAATGCTTAAAGTTTAATTCTTCTTTTCTTTTTTTATATGACACGTGTTAAAAGAGGCGTTGCCGCCCACAAAAGACATAAAAGACTTCTGAAAGAGACCAAAGGTTATCGAGGTCTTCGCAGCCGTACTTTTAAACAGGCAAAAACAGCCTGGATGAAAGCTGGAGAACATGCTTTCGTCGATCGACGACGCAAGAAACGAACTTTCCGACAACTCTGGATCGTTCGCTTGTCTGCTGCTTGCAAACTCCAGGGCTTGAACTACAGCCGTTTCATCGAAGGTTTGACTCGCAAAGCGATTCTCATCGACCGAAAAATGCTCGCAGACCTTGCGGTCAATGAGCCTGAGGCGTTCACAAAGCTTGTGGAAGCTGCAAAAGAAGGTATGGAGAAAGGAATGGGACTTGCGAAAAAGGCGTAAGTTTTGACTTATATTCCCTATGAAATCTTTTTTGAAGCGAATCTGTTTTTTGAAGCTGCGTTTTTTGGCGCGACGACGGCTTTCGAAAATGAAGAAGATGGAGATTATTGGAGTGACGGGATCGATCGGAAAGACTACAGCCAAAGATGCTCTCGCCCATGTGCTGTCGCGGTCGTATCGTGTGCTCAAGAGTGAGAAAAGTTATAATACAGAACTCGGCTTGCCGATGACGATTTTGGGTGTTTTGAGTCCTGGGCGTTCGATTCTCGGATGGATTCGGCTTTTTTGGAGAGGATTTCATACGGCGTTTTTTTCGGAGGAGCAGTTTGATTTTCTGATTTTGGAAATGGGTGTGGATAAGCCGGGAGATATGGATCTTCTGCTTTCTGTGGCACGTCCGGATGTTGCGGTTTTCACAAGTGTGGCGCCGGTGCATTTGGCAGAAGGACAATTCCGATCGCTCAAAGATGTGTATCACGAAAAATCAAAACTCCCTCTGGCAGTGCACGAAAAAGGTTTGATTTTCATGAATGCGGATAATGAATTTCTGCGCTCCAGTGGCTTCAAAAGCGCAGCAAAGACCGTATGGTATGGGACTGATCCGACTGATAAACTTTTTGCAGACAATATCCATTCAACTCGTGATGGGATTTCTTTTCGTGTGCATTATGGAGAACTTGCGGGTGAGATTTTTGTGCCGATTTTGGGTGAACATCATATTTCGAGTATTTTACCGGCGATCGGTTGCGCGTTGCTGAAAGGAATGTATCTCCATGATATCGCGGAAGCGCTGAAAACTTTTCAACTTCCAGCAGGAAGACTCAACTTGATTGCGGGAATTCGTGAATCATCAATTATCGACAGTTCGTATAATGCCTCTCCTGCAGCGGTGAAAATGGCGCTCCATGTTTTGAAAAGCATTGCTCGCAAAGATGAACGAAAAATTTTCGTTCTCGGGAATATGAACGAACTTGGGCATCACACGGAACAGTCTCATCTCGATATTGCACCGCTCATTGATGGTTCTGTCGATGTCTTCGTGACCGTGGGTGAGAGTGCGCGCAAGGCCGCAGAAGAGGCTCTACGACAGGGGATTCTCCCTGCCAATGCGGTTCATTCTTTTGTGAATGTGATGGTGGCTCGCGATTTTCTGAAAGGCATTTTGCAGAAAAATGATATTGTCCTTGTGAAAGGCTCACAGAATAAAGTTCGTCTGGAGAAACTCGTGAAGTACGTTATGGCTGAGCCGGAATTGGCCAATCAACTCCTGGTGCGACAGGAAGAAACATGGAAAGATGCCTAGGTTATCGTGCGCTTATTTGCCCAAATCCCCATGAAATACCACTGGAAAATTATTGGACATGAACCTCTTCTCGAGAGCCTAGAACGTGATCTTTCTGAGGATAATTTGGCGCATGCTTATCTTTTTGTTGGTCCAGAAAAAGTGGGAAAGTCGATCGTTGCGAAAAATTTTGCACACATCCTCCAATGTGAAAAAGATTTTTGCCATGAATGTTCGACATGCACGCAGATTGAGAAAAGTTGTCATCCGGATACGATTGAATTTCAGGATGATCATGAATCGATCAAGATCGAGCAGATTCGCGAAGTTTTGGCGCGACTTCATATGACGACGACAGGACGATACAAAATTTTCCTGGCAGAGCGCATCGAAAGAATGACTTCAGAATCAGCAAATTGCCTTTTGAAGACTCTGGAAGAACCACCACCAAATACGATTTTTCTTTTCACGGCCGTGTCACTGCGAGAAGTATTACCAACGATCGTTTCACGTCTTCGCGTCTTGCAATTTCATCATTGTCCAGAAAATATTTTGCGCGAAAAGATGAAAGAAAATTATCCCGATGCGGATGATGAGACACTCACTCACGTGAGTCAATTTGCTTTGGGGAAGCCTGGAGTCGCTTTTCGCTTTATGCGGGATGCAGATTTTCTTTCATTTTATAGGACGATGTATCAGGAAATTTTATTATTTCTCGAGAGTCCAAAAATTTTTGATCGATTTTGTTTTGTTCAAACTCTCCTCGAGAACGAGGAAAAAATTGAAGATTTTTTGAATGTTTTAACGCATATTGCACGCGGACAGCTTCTCTCAAACCCTTTGAAAAGATCACGATTTCTTGATATTCTAGACCAGATCTCGCGCACACGATTTGCGTTTCGATATAATGCGAACAAGAAACTCACGTTGGAGCGACTCATGATTCATCTCTGATTTTTATGTTTTATTTTATTCTTCTCGCTCTTTCGTTTTTAGGCCTCCTGGTGATTTATTTTCGACGCTCGAAATCTTATCGACTTTTGCTCATGGATCAGGCTCTTGTGCCAGATGATGGGATTCCTATTCCTCATGAAGAGATGACTGCTGAACGTGCCGAAATTCTTTCGAAAACTATTCCTATTCATGAACATTTGGAGATGAAAGAGATTTTTAAAAATGGCGAAATTTCTTTTCTGGCAGGGGATTATGATGAATCAGAAAAACTCTTTATTCGAGTTCTTTCGATCGACGAGCATCATGAGGAATCTCATGCTCGACTTGGGCTCATATACCTGAAAAAAGGCCTTTCTACGAAGGCAGAGGCGGTCTACAGAAAACTTCTAGGACTCAATCCGACTCATCCTTCGTATCATAGCAATCTTGCACTGGGTCTCTATATGCAACGTCGTATGGAAGATGCTCGTGATTCTTATTTGAAAGCGATCGAACTTGATCCTGACAAGGCGAATCGATACATCAATCTTGCTCATGTGTATCGTGACCTCAAATCGCATGATCTCGCGCTGGAAGCGGTGGAAAAAGCTTTGCAGATTGCTCCCCAAAATCAATATCGCCTTATTTTCTCTGAGATTCTCTGTGATCTCGGACGCCTCGATGAAGCCAGAGAGATCATTCAAAAAGCGCTTCAGGAAGAAGACAAAGAGAGCGAGCTTCGTCCTGTGGCACGGCTTCTTTTGAAAAAAATAGAAAAGACGGAGAGCTAGGAATCAATCTCGGAAATATTGTTCGCCCGTAGGATCACCGGGTTTGATTTCTGTTGCGATGCTACCGACAAGGATGCGACTTGGGATTGCTTTATATTTGCTTATTATTTCTTCTTTTTTTACTTCTCCTGTCGCCGAAGTAATCGTTCGGTGCCATCGTGTCGTGAAGCCGTTGTGTGCTTTCTCTACCTGTTTCTGTGTACCTGGTGGAAGTGATGTTGTCTTGATGTATTCTACCGATCCTGCCGATGTGTGATTCGAAATTTGCGGTCCTTCGATTTCCACTTTTCTTCCATCTTTGGTGCCATAAAATTTGAAATATGCCTGCTGCCCGTCGGCATAACTCTGCACAAGGATTGAACCTGGTGTGTCGTTGATGAATTTCAGGTCACTGGATCCTGGATAGATCGTGGCGTCCAGCCCATGACCGCCAACCTGTGCATAGTAACTGACGAGATATGAATGTGGCTTTCTATTGATGATAGGAAGTCCAGCGCTGAGTGCTGCGCGATACATGGTTGTAGAAACTTGGCAGATACCGCCACCGTACTCTGGAATCGTTCCTTCTGGCTTTATTACAAGCTCTTTTCGGTATCCGGTCGATCCATCGACGCGCCCGAGCACGGAGTTGAAAGAGAATTCTTCACCTGGAGAAATGATTCTTCCGTTAAATTTTCCAATGCCGTTCTGGATATTGAACATGCGATTCACGGGTGATCCATAGTATGTGGTGTAGCCTACGGTGATGAGCTCTTTGATTCCTATATCCTGCAAATCCTGACTCACGTTTACTTCAGCGGGGATCTCTTGGACGGGGACTTCCACTATCATTGCGTCTGTATTGAACGCTGACTCCACTAATTTTTCTGCCTCTTCATACTGCACTGCCTGGCCATTTTTTCCTGTTCCATCAAAAATTATTTTGCTGTTTTCATCGCGGAAAATACTGATCGGATTCGCGGGATAATCTGCATCTTTTGAAAATTCATTTTTTAGAAAAATTGTGAGTGCATCGTCGTCGAGATCGACTTTTATCTTGCCTTCTTCTTTTTTGTAAGAAATCCAATGCCTGTAATTCCTTAATGCTATGCGCGTTTTCACATCTTTTATTTGGATTGTCACAATTTTTGTGAAAAGTTTTTCGAGTTCAACAAAATGCTCTTCGAGGTCTTTCTTCACTATTTTTGGTTCGAATTTTTTTATATCGAGTTCAATTTTCCCCCCTGCGAGGATTTTGCCTTTGTTTGTTTTCCCCCCGAGCATTCCTACAAATTCCGATACTTTTTCTTGTAATTTTTCGTGATCGATTTCGAAGCCTTCTTTTTCATCAACGATGATGATCTTCTTCCCTTGTGCCTCAAGAAAAGCATCGCGAGTTTCTTCAATACCAAACTCTTTCTTCAGAATATTTTCGAGTTCGTCCCAATCCGCCGCAATCTCTATTTTTTCTTGTCTTTTTTGGAAAAGACTTGCAACCACATGCGCTGTTTTTTGGAATGGTTTTTTGACGACATTCTTTCTTTCGAGAAACTTCTTTACATCCCACTGAAGCCCGATTTGAGAGGCCCTGACATTAACTTTCTTTCCTTGAAGACTGAAAACGATTGGCCTTAACTCGAATTTTTTAATTGCTTGCTCCACCTTTGCTCCTAGCTTTTCATACGGCACATTCGAGAGCGATGTATTCCCAAGAAAGGTGTTTGGCGAAATTCTTGCATCATAGAGAATTTCGATCATTATCGTGCCTGCCAGGAGAAAGCAAAAAAGTACCAAGAGTGGTGGGAAAATTCTTGATCCAGTGGATGTATATTTTTCTTCTTCCGGCATTTTATTTTCTTCTGCCTTTTTCTTCGTCATTATTCTTCAAGAAATTATTTTTTATAAAATTGAAGATTCCTTTCGATTCTTCCTTCGCTTTTTCTGCCAGATCTTTGACTACTGACCCGTGCTTTTCATAGAGCTCTTTTCCCTTCTCTTTTATTATTTTTCTTGTATCTCTTCCTTTTCTTGGTGCAAACGCAACTCCTAGTACTGATCCTATTGCACCGCCAATAATGGCTCCCATAACGAGTTTGTCGACGATAGATTTTTTCTTTTCCGGATTTGTGTTTTGTTCGTCCATGTGAGTGAGGGTTAAGGACTATTTAGCTGTTTCTGTGGTTTGGGTTCTGCGGATAGCGTTGATGCGGACATATCCTGGATATGCCACATTCTCTTTCACCTCTTTGGCGATATTCTCTGCGAGGGGCTGCATGAGGTCGTCTGCGAGCTCGCCTGGATTGACGTAGACACGCACTTCACGGCCCGCCGACATGATCTGCACTTTCGAGACTCCTTCGTAGGAATTTGCTATTTCGTTGAGCTGCTTCATGCGCTCTATGTATTTATCCAGTGCTTCTTCTCGGGCGCCTGGACGACCTGCGGATATCGCATCAGCACCTTTGATGAGGAAAGCCTCTGTGGTTCGTGGGGGCTCAGAATCGTGATGTGTCCATGCTGCGTGCACTTCTTTTTCTGGGAAATTATATTTCTCCATGAGCTCTTTCGTCAGATAGTCGTGCGCTCCAATGATGTCAGGATTCTGGTCGATCGCTTTTCCGAGATCGTGGAGGAAGCCTCCAATTTTACAGGTTTCGACCTCTGCACCGAGTTCGTACCCCATCATCAAGGCTAGTAATCCAACTTCGAAAGAGTGGCGCATAATGTTCTGTCCATAACTTGTTCGAAATTGAAGTCTCCCTATGGTTTGCACCATTTCATCCTGCAAAACACGTTTAATGTTCATTCTCTTGAGGGCCTCTTTTCCCATTTTGAGAAGCTCTTTGTCCATATCTTTTTTTGCTTCTTCAATATTTTTTACGACTGTGTCTGGCGTGACTTCACCCCTTTCTTCGAAAAGCCTTTCGATCGTTCTTTTCGCGATCTGCCTTGTGAAAAGATTGTAGTGCGAGATGGTGATGACATTTGGGAAGTCGTTGAAAATGACATCGATCTCTAGAATTTCTTCTAGTTTTTGAATATTCTCGGCATTTTTACCAATCACTTTGAGCTTTAGCGGATCGCGTGGAACGATGACCTGGGTTCCTCTTTTTTCGTTCGAAGTTGGAGACGAGAGTCTTTGCAGAGAATTGAGCACAACATTTTTGGCCTCCTGTTCAGCATTTTCTTTGTAAAATTCTTCGAGATGTGCGAGGCGAATTTCATTTTCTTCGCGCAGCTCACGCTCGAGATCTTTTATCATTTTTTCTCGAATATCCTCTTTTTTCTGTTGCGCTTTTTTCATTATGCCATCCACGAGTCGCATTTCTAATTCTTTATTTTCCTCTTTTTTGAGCGCACTTTCGCGCTCCTCTTCGTCCAATACTTTTTGAATTTCTTGGATTTTCCCTTCCTTCTTTTTTACATTCTCTTCTTTTCCTTCCAAAGACTCTTCTAATTTTTTGAGAAACTCATTTAGATCTTCCTCTGATTGCTTGAAAGCTTCTTTTGATTTCAACACCTTATCGTCTGTTTCTCTTTTGAGGCGGGTACTCTCTTCTTGCGCCTTTTGAACCATTTCTTCAGCCTTCTGCTTCACTTTCTCTGTTTCGGAAGCGCTTTTCTGTAGCACAAAAGCCAAGATTCCTCCGACACAAAAACTTCCTGCGATGTATAGGATAACGTCGAATGTCATAGCTGTCGCATTATACAAAAAATTTACACTTATTGATAGAGTGGAGAAATAGACCTCATATCCGCTACCACCTCTTTCATTTTTTCGATTACAAAGATTACTTCTTCTCGTGTTGTATCTTTTCCTAAGCTGAAACGGACACTCCCATGCGCAATTTCATACGGGACGCCGATCGAAAGGAGCACGTGGGATGGGTCGACCGTTCCTGATGTACATGCGGATCCTGAAGAAACACAGATTCCTTCCATATCCAATCGAAGCAGAATAGTTTCGCCTTCAATCCCTTCGAAAGAAAAATTCACGTTGTTCGGCAATCTTTTTGTGCGGTGTCCATTTAAATATACTTTTGGGATATTTTTTTCGATACCTTCTATCAGAAGATCTCGAAGCTGTTTGAGTCTGGCGCACTCTGTATCTTTTTCTGCCATCACGAGCTTCAAGGCCTCACCCATTCCTACAATTGCAGCAACATTTTCTGTGCCGGCGCGCATCCGATATTCCTGACCGCCGCCCTGTATTTGGGGGATCATCCTCACGCCTTTTTTGATACAGAGGGCACCCACACCTTTTGGACCATAGATTTTTCCAGCATTGAAGCTCATAAGATCCACTTTCAGATTTCTTACGTTCACATCCAAAAATCCTACTGCTTGGCATGCATCAGTGTGGAAAAGTGGCAAGAGACTGTCTTTTTTCCTTATCTCTTCGAGAAATTCTCCTATTTTCTGAATATCCTGAATAACTCCAATTTCATTATTTGCATACATAATAGAGACAAGAATCGTGTCTGGCCGAATTGCCGACTTTAATTTCTCTAGATTTAGCAATCCATCCTTCTCAACATCCAAATATGTCACTGTGTATCCGTTTTTTTCGAGATATTCACAAGTGTGTAACACTGCCTGGTGCTCTGTTTTCAAAGTCACAATATGTTTTCCAGTATCTTTATACGCTTCTACCACACCCCGAAGCGCTAAATTCACACTCTCTGTTCCACTGCCGGTAAAAATTACTTCCTTTGGTGCGCACCCAAGAAAGTCTGAAATATCCCTTCTAGATCCATCGATCGCCCTTCTTGACTCCTGCCCAAACTCATAGATTGTGGAAGGATTTCCAAACTTTTCCACAAAGAAGGGGAGCATTTTCTCCAAAACCTCTTTTTTCAAAGGAGTTGTGGCTGCATAATCCATGTAAATAAACTTTTTCAATGAATTCATAGGAATGTGGAACAGTTTTAAGGTGACTTATACCTGCTATTAAAATTATAATTAAAGCTATTTTCACCACTTTTCTTACCAAAAAGTTTTCCTCACTTCTTATACTCTTTGTGCAAGAGTTGTGAAGTTTTTAAGAACTACTTTATTATTCCTCTATTCCGTATTTTATCATAAATAACCTCTTTTTCTTTAGTTCTTCACAAGTTTTCCACAAAAAGTGTGCATAAATCAAGCCTTACTAATTACTACTACCTTTCTAATATTAAGAAAAAGAAAAGTTGTATTCTTTTAGGAGGAAGATATAATGCCGTCGAAGTAAAAAAATAAAGTTTTATGAAAGTCATTTGCGAACAGAAAGATTTTTTAGAAGCCCTGAATATCGTTGGTAGAGCTGTAACTCCCAATACGACACTTCCGGTTTTGAATAATATTCTCGTGAAAGCGGAGGGGAAAAATTTGTTTTTTTCTGCAACGAATCTTGAGATTGCGATTCGGTATTTTATTCCTTGTGAAGTGAGAAATGAGGGGTCTATCACTGTTCCTGCAAAACTTCTTATGAGTTACATCTCACTTCTTCCTGATGGAAAGTTGGAGGTTTCTACCGAGGAGGGTCTTCAGTTTGCGGTGAAGTCGAAAAATTCTCAAACGAAAATGAAAGGTGTTCATGCTGATGAATTTCCTGTGATTCCTGAGGTTGAAAAGGGGTCTTTATTTAAAATTCCTGTGAAACAATTACAAGTTGCTGTTGATCAAGTTGCTTTTGCAGCGTCTCAGAATCCTTCAAGACCTGTTTTAGCGGGAGTTTTATTTGTGACCGAAAAGGACGTTTTGAGATTTGTTTCTACGGACAGTTATCGTCTTGCAGAGCGAAAAATTCATCTTCCGGCTCCTGTAGAAACTGCTATTTCTTGCATCGTTCCTGCGAGGACGACTTCTGAGCTCGGGAAGCTGGTTTCAAAAGTGAATGTGGAATTTGTTGAAACTCGGATGAGTAAGAATCAGGTTTTATTTAAAATTGGCGATATTGAGCTTATTTCTCGGCTTATTGAAGGGAAATTTCCTGATTATGAGCGTATTATTCCAAAGGCGAGTAAAACAAAAGTGGAAGTTTCGAATACTGATCTTTCACAAGTTGTGAAACGTGTAAGCCTTTTTGCTCGCGAAAATAATAATAGTATTAAAATTTCTGTGACGAATGATGGGAAAATGAATGTTTCTA
>JBBTWG010000054.1:0-16881 GCA_038062935.1 Patescibacteria group bacterium
GCCATCCGCCGTGCGAAACATCGACCCCACATTATGCATGCTGCGAATATTGTCCAGTACAGCGACACAAGAACGATTCATAGAATTTTACAAAGACATAGTCCCCGAAGGGTGAATCAGAACTCCTTCACTCAACAAAATCTCAACCTTTTTCGCCGCTCCACGATTATATTCTCCCGCCTTCCCATCACTCCGAATAACGCGATGACATGGGATTTTCGGATCGTAATTCTGTTTCAAAACGCTGCCCACCGCTCGAAAAGCATTCGCACTCCCCGCAGCCTTCGCCACTTCGCGGTACGTCATCACTGAGCCTTTCGCAATGCCAGCAACCACGGAGCGCACACGATCAGCAAAAAGATTTTTCATGATAGAATCAGTGTATGAAAAAAATATCAATCGCCGCAAGTGTACTCGTACTCACGCTCGCCTTCAACCTCGCACCATCAATCGTCTCAGCACAAAGCGAAAAAGCCGAACAAGTGAATCAAGTCCCCGTCTCCAGTGACTACGAACGTGCCAAAGTAACCAAAATTTTCAGAGAAGATCTGGCCGACAATAGTTCCCAAGAAGTCGAAATCAAAATCCTCACCGGCCCCGACACAGGAAAAATCTTTCCTATGCATCACGAATTTTTCAAAATCCAAAAAAGCCAGAAACTCGAAATCGGCAACGAAATAGTGGTGTCTCATTCCACGGATGAAAACGGAAAACCAAACTATATATTCCTCGAAAAATACCGACTAGTAGGCCTTTTCTGGAGTGTCATGATTTTCTTCGCCATCGGCCTCATCATCGGAAAACGCAAAACCATCGGCGCACTCATTGGCCTCATCATTACTATTCTCATTCTCGTCTACGGCATCATTCCTGCCGTCATCGCCGGCGCCGATCCACTCTTCGTCACCATGATCGCCAGCGTCATCATCACGCTCGCCCTCTACATTTCTCACGGCATCCACACCAGAACACACATCAGCGTTGCGAGCATGCTCCTGAGCATTCTCGTCGCCATCATCGCCGTGTACTTATTCACCTACCTCAGTCATCTCACCGGCGCCGCCACCGAAGATGTCTATTTCCTCCAAAGCGGCCCACTGAAAAATCTCGACCTCAAAAATCTCCTCATGTCCGGGATGATCCTCGGTGCGCTCGGAGTCCTGGATGACGTCGTCACCGCCCAAGCCGCAGCCGTCGAAGAACTACACCGCGCCAACAACGAATTTTCCTGGAAACAGCTCTACATTCGAGGAATGTCCATCGGTCGCGAACACATCGCCTCTCTCATTAACACGCTCTTCCTGGCGTACGCCGGCGCCGCATTCGCCGGTATCATTATGGCAATCAGCAGCGGAGTTGTCCCCGTCTGGCTCGCTCTCAACAATGAACAACTCATCGAAGAAATCATCCGAACCATAGTCGGCAGCACCGCGCTCATCTGCGCCGTCCCCATCGCGACACTTATCGCGGCAAGGACTTTTGGGAAAAAGTAAAAATCACTGAAACAACACCGGAATTCTCAGCTCCTGGTCATATTTCGCTATTCCAGAAGGATTGTCTTTCTCCAAAACCAAAGTCCCAAAAGGCGGAGCAGGCTTCACAAAACGAAGCGTCACCTCAAAAGGAATAAACTCGGTCGTCATCCAATCACTCGGAGAAGTTGCCAAGCCACTTGCGATCGTATTTCCATTCACATCCAAAACTTTCACCGGAAAATTTCCTTCAAAGAAAAAATTTCCACGTGCCTCGCCAGTCACTACCAGCGGACTTTTCACAGAAGATCCAATCAAAGGAAAATCCACACGGATAACATCAGAAACTTCAGCCTTCTTGGTCGGTAGATTTCCTTCTTCAAGAGAAGGTTTTTCAGCATCCTCATGATTTTCGAAATGGAGATATATATCAAAACCGAGCACCCCAAAAAACAAAAGAACAACAAAACCAATATAGATTTTTTTCATAATTGAAGTATACTGCAGAACGCAGGAAACGATAAATTTCCTCAATCCTACATCCTAAATCCTCAATCCTAGCATGAAAAACATCCTCATCGGTCTCATCGTCATTATCATCATCGTCGCCGGAATCGTCCTCTTCCAGAAAAAAGCCAGCGCACCAGATTCAACTCCAGCAGACAACAAAACTCCAGCAGTCACCGAACTCAAAAAAGAAGACACCGTCGTCGGCACCGGCCAGGAAGCCAAAACCGGAGATAAAGTTTCCGTCCACTACACCGGCACATTCGCAGATGGCAAAAAATTTGACAGCTCCCTCGACCGCAATGAACCTTTCGAATTCAATCTCGGTGCCGGCCAAGTCATCAAAGGCTGGGATCAGGGCGTCGTCGGCATGAAAGTTGGAGGCAAAAGAAAGCTAACAATTCCCTCCGCACTCGCCTACGGCGACAACGGCATCCCAGGAGCCATCCCAGGCGGCGCAACACTCTATTTCGACGTAGAGTTGCTGAAGATTGTGAAATAATTTGAAAAAAGTTTCATCTGGTCGGGGTGGCGGGACTCGAACCCACGACCTCGTCGTCCCGAACGACGCACGCTAGCCAACTGCGCCACACCCCGAGAATTTCAAAAACATTATAAACATGAATTTGGAAAACAAAAATTCAGATCATTTTTTTGCAGGTTTGTAAAAAGTTGGTTCGTTCCTGCTCTGGGATTTTTTTGTGGGCGGCAACTGCGAGTACGAGCGGGCAAGGTTCGGTCTGAAAAGACCGAGAGCGAGTCGCGAGCACTTAGGAAATTTCCCTCGCAGGGGGAAATTTCCGGCCGCCCACAAAAAAATCCCAGAGCAGGAACGTTCACCAAAGGTTGCCAAACCGCGCAAAAAATTCCATAATCATAGCGCACACCTCCATAACCTCACATTCACATGAAAAAAACATTCCTGGCACTCGGCGCACTGTCCATCATTCTTCTCACCGGATGCAGCGGAACACGATGGGAGACAGTCAATCAGGACAAACTTGGCCTCAGTTTCGAAAAGCCAATGCCATGGGATGAAGGAAAAGTAGACGCCACAATAGGTTATGTCGACTACGTCTCCGAAATCCAAACAGGAAAAATGACTGGAAATCTGAGTATCAATCTCATCAATCCTTCTGCCGATGAGCTTTTCACACTCGAAAAAGAGACAGAAATCATGAAAAATATTTTCAAAGATACGAAAGTAAAAGATCTCAAATTCGTCTCGGAAAAAGACGTGATGATGCTGGGTGAAAAAGCACGAGAAATCGTCATGACATTCCTCAATCCAAACGACGAAACAATCACCGAAAAAGTCGTTGCCACAATTACAGTCAAAAATAACAAATCGTACAGAGCGATTTTAGAGGAAGAGGAAGCCGAATTTAACGATAATCTCCCCTACTACGAAAAAGTTCGAAATTCCCTCCGCCCACTCGGAAGTTCCGCAC
Source organism: Patescibacteria group bacterium (assembly GCA_038062935.1). Lineage (GTDB taxonomy): Bacteria > Patescibacteriota > Gracilibacteria > UBA1369 > UBA12463 > JBBTWG01. The sequence continues at coordinate 3,431 of JBBTWG010000054.1, forward strand.
CAGTAGAAGAGAGCAAGAAGTAAAACTTACAGAATTTTCTCTGCCAAAGCTTCCATTTCCGCTTCTTCGCGGTCCGTTTCATGATCGTACCCGAAGATATGGAGAAATCCATGGACAAACATTTTTGCCAATTCTTGCTCAAAAGACCAATGATGTTTTTTTGCCTGCGTCGCAATGGTATCAACAGAAATGACGATATCTCCGACATTTCCATCGAAAGGAAAGTCCGAAGGTTTTTCCACAAAACTGAAAGAAAGGACATCAGTCGGACCTTTTTTGAGGCGCCACTCTTCATGGAGCGGCGTCATTTCCTGATCGCCAATGAGCGTCAACGAAAGAGCGAGATCTTGTGAATGAAACCCAGGACAAAGTTTCGAAATCCGCTGAGAAATAATCTTTTCCGCCTTTTTCACCAAAGCATTAAAAAAAGTTTTCGAAATTTTCCGTGAAGTTTTATTGAGGTAATCAAGTTGCATAAGGAGAAATTAAAAAAGTTTTTCATACATTTCCCATTCTTCCGGAGAGGTAGTTCCAAAACGGAAAAGCGCTACACCGCCAAAATTTTCTTCATCAGTACGCCAGCTATTGAGTCCATCTATTAGACCAAGAAGACCATTTTCAATATTCTCAGCCTCAGGATAGAAAGTATCAGAAAGAGCATCATACGTCGGCAGTCCTATGAAAATTTTCGCCCCCGTCTGCGCGAGTGCGCGCGATACCCAAATCACTTCATTCTTCAAAAAATATCGATATATCCACGCTTTTCGAATCGTATTTTCGTACGTCATAATCACGATCTGATCCGATCGTTTTGCGATTTTTTGATAAAAATCAGGATGATTGAAAACATCGACATCCAGAACATACGAGAGTATTTTTCCCGTAAAATACGGAATCATTTCACGCAAAGCAACAGAGATGGTGCGGCTCTCGCCAATTTTCGTCCGCGTTTCTTCGAGCAGGGTGAGAAAGTCTGTATCTTCATCAAGAAGCGGCTCAATGTCATAATGAACGCCATCAAATCCCACGCCATCAACCAACACTTGTGCAGTTTCTGCAATGCGACTACGAATTCCTGCATCCTGGAACTTCAGTTTTCCTCGTATCTGTCCCATCCACGCCAAAAATTGCATGCGACTATCGAAACTTCGTGCTTTTTTCAAAAAATCATTCGCAAAAGGATAGCGCTGCGGCGAAATCCCCCCATCGCTCTCAATCGGTCCTACATGGACATAGACGAAACGCATTCCCGCACTCGACAATCGTGTCACAAGAGATTGAATTTGTTCAGGAGTTTTGAAGCGATCCACCCATTCATGCTCGAGCCAAACAGCATTTTCGCCCTTATTGTAGAAGTTTCCAGGTTTTCCACTCGAAGGCCCAATAGCAAAATACCAGCACAAGAAAAGTATCAAGGCTAGAACGAATAGAAGAAATCGCCCACGAGATTTGAAGAAAAACATCATAAAACAGAAGATGAGGACGAAATAAACTGATGCATATTCGTGATCCATTCACTGAGAACTTTCTGTGTCAGCGGTTCATCCGGAGCGAAGTAATGTGCATCAGAAATAATTCGAGCGAGATGAGCATAATTCACATAGCGTGGATACCACCACATGTGATTATTTTTGAGATCAATATCCAGGAAAGGTGTTTTCTGCCTGTGAATGCCAGGGATGCCACCAAGTTCTTTTTTCAGCTCTACTTTTTCTTTCCACTGCAACATTTTTGTCGCCTGCAAGAGAATTTTGAGGGCATGAATTCGCGAAATAGATGCCTCAGGATGAAAAGGTCCACTCTTTTCGTCATACGGATGGACGAGACCGAGCAGACTCGCAATATTGATAGATTCATAATACGGATCACTCGATTTCACATCAGGGTAGAGCAAAAGTTGCGGTTGAAATTTCATCTCCTCGAAACGCGACCGCCCAGTGAAATCATAGAGGCACATTTCGATGATCTGTCTGCAATGTTTCAGGAAGTCTTTCTCTTTATTTTTTAAATCAAAATCACGAACGACCTGATCCACCACTGAAGCACGTGTCACAATATCTTCTTCGTCAGGAAGTGAATAAAAGATGTCACCTCGTGGTAGGAGTGGGCCTGGGAAGACATAAACACTGCCAACACGACCATTCGCATCAGAAAAGTCAGAAGGAGCCCCAACGACCAAATCCTGCACACCATCTTTATTGAAATCATCGAAAATCATACTCGATCCAAACCAATCATAAGGAACATTTCCAGAAATACGGAAATCTTCAGGGCTTTTCGGAATAGAGTATCGTCCCGGGACACGATTGATGTCGGTGAGACCAATGACACGCCCAGGAAACACATCCTGTGAAGATCGGATACCTGCTGCACCGAAGAAAAGATCAGGTTTCCCATCACGATTGACGTCACTCACCGCCAAAGAAGTTCCAAAAACATACGAAACATCAGGATATGAGAAAGTCATGCGTTTTTCACTCATGGATCCCCTATTCCCACCCAGGAAAACATCAACTTTTCCAGGAACTTCGAAGTTTTGAAAAGGGAAAGAGCTGACAGTGAGATCATCGACGCCATTACCATCGACATCTTTCCCGGCAAGACTATATCCAAACCACGAAAAAGCCTTTTCACCATGAAAATTGTCCAAAGCATATTTCACAGGATCCCGATTGCTATCGCCATAAAAAATTGAAACCGTACCACGCTGACCCTGGTCACCATACGTAGCCAAATACGCACCGACCGCGAGATCCGAAACGCCATCATCATCAAAATCTCCATGAGTAAGTGTACTTCCGAACTGATCACCAGCATTTTTCCCCTTCAAAATAATATTTGCTGGCTTGTAATAGAAGTGTCGAATCATATCCTTTCCGAAGTCATCTCCTCCATACACAATATAAACAAAACCAGCTCGTTTCTTTTTATCTAAATGGCTATCAGGAGCTCCAATCGCCAAGTCCAGGTGTCCATCGCCATTGATATCCAGGGCATCAAGAGCAAATCCAAATTTTTCCGATTCATAGAAATTTTGGAGAATCATATCCGGCTGGCGCCGCGATAGGTCGATTGTCCTCTCGATATATGGATTTTTCCGCCCCCAAACGAAATATACTTTCCCACCATAGACAGTGCCGATGACCAGATCATCAATACCATCCCCATTAAAGTCTCCAGTGACGAGTGAAGTGCCAAATTGTTGATTTGCATTCGGTCCCAGGAAAGTGATTTCAGGATTTCCAGAAAAAAACTTCGGACCACCGTAAAAGACAGATACTTTGCCTCGAAAATCTTTCGAAAATGAGGAAAAAGTAGGGGCTCCAGTAATAAGATCAGGGAATCCATCAGCATTGAGGTCGCCAGTAGCCAAAGTAGCGCCAAACTGTTCAGAAGTCGTGACGCCATGAAGGGTAAGATGCGCGTTCGAATGGCTTACCTCATAACGGAAAAAGCCTTTGAGCGAGGAAGCAAAAACAGACATAGGGATAAGCAGGAGGCACGTAGTGACAGCCAAGCGTCGCATGGGGAAATTGTACCATAATACCAGAATATTTTTACGAAAATATCTTGTCTCGACAAAAAGAAGTGGTTCTTTTAGACTCTCGGTGTAGACAGAGAAGACATGGACAGGACAAGTGATGGTAGACAGAAACGCGATAAGAAAGAAAAAAAGTAAAAATAAGAAAAGACATATAGTAGACAAAAAAATATGACTCTTCAAACTATAACAACCGACTTAATTGATAGAAAAACAGCAAGTAGATTGCTAAAAACTTCCATACGCACCATCGACAGATATAGACAAAATGGAAGGCTATCGACAACCATCATAGACAGCAGAATATATGTAAAAAAAGAGGAGATAAGCGATTTTATAGAAAGACAAAGTAGACAGAGGCAAAAGACGTACGTGTCTACAGAAGACATGGTAGACAGTGGGAACACGACACACGACAAGAAGCAGGACAAGGCTCAAGACAAGGGAGAGGCTCAGCCAATTCGTGGTCATCATGAACACGATGTTCGGATGGACGAGTATTACAAAAAAATGGTGGAGGAGCTCATGCATGACATCCATGAAAAACAAGAGAAACTTGAAGCAGTAAATTATCAGGTCGGAAAGTTAGAAACACAGCTACGAATGAGTGTGCCACTCATCGAATTTCAGAAAGAGAAGAAGCAGCTCCTTCTCGAAAGTTCACAGTACCAAAAAATTGCCCAGCAGAAAGAAGAGTTTGCCCGACAAAAAGATTTAGCGCTCAAAAAGCTTCAAAAAGATTTCTTTCTCGAACGTTTGAATAAAAGAGTGTATCTCCTGATTACACTCGGATTGATCCTGCTTCAGCCATTCATTCTTCTGCTCATAAAATGAGATTCTAGAGCCCTGAAGCTACTTTTTGCATCGTTATATGTTCCATCCGATCGACGATCGGTGAAGATTTCGGAAGAATTTGCTTAAATCGCTGTAAGAATCCGCTCGGCTGCAGCAAGGACTTGAAAAGGAGGGAGGGCTCGCCAATAGCCTCAAAAATATAAGGAGGCTGTAGAATGTTGCCATTAAATAAGATTTTTTGCTGAGGGAGTGATTCAAATCCCGATGTCGAATAGGTGATCCGGATACCATTCACGCTGACCGCTTCCGAACCCAGACTGAAGAGTTCATTCGCCAGATCGATCATCCATGCTACTGAAGTCTCTTTTGGAAGCGTAACGCTGATCCCAGGCCCTGAAACATGAACCGCCCCAAGGAGAATCCGATTCTTCAAAATTTCTTTTTCCAATGCCTGTAGGGACGTTGATCGATCTTTTGTTTCACCAAGAGTTTTTTCGAGATCATTAATCTGTTTTTCGAGATCGTGATTTCCTTGATAGAGTGAAGAAATCTCACGGAAGATATTGGAGTTTGCATCACGAGTTGCGAGCTCTGTTACTTTCTCAAAAGACCGGGCTTGGACAATGAAAAAAGCACCGAGCAGAACCCCCACGATGAGAAGTGCAAACGGCCTCTCGCGAACACGAGGCGTAGGGATCATCGTAAATTTTTTCGAATTTGAAAGTTTGAAGTTCATAAATTTTCTGGTGTCAGAAGCTGAAAATCGATATTTCCTGAGTATCCAGGAATGACAACCTGTTCTTCGCGCCGAATACGAAATGGCATCTGGAGCCGAATAGAGCGTCGCTTCAAATCAGGGAGAATATGAGGATCCTGGAAGCGCTGAAAGAGAAAATCTGGATCACCAGCCGTTGTCACAATAAAAGGCGGCGTGAGATGGAAGTTATTGACCAAAATACTGGAGCCCAGAGCAACAATCGATGAAGAAGCGATAATTCTTTGCTGGTTCACAGCAATTGCTGACACAGAAGACGCACGCAGGAGATTCACAATATCGCGCAGATCAGCGGCTTGCACGAGACCCTCTTCTGTCTGCTCCAGAATTTCATCACGCTTGCTCGAAGGGCTATCATCCAAAACAATGATAATCCCCTTTCCTTTTGCCATCGAAAGGCCATTTTTCTCTTTGAGATCCTCTAATAAAGAAAGTTTCGAACGAGAAATAATTTCATCATTTTTTTGTTGTTGCGCTTCAATATCTTTCCGTACTTCGATCATGCGGTTTTGCAAAAAAACCTGCTCATCAATGAACCGTTTGAGGAGGCTTTCACGAGCCTCCAGTTGGTCTGCCGGATAGAGGCTGTTCACCGGCACATCGGCACGAAGCTGAACGGAAAAAAGAAATCCGATCACTCCACCAATCACCAAAAAGCTGAAAATAACACGACTATTCACAGGAAAATGCTATCATGGAAGGCGAAAAGGAGGAAAGTAGGAAAAAGAATTCCTAAATCCTCCATCCTAAATCCTAAATCCTACCCAGTGATTGCTCTCTTCGATTCCGGCTACGGCGGACTTACAGTCCTGAAATCTTTCCTCAAAGTACTTCCGAAGTATGACTATCTCTATCTCGGAGACAGCGCACGCGTCCCATATGGACCACGTTCACCGGAGACGATCCAGAAATTCAGCGAAGAAGGAATTCAGTTTTTCATCAAAGAAAAAGTGCCACTCGTCATCGTCGCCTGCAACACCATCAGCGCCGTCGCCCTGCGGTACCTCCAAAAAAAATACAGCGACCAGATAAAAATTCTCGGAGTTGTTCGTCCACTCGCCGAGTACGCCGCAAAAAATTCAGCAAAAAAACGCATCGGGATTGCAGGAACGAGGGCCACAATTGCCTCCGGCGCGTACAAAACAGAAATCCAAAAACTCGATCCAGCCTGCGAAGTCATCGGACAAGCCTGTCCCCTGCTCGTTCCACTCATTGAAGAAAACTGGCACCACAAGCCAGAAACCCGGATGATTCTGAGGAAATATTTGCGCTCACTCAAAACCCATAATATCGACACACTCATCCTTGGTTGCACACATTATCCGATGCTTCAAAAAGAATTTCAGAAAATCATGGGGGCCAGAGTTCACGTCCCCAATCCCGGCGATATCGTGGCAGCAAGCTTCGAAGACTATCTCCAGCGCCACCCAGAAATTGAAAAAAAATTAACCAAAAAAGGCACACAGAAATTTCTAACAACAGGAGACGTCGACCGTTTCGAAGAATTCAGTACCATTTTCCTGGAAGGCACAAAAATCAACGTCCAAAAAATCGCGCTATAAATCAGGCTTTCACTCTTCTTCGAGCACAAGCCGTTTGGGTCGCGCCCGGAGCAATTTTTTCGAAAAAAATAATCCACTCCTCTTTTTGAAAATCCTTCGCATCTACTCCCACTCAATCGTCCCCGGAGGTTTCGAAGTGAGGTCATACAGCACATCCGAAACGCCTTTGATTTTCATAATGTCTTCAACGAGTTTTCGCAAAATTGCCCAGTCGAAAAGATATGGACTCGCCGTCATCGCTTCTTCAGAACAGATTGGTCGCAGGACGATAGTTTCACCAGCGCGACCATTGATCGAGACCGGCAAGAGGATCACAGGAAATTGCCAAATGCTGCGCATAAGTTTCTTATCTTCAGCACATTTCATGACAAGTGCGTCGACTTCTTGCAAGAGTTGGATGCGTTCTGGAGTCAGTGTTCCTGGCTTGAATTCAATGTTTTCGACCGATCCGCCGCCGAGATGGAGCGTCACACGATTCACTTCCGCGACATGATTTGGAATAGTCGTTGCGAGTTCCTGCAATACTTCCCATGAAGCTTCCCCAGAAACAACGACAGGGTTTTTGTAACTGCGATCATCGCCTTGCACGCCGACACTGCGCACCGGTAAAACTTTGCCACTCAGAAAATGAGGATCAAGAATTTTTTTGATCTTTTGTTCGACCACTTTCAGATTCTCTGGAAGCGATGCTTTCTTTGCACACAAACATCGAACAGCAAGTCCAGGACCCGGAAAAGGATGTCTCCACACGAGCTCTTTTTCGATGCCGAGTTTCTCGCCCACCGTGCGAACTTCGTCTTTGTAGAGTTCTTTGAGCGGTTCGATGAGTAAACCTTTTTGCATCAAAACTTCAATCTGCGGAACGCGGTTGTGGTGTGTTTTGATTTTCGCAGCGTGTTTCGTACCACCTGTTTCGATGGTGTCTGGATAAATCGTGCCCTGTCCGAGCATCCATTCACTTGGATTGAGTTTGAGATTTTTTGAAACTTTTTGTTGCACTTCAAGAAACGTATTACCAATGATTTTGCGCTTCTGTTCGGGTTCTGTGACGCCCGCAAGAGCTGTGAAAAATTCCTGTTTTGCGTCGTATGTATGGATATTGAATCCAGATTTCTTCAAAGAATGCTCCACTCGGTCCGCTTCTTTGCGTCGCAAAAATCCCGTATCAATGAAAAGTCCATGGACTTTTGAAGTGCTAAGAGCTTTTTCCAGCAATGCAAAAGTCACAGTCGAATCGACTCCTCCGCTCACCAAACAGAAAACTTTTCTACTCTTCACTTGTCGGCGAATGTCGTTGTAGATCGTTTCGATATATTCTTTCAAATTCCACTCGCGTTCCACTTTGCAGAGATCCACAAAATTTTCCACCATCTTCATGCCATGCTCTGTGTGCGTGACTTCGAGGTGGAATTGAATGCCGAAAATTTTTCGATATTCATCAGAAACCGCAGCAAATTCACAATTATCAGTGTACGCATTTTTTTCAAAACCGATCGGAAGCGCCGTGACAGTATCGCCATGACTCATCCAGACAGTCGTTTCGTCGCCAAGAAATTTCAAGACTCCCGAATTACGAATAATCTGCAATTTTGCTTTTCCGTATTCACCCGCTGTCGCCGTTGTTGTCGTTCGTGAAGGTTCGACAGTTCCTCCGAGCATTTTGACGATCAACTGATGACCGTAACAAATTCCAAGAATCGGAACATTGAGATTGAAAATTTCTGGATCACATTGAGGTGCATTTTTTTCATAGACACTGCGAGGGCCGCCAGAAAGAATGATGCCTTTGTATCGGCGTAAATCTTCGACAGAAGTATCGCTTTCTTTAATTTCACAGTACACGCCGAGTCGTCGGACACGGTTAGCGATCAAGTGAGCATATTGCCCACCGCAATCGAGTACCACGAGCGCATCCAAAGACTTTAAATCTTTTGGCTGATTTTGGTTGAAAGTTCCCTCAGGTGCTTTTTGATTAAAAAAAGATTTGCCGGAAGGAGTCGCTGTTTCATGGGGCGATTTTGAAAAGGCAGAATTGATAGCAGCTTTGTGCGACACCTGACCAAAAGGCCTCGCAGCCGGTTTTGGAAAAGTTGAAGCTGTTTTGACAGGAGCAAATGTTGGGCGAGTCGGGTTCGGTCCCGGAGGAAGTTGCTGGATCTTAGTTGGAGTTTTCACTGGCTTTGCAGCTTTGGATAGCTTAAAAACCTTTAGAGGCTTCGAGACCATTTTTTTTACAGCCTTCTTTGAAGCTGGAAAAGATTTTTTTAAAGCTGTTTTTTTGACCACTTTTCGACTAGTCGACTTTTTCACAACCATCTTTTTCACCGGTTTAGAAACAGCTTTCTTCAAAGCTGATTTTTTCACAGGCATTTTCTTTTTGAAAGTCATCTTCTTTACCGGTTTTTTCTGAGATGTCTTCTTTGAAGCTGTTTTGCGAGCAGAAGCCGTTTTTTGGTGCTTTTTATGAACCATAGGAAGAGCCTTATAAGGTAAGGATAATAGGAAAAAGAACCTCAAAGCACAAGTTTTTCCGCAGAAAAAAGCTCGAAAAACGAAAAACGGGTTGACGGAACAAAGAAAACAATCAGAGTCATGCTAGACTACTTCCATGAGAAAAATCGCCCTCGGGGCACTCCTCCTCTTCATCGCAGCTTCATTTTTGCCTTTTGGCGGAAATAAGTTCGATATTATGAGTCAGGCGAATTTGTTGTACATGGTCGGGCTTCTCGTTGCTATTTTTGCAGCCGTTCTCCTTCAGAAGCAAAGCTATTTTCGAAAAACTCCCCTTCTCATTGTCTTTTTCGCGCTCCTCCTGATCAGTCTCCTGACTTCTCAAATCCATAATTATGGCTGGAGCGAGACTCTCATCTGGGGTTTTGCGATCATTATTTTTGCTGTAACGCAGACATTTTCCGAAAAAGAAAAAAAGTTCCTGAAAATCGCACTCACCACATTTGCACTCATCTCATGCGCCATCGGATTTGCAGCATATCTCATGCGTCCAGAAACGCGCATGGACGGACTCTTTTTTGATCTTTCAGATGTTCGCCATGTCTGGCCAAACGCCTTTGCGTTGCTCCTCCTCATGACTTGGCCAGTCGCCGCCGATCTCACGAGCGGAAAAAAATGGTGGCTCCGCGTTCTCATCCTCACGCCAATTTTTACAGCTCTTTTCCTCACATTTTCGCGCGCCGCCATGATCGCCTTCGCGCTACAATTAATAATTATTTTCCTATTCCGAGTCCCACGTCACAAGTCACAAGTCACAAGTTTCTTCGCCATCCTCCTCGCCACCATCCTTCTGATCACTTCTCTCCAATATGCCCGCAATCTCCAATTCAACACCAACTCTTTCCAGAAAAAAATCGCCTTTGAAGGCACGGAAAAACAAACATCATTTCAAGAGCGACTCGACTTTTTCAAAGGCGGTATGAAATTGGCATGGGAAAAGCCATTGTTCGGATTCGGACCAGGAACTTTCCGATTTGTATATCCTTCAGTACAACCAGATTTCCTCGCAAATTCCGATCATCCACACAATATTTTCATCAAACTCGGGATGGAAAACGGTATCCCAGCCTCCCTCGCATTGCTGGTATTTTTTGCACTTTTCACCTGGGAATTCTGGAAAAAAAGAAGAACCGAAGACGCCCAAAAAAAGCTCCTCCTCTTCGCCGCCGTGCTCGGCGCGCTAGCCCATAATCTCGTCGACTACAATCTCAATTTTCTCAGTAACATAACAATTTTCTGGATTCTCATAGCATTAGTAATACCCGAAGAACCTGCCCCCCTGCAGCCCAAAAGTCACACGTCACAAGTCACACGTCACACGTTCTTCGTAGTCCTCGCCATAGTCTTGACTCTCAGTGTTATCGCAGAAGCAGCAACAAGTCTCGCTTTCCGCCTCACTGGCAGCCTAGGAATCATGAAGCACGCACAATTTCCAAGAGACTTTTGGGCGAATCGCGGTGACGAAAAAAGTCTCCAGCATCACCTCGCGCTCAACCCGCTCGATGCGTATGCCTGGAACAATCTCGGAAAACTCCAACAAAAAAACGGCGACAAAAAATCCGCAATCACGAGCTACAAAAATGCGATACTCACAAATCCCGCGAATAATTTTGAATTTTATGTGAACTATTTCCGACTCGCGTCACAACTACCGACGCAATCAGAAACACAAAAAATCACCGACACTGCGTTGAAATTTCTGAAAACATATCCAGAAAAGGTCGCAAGCAATATTCATTACACCGCCAATTCCGGAAATTTTCAGGAAGCCATCGTCCTCGCGGGCTTGCTCCATCAGGATACTCTCGCCAAAAAAATTCGCAGTGCAAAGAAGACCTACGAAAGCCAGAAAGTTGACACAACGGCTTCAAAAGAATAAAATCTGCGCATGTTTTGGCTTGATGGACTGGTCGACGCAATCATCGAAGCGTATCCAGAAAAAGAAGAATTTATTATTCGCGACGAAAAAACGTTGTCTGGTCGCGTACACGTAGGTTCGCTCCGCGGAGTCGTGATTCACGGACTCGTCGCACAGGCGCTCCAGGAGCGCGGAAAAAAAGCGAGATTTTTATTCGAATTCAACGATGCCGATCCGATGGACGGCATGCCGATCTATCTCGACGAAGGAAAATTTCGTCAGCACATGGGGAAACCACTCAAAGATGTTCCGTCTCCCGACGGAAAAGCAAAAGATTATCCGACATATTTCGGCGAAGAATTTCTCAAAGTCATCAACAAAATCGGTTTTTATCCAGAAATCGTACGCGCTTCCGAGCAATACGAAAACGGAGTGTACGACGAATGGATCGAAAAAGCATTGAAAAATAAAGAAAAAATCCGCGGCATCTATCGCCAAGTCAGTGGCTCAGAGAAGCCAGCAGACTGGTATCCACTCCAGGTAATTTGCGAAAAATGTGGGAAAGTTGGTTCCACAAAAGTCACAGGTTTCGACGGAAAAGAAGTCGAATATCACTGCGTCCCAAAACAGGTCGATTGGGCTGTAGGCTGCGACTACAAAGGAAAAGTCTCGCCATTCAGCGATCCAAAAACGAAAAAATGTCGCGGAAAACTTCCATGGAAAGTCGAGTGGCCAGTAAAATGGCTCGGCTACAAAGTCGATATCGAAGGCTCCGGAAAAGATCATTGCGCCGCAGGAGGATCACACGATGTCGGTGTACGTATCTGCAGCGAAGTTTTCGGCGGACAAGTTCCGTTCAATATTCCATACGAATTTTTCCTCTTCGAAGGCGCAAAAATGAGTTCGTCAAAAGGCATGGGCGCCACCGCGCACGAAATGGGAGAAGCACTTCCGCCCGAGCTCCTGCGATTTTTACTCACACGCATTCGTCCACAAACCCCAATCAATTTCAACGCCGACGGCGAAACGATCCCGCGCCTCTACGACGATTACGACAAAAACGCCCGCGTTTATTTCGAAGAAGAAGATGGCCACGAAGACCTCGCTCGCGCTTTTTACTTCTCGCAAACAGACGCCGAAAACATTGAAAAAAGTTATCTCCCCCGTTTTTCCCGCGTCGCATTTTTCGTACAAATCCCACATCTCAATATCCAAAAAGAAATCGCCACACTCAAAGGAAAGTCTCTCACCGCCGCCGACAAAAAAGAATTAGAAGTCCGCGAAAATTACGCAAAAAAATGGCTTGCAGACTACGCTTCTGACAATCACCGATTCGAAATCGCCGAACAGGAAATTCCAAAAAAAGTATCAGAAATGTTCCCAGAACAAAAAGTTTTCCTGAGAGAACTCGCAAATGTTCTCGAACAATTTGAAAAAGAAAATGCAGCAAAAGGAAAAGATCGCGGCGAAGCTCTCCACGAAAAAATCCACGACCATCGCAAGTCCAGTCCACTCGAAGCACGCGAAGGATTCTCTGCGATCTACATGGCGCTCATCGGAAAAGAATCCGGTCCACAAGCCGGATGGTTCCTCGAAGCCCTCGATCCAAAATTCGTCATCGAACGTTTCCGCGCAGTAGCAAGCCTCGAAAGTACACAAGCAAAACCACCAGAAAAAAAACCAGAAGACGAAAATATCTGTATCGATCCACCAGTACGCGAGGAATTTCCAAACACACCATGCGTCACCGCGATTCTCGAAAACATCGAAGTGAAGGCTATTTCCGAGGATTTCAAAAATGCCATGGAGCAGGAAATTAAAAAACTGAACATCAAAGACATCAAGAAAAATTCCGAAATTCTCGCAGAATATCGAGCAATGTACAAACAATTTTCAGTCGATCCCATGAAGCGAAAACCAGCTCCACAAGCGCTCATCGACCGACTCGCCAACGGAAAAGAAATCCACGCAGAAAACATGCTCGAGGCCGTCGCGCAACTCCTCATGATCAAACACCAAGTCGGCATTCATATCTTCGACGCCGCAAAAGTCCAACCCCTCCTGACGCTCAGATTCGCCGAACACGGCGAAACTTTCCACGCCGCAGGCGACACACAAGAAAAAAACATCCAAAAAGGAGAACTAATCTGGTCCGACGCCAGAAACACCCTCATCCTCCAAGACTACAACCACGCACAAAGCGAAAAAACCAGAATCACAAGCGAAACGAAGAAGGTAATCGTACTCATCACAGGAAACGCGAAAACGGAGACATCATATCTGGAGGAAGTCCTCGCGGAGTTCAAAAATCTATTCGGATAAAAATTGAAGAGTATTTCCAAAAAAGCGGCAGAGATTTTTGATTTTTTCAAAAAGTGCTCCGGGCGCGACCCAAAGGAGGGTATTTTG
>JBBTWG010000055.1:0-15297 GCA_038062935.1 Patescibacteria group bacterium
GATAGAGAATTGTCTCCGGAGAATTCAGATATTTCGGTTCCATATCTTTCTTCAAAGCGCGTCCACCAAAAGCCACAATCTGTCCCTGAGCGTTCTTGATCGGAAACATGAGACGCAATCGAAAACGGTCGTAAACACGATCCCCAGAAGTATCTTTGGAAATCACTAAACCCGATTCAATCAAAGAAGTTTTCGAAATATTCTCATGCGAAAGAAAAGTATAAAGCGCATCAAAAGAATCCGGCGCAAAACCAATCCGGAACCGACGAATCGTCTCATCAGAAAGTCCGCGACCGCGGATGTATTCCAGTGCCGTCGCCCCAGCGGAAGTTTCCCAAAGTTGCGTTTCGAAAAAAGCCGTCGCCTTCTCATGCGCATCAAGCAAAATCTGTTTCTCATTCTTCGACGGCATTTTCTGCATCGTCGAACGATATTGCGCATAATCCAAACCCGCCCGCTCCGCAAGCATCTTCAAAGCTTCCGAAAAATCCACTCCTTCGATCAACTGGAAAAATTGGAAAATATCACCGCCCTGCTGACAGCCAAAGCAGTACGCAAGCTGCTTCTCTGCACTCACATAAAAACTCGGCGATTTCTCGGTATGAAAAGGACAAAGCCCCTTGAAATTCTTCCCAACCCGCTTCAATTGCACATACGAAGACACGAGGTCTTCGACGTTGATATGAGACTTGATGTCGGCGACGAGATCCATGGAATAAGAGTATACACGAAGAGCAAGAATCCAAGACTCACAGCACCAAATTGCTTGCAAAAAATAAAGAAGGTGTTAAAATAAAAAACCTTAATAAAATCACATCATGAATTCCGTAAATATTGTTCAAGAAAAAGACCCAGCAGAAGGATTTCGCTCGTGGACCAGAGCCTTCAGGAAAAAAAATGAAATGTTTCACATGACACGGAAATTAATCGGGGAAGAGTCTCTCGCCGAAGTAGAAAAAAGTCCAGGAGATTCAAAAATGGTCCAAGGATGTCTCGCCGATATCGAAGACGGATTGTGGCAAGGATTCATAGAGCCCGAAGATTTGGAACTCACATGGGAAAGCTGGAGAGAGATATGTAAAAAACACAACTATCAGGGAATGACAAAAGAAATCAGTACAAACTTAAGAAGTATACTAGAAAATGATGAAGTTTCAGAAGAAAAAAAGGGAGAATTAGTACGCACAGAACGAGAACTCCTCGAAGGAAACATAACGCTCCAGGACATAGAAATCACTCCAGAAGAGTGGACTAGTCTCTGCGAAAAATACAACCGTCATTCAATCTACATTTTTCACTGCGTGCCAAAATTATTTGGCAATCCAACACACAACGAAAAACACAAAATAGACGAAGATTATTCAATGGACCTGCATCTGAGCGGAAAAATTGAGACAGAAAATGGCTCACCAAAATGCAGTTTCAATATCATTGCACATCTAATAAAAACTGCATCGGGGGAAAAACACCTCCTTATGGAAGGAACAATAAAGAACAAGGGGGGAGCAGTTCCAAGCCCGGACGACATGGCAAAAGCAGCAATAGAAAACATATTCCTGGAAGCAGCACAAATCGTAATACAAACTCGAAATTTTAAGGCGCAAGTACTACAATAAACCTCGATGATCACGATTCCACCGCACGTACAGTGCATCGCCGCAGTCAAATATGCGGATCATGACAGTATAGAAAAAATTATCGCAGAAGGTTTTGCAAATCTCGGCTGGAGCACTGTCCAGCATTTTTTGAAAACGATTCCACTCTTCAAACAACAAGGACTCGAACATCATTTCATAGGCCATCTCCAGAGTAATAAAGTCGAAGAACTCCTCTCCCACGAAATCGCACTCATTCACAGCGTCGACAGCGAAAAACTTCTCTTCAAAATAAACACTACCGCGGAGCAAAAAAACAAAGTTCAAAAAATCCTCCTGCAAGTCAAAACCGACCCAGAAAAAGAATTCGGATTCTCTCCCGAAGAAATACAGAAGAAACTTTCGGAGTGGAAAAAACTCTCGGGCGTGGGCATTCTCGGTCTCATGACCATCCCTCCAGCAGTCAAAAATCCAGAAGAAAATCGTGAAATGTTCCGCACGATGAAAAAACTCGCGGACTCACTCCGACTTGCAGAACTATCCATGGGAATGAGCGATGATTACGAAATCGCAATCGAGGAAGGTGCGACAATGATACGATTAGGACGAATTCTTTTTGAAAAAAATCCAGAGAATTCCACTCATAATAAATAGCAAAACAAAGAGTGCAATCATTTTTTGCTGCGTTCCCAGAAACACGGACACTGAGCCAAAAATCGCCGCAATCAAACAAATAATCAAAACCGTTTTTCGCTCACTGAATCCTGCTTTCAAAAACCGATGATGCAAATGTCCGAGGTCGCCACGAAACGGCGACTGTTTTTTGACGAGACGACGAATGATCGTGAAAAGCGCATCAAGCAAAGGAAATCCCATGACGAGAAAAGCTGTCGCAATTTTCCCACCAGAAAAAATCGCGAGAACAGCGATGAGAAATCCGAGAATGACACTCCCACTATCCCCCATCAAAATTTTCGGTTTCGGAAAATCAAAGATAAAAAAAGCAAGTGCCGATGCGGCTAAAATCAAACTCGTTACAGATGTAATCGTCTGATCGACAGTCTGTCCCGAACGAATGCTCAGGAAAAAAATAGTGAGACTCGCGAGGAAACTCACGCCGCTCACCAATCCCGGAACGCCATCCAAAAAATTCATACTGTTGATGAAAAGCACAATCCAGAAAACTGTGAAAAGTGCACTCCACAAAAAAATCACATGACCAAAAAGAGAAAACTGAACCGTATCCAACAAAAAAGCCGCACCAAAAGGATTCGTGATGGAATGGATGCCGATGCCTCCAGCAACCAAAATCACTCCAGCCAAAACCTGCACGAACAAGCGAAAAATAGCCGGGAGAAAAAAGAGATCATCGAGAAAACTCACAATCATCAGCAAAGAAAGCGAAACCAAGACCGACAAAAATGCAGAATCTATTCGCACAAAAACGAGCACCGAAATCAAAAATCCCAGGAAAATCGCAAGTCCACCATAATACGGAATTGGCGCTCGAGAAAGCCCATATCTCGCCGGACGATCGAGCAAACCCCATTTCGGAAAAAATTTTGTCGCACCGAAAGTCAGCGCAAGCGTGAGCAGAAAAGAAAAACCAAAAATCAAAAGAAATTGTTGGAAATGCATCGCAGGAAATTATGCCATAAATTCAGAAATTTTGTGAGCGTTATCGACATGATAGTCGCCCACAGAAACTCTGCGTAGATTGCTCATGTAGGCACCGCACCCGAGTTTTGCACCCAGATCGTGGACGAGACTGCGGATATACGTCCCCGATGAACATCGCACGTCCAAGACCAATTTCGGCCATATACACGAGACGACATCGCACGATGTGATCGTTACTTTTCGCGGTTCCAAAACCACTTTTTCTCCACGACGCGCGATCTCATACGCGCGCTCACCGTTCACATGCACCGCAGAAAAATCAGGCGGTGTTTGAGAAATTTCTCCGAGAAAATTTTCTAAAATTACAGTTTCAACAACAGAAACAGAAATCGGCGACAGCAATAAATCACTCTCAGAAACCACCGTCGTAAAAGGACCCTGAGCATCATACGTCAAAGACGTCATCCCAAAAGTCGCCTCCGCAACGTACCGTTTCGGAAGTTTCAGAAATTCAGCAAGTCGCTTAGTCCCCTTCCCGAGGCCAATCACAAGCAATCCTGTCGCAAGCGGATCAAGCGTTCCACTGTGACCAATCTTCGTCCCGCGAGGAAATTTCTTTTTCAAAATTCGAATCACATCGAAAGAACTCATGCCGCGATCTTTATCAATGAGTAAAATTTCTGGAATCATAAAAATCACCGCGCAAAAAATGTACGAACAATATCGCGATCATCCCATTTACGACGTTCCCCGAAAATCATCTGCACCGGCTCACATCCTTTTCCGGCGATCACAACGCAATCACCTTTTTGCGCCAGAAAAAGGGCATATTCGATCGCACGCTTCCGGCTCGCAATCTTCCAAAAGTTTTCACCTTCTTTGCGACTCACACCTCGCGCGACATCATTCACAATGCTCCAATGATCTTCACTGTACGGATCATCATCGGTCACGATGACAACATCACCATATTCATCAGCAACTTTCCCCATCACAGAACGTTTCGCTTTATCGCGACCGCCGCCGGTTGAACCAAAAACCACAAACAATTTTCCTTTCGTCGCATCACGATACACTTTCAGCAAACCTTCCAACGCCTCAGGCGTATGAGCATAATCGACACACACAGGAAAATCTTGGCCAGCCAGAACATGTTCATACCTCCCCGGAAGCCCCGAAGTTTTCGCCAAAGCGCGGACAATCACATCGAGAGAAACACCTTCTGTCAGCGCCACTGCAGCAGCGGCCGTCGTATTGTACACATTGAAAATGCCAGGCAAATTCAAATGCATCGAAACGCCACTCAATTTGAAATTCGATCCCCCATCCTCGAAATGTACATCGGTTGCCCGGGCAAAGACATCAGTTGAATCCACACCATACGTATATTTTTCATCAGCAGAAAATGCGTTGAAATAATCGAAATGCGGATCATCTCGATTCAAGAAAATTCTCTTTGGAACGCCATTTTTTCGAAAAGTACGCGATACCAGAGCAAAAAGCTTCCCTTTCGCTTTTTTGTACTCTTCGAAACCACCATGATATTCGACATGATCACCAGTGAGATTTGTCATCACCGCCGTATCGATCGCCACGCCCGCCAAACGAGATTGAATCAAACCATGCGATGTCACCTCAATCACCGCATACGTACAGCCACTGTCCACCATTTTTCGCAGCAACCGCTGAATCGCAAAACGCCCGACCATCGTCATTTTCGTATCATTCACAAAATCCTGATCCCCAATCCGGAAACCAATTGTCGTCGCCATCCCAACTTTGTAACCAGCCTCAGCCAAAATATCGGCAATCAGATGACACGTCGTCGTCTTCCCACACGTCCCAGTCACCGCAATCACACGCAAATGTTTCGAAGGAGAGCGATAGATAAGCGCCGCCACGAGCGCCACAATACGATGATAAAAAAGTCGAATTGGATTATGGTCCGAAATGAGACTTCGAAGGAAATTCAGCACGGAAGTATTCTACCATAGCCTGTTCACGATCCTTGCGAATCTGATCAGCAAGGGCTTCAATCGAGGTATATTTCAAAACACCCCGAAGTTTTCCGAGAACTTCCACTTCCAAAGTTTTTATATTCTCACCCTCAGGAAATTCCAAAAAGAAAACCTCAAAAGTCGGCTGATGGAGATCGATTGTCGGACGAGGGCCAAAATGCAGAAGTGCAGGTAAAAAAGGAGCTTGTACAGACCCCCGCGCACGGCAGGCATACACACCATGGTCGAGCAACGGTGCCACATCAAACTCCAAATTCAAGGTCGGAAAGCCAAATTGTCGACCAAGGCCCAAGCCAGGAACGACGATGCCAGTCACTTTCATGGACTTCACAAGACCAAACATCGCCGCACAGAGAGTCCAGAAAATCAGCGCAAGATCATTTTTCCAAATCGGCGTATCGACAAGTCCATGAACAGGAATCGCGGTCATGAGAGCAAAAAGAATCATGCCAAAAAGTCTATTCTCGGAAGGAAGACGAAAAAATGCAGCAAAAAAACACCAGATAAGCCACAAAAATGAGAGCAATCCAAGCAGTCCAGTAGAAATCCAGAACATCAAAAAAACATTATGTGGATGCAACATTGACGCTTCATACGGAGCAACTCCGAGAATCGCAGGAGCATTCTTTTCGTACAAGTTTTGAAATGTACCAAGACCAATACCCAGAATCGGATGCTGTGCGATGAAGTCTCCAGCAACAGTCCAAACTTGAAGCCTTACAGCAGAAGATGACTGCTGGTGAAAACGAAAAAGCGCTTCAAATTTCTTCGAATCCCCTGTCGCAAAGAACATTCCTCCAACAAAAAAAATGAGTACGCACACAGCAGAAAATTTTTTCCAAAAATGTGAGTGCCCAGAAAAATACAAAATGAAGTACACAAAAAAACCAGCAGCAAGGCCCAGAAAAGCACCAAACGATTTTGTCTGGTACAAAGCAAAGAAAAGAATAAGAGCGCTCAAAAAATAAACAATACTCATGCGCAGCATCAATTTTTCAACACGATTTTTGAAAGTCTGTACAGCCATCAAAAATGAATACATCGCCGCAGGTACGAGATAAAACGCAAGATAGTTCGCGGATTCAAAAGGTCCACTCGCACGCATGTCAGGCGTTGCATACAGACCAGTTGCATATTGATAAATTCCCCAGCCCGCGAGGAAAACCGCAGACAAAGAATAAAAATCAAACACTTTGTAAAAAGATCGCACATCCGAAAATTGTCGCCACAATAAGAAAAAATAAACAACCGGAATCACAAACCAGCTCTTCACAATACCCAACGCAGGGACAAGAAAATCATGAGGAGTAACAAAAAGACTGATGAAGAAAGCAAAAGCAAGAAAAAAAATAGGAACATAGAACATGGAACGTGGAACTCGTAAACCAGTACGCCAATTCCCAAGTTTCAAGTTATGAGCTACGAACCACAGACCAGCAAGCAAAACCAGAATTTCCGGTACCGTTACAGGAAAAACCCCAATTCGAAACTTCACCAAATACAAAGGAAAAGTCAGCGGAATCAGCATCAAAAACAGATTGTAATTCATACAGAAAATCCTTTCACGAGATCGTTCAAAACTGCTTTTGGATCCTGAGCTTTTGTCACACCAGACGCCAGCAAAACTCCACACGCCCCCAATCGCAAGCATGTCGCAACATCAATACCATTTTTCACCCCCGCACCCACCAACAATCGTGACGGCGGCAAAGCAGCAACAGCTTCCTGGATCAATGCAGGTCGAGCCGTAGAAACAGAGACATCTCCACCAATCAACTCAGGAGGCTCCAAAGCAATCAAATCAGGCTCAAAAGACAGAATAACTTTCGCTCGATCGATTGATTCAGCACATACAATAGTAAAAAGATCAGCTTCCCGACACTTTACAAGGGTCAAACGTAATTGCTCGTCCGTCAAACGATGCTCAGCATGATTCAATAAAGTTCCAAAAGCTCCAGCAGCTTTCGCAGCTTTGGGAGCAATAAAACCAGTAAAAGCACCATAATCACACGCATCCACATGCTGAACAAAAACAGGAAGAGAAACACTGGAAGCAACTCGCTGAACGTCCAAAGCTGAAACACAGACCGCGAGAGAAGCACCGTGCTCACGAGCGACCTCATCATGCAGCTTTGCCAAAGCAAGTGCAGCTTCACCTGAAGCGGACTCATACAACTTGAAATTGACAACAATGAGAGGAAACTTCATACAACAGAAGTGTATCTGAAGCAGTATAAAAAATTGAATACAAAAACTTGACAAAAAATCATTTTGCTATAATGTAAGAACCTTCACTATATATTTTCATCACACAAAACTCTATGAACTCAGGAAACAAAATATCGATATTGGGCGCGGGAATGATCGCTACAGCACTCGGCGGTTGCCAATTGGATATTCACGTAAAAGACGAGCGAGGGACAAGTGAAAAGAGAAGCAAATATAGTGGGGACCAAGATGATAAAAATGAGAGAGGAAATGAGGAAGCAATTAATGAATTAGAGGAAGCACACAGGGAAATGTTGAAAGTTGCCGTGAAAAGCATCGCAGACAACAACATTTGTGCACCAGGTTCAGGTTGCGACCTCCTGAGAAAGAACGATGGATTGAGCGCAACAAACAGAGGATTAGTAGAACAAAACGGTAGGCTCGAGTCTCAAGTTGAACAACAAATACGAAGTCTCCGATATCTCGAAGGCAACATTGACGGCTTGAAGCAGGCACTTGCAATAGCATTGGCAGACAAAGAAAGACTCATGAAAGAATTAGAAGAATGCCGAAGAAACTGCAAAGAAAGATGTGAAGACGAAGACGAAACACCAAACGGACAACAAAGAAGGAGAATAAAAATCCAAATAAAAGAAACAGAACAGGAAATCGGCATCATCGAAGAAATGATGAAGGCACCCGCAGCCATCGTAAAAATCCGATCAGGAGAAACCGGAAGACCAGTAGAAGGACAATTCAGACCACTTCCAAATTGTGGCGGAGAAATATGTGAGAAATTCTAACAAGGATATGATATCTAAAACCCCGCCACGGCGGGGTTTTTTTGAGCCTGCTTTTTCGCAGAGATTTGCTATAATCAAGCCGCACATGCTCAAAAACGTCTTTTTGTTCTACGGGGAAAACACTTTCGGACTCCAGCAGGAGATCAAACGCTGGCAGGAGGAATTTGAAAAAAAATACGGAGATCTCAATATTGAAATCATCGAAAACGAAGAAACCGCAGAGCGTATCACCGCGAGCCTCGAAAGTAGCCCTTTTCTCTCAGAGAAGAGGCTTATCATTGTGAAAAATTTCATGGAAAACGCCGATGCAAAAGAGCAGGAAAAGCTTGGCAAAAGACTGGAGAAAATTGCAGACACAACCGTCGCGGTTTTCTACGAAGAAAAAGGCCCAGACAAAAGAACATCACTCTACAGAAAATTCAAAGAAAACACACAGCTCAAAGAATTCACGCTTCCGACTCCCCTGCAAATCGATCAATTTCTGAAAACGCAAGTCATCAAAAGAAATCTCCGTATCCAGCCAAAAGAAATAAAATTCCTCCTCGATCGCGTAGGACCAGATCTCTGGACGCTCGACAACGAAATTCAAAAACTCTCGAGCTACTGCAAAAATCGAGCTGCCACAGAGCAAGACATCGAAGCACTTTGCAAAGAAAATATCAGCACATCCGTATTCAAAATGACAGATGCTCTCAGCGAAAAAAATGCGAAACGCGCCATCGAACTTCTCCACATTCTCGCAGAAAACGGTGAAGAAACGCTCATGATTTTCGCCATGATTGTGCGACATTTCCGTATGCTCCTACTCCTCTCCGATTTGAAAAAAAATGCGACTCCAGAGAGAGACCTCTTCAATGAAATGAAAAAATATGATGCCAAAATGCATCCATACGCCGTCCAAATCGCCACAAGACAAGCAAAAAATTTTACGCACGAAGCACTCAAAAATGCCTACGACACGCTCGCAGACCTAGACATAAAATTCAAAAACGGAGACATCCAGGAAACCGAAGGAGACCGCAATCAATCCATGATGGCACTCGAACGGTTCATTCTCAATCACAGTCGATAAAATCATCATCACAATGCTCTCAAAACACGTCGGAAAAATCTTGAAAAATCTCGGCATGAGCGACAAAGAAGCACAGATATACATTGCATGCCTCTCACTCGGAAGCAGCGTCGTCGCAAAAATATCGAAACGTGCACAAATCAATCGCATCACCTGCTACGACATTCTCGAAAAACTCGTCCAAAAAGGCTACGTCAATTTCCTGAACAAAAAAAACATACGATATTTCAGTGCCACAGATCCGGAAATCATAGGAAGAGAAGCCCTTCGTCACGCCAACGAGTTCAAAGAAATTCTCCCAGATTTACATCGTCTCAAAAGTGGAAATGTTCATCCACACATTCAATATTTTGAGGGCGTCGAAGGCATAAAAGCAATTTACAGCGACACGCTCACGAGCAAAACAGAGATTCTCAACTACGCCAACTCACAGGAAATTCGGAGTTTCTGGCCAGAATATGACAAAGAATATGTCGAAAAAAGAGCCAAGAAAAAAATCTATCTCCGCGGCATCGCACCATCAGACGAATGGGGTCAGCACGTACAAGAAGAAAGCAGAAAATATTTCCGCGAAATCCGTCTAATTCCAAAAGAAAAATATAATTTCACAAACGAAATCAACATCTACGAAAACAAAATTGCGATCTGTTCTTTTGGCAACGAACTCATCGGCATGATCATCGAAAGCAGTGAAATCGCAAATACACAAAGAGCTATCTTTTTGATGGCGTGGGAGTTCGCAAAAAAGCAATAGATTACAGTTTCGGTTTACTATTCCTCCATGAGGTCTGCTGCTCATACGCACTAGCCACTTGGAAGAGAAGTGGTTCGGCAAACTGTGAACCAAGCAATTGCATCCCTACCGGAAGCCCAGATTTCGTAAATCCACATGGAACAGAAAGTCCTGGAATACCAGCCATACTTGAAGGAATCGTGAGAGCATCCGCCAAATACATCGCCAACGGATCATTGGCCTTTTCCCCAATGCCCCAGGCAGGAAAGGGCGAAACGGGTGTCAGCAAAACATCAAAATTTTGAAAAGCATTATCAAAATCCTGGCGAATCAAAGTCCGAACTTTCTGGGCTTTCGAGTAAAAAGCGTCAAAATATCCAGCCGAGAGAACGTACGTTCCGATCATAATGCGACGCTTGATCTCATCACCAAATCCTCCACCACGAACATGGTAATACATATCCTGCAGAGATTCTCCGATATCTTTCGGGATACTTCCATAACGAATCCCATCGAAACGCGCCAAATTCGTAGAAAGTTCTGCCGGCATAATAATATAATAAATCGCAACACCATATTTCGTCATTGGTAAGCTCATTTCAGAGACCTGCGCGCCCATTTTTCGATACACATCTGCAGCGTCCATAAGAATTTTCTGCACCTCTGGATCCACGCCATCAGTGAAATACTCTTTCGGAAGACCAATTCGCAGCCCCTTCACACCTTTTGCTAAATTTTTCGTATAATCCGGAACTTCCACCAAAGGCGTTGTGGAATCTCGCTCATCATGACCTGCAATTTGTTGCAAAACCATCGCAGAATCTTCGACCGTTTTCGAAAAAGCTCCAATCGTATCCAAACTCGAAGCCATCGCAATCACACCGCTGCGAGAAACTCGACCATACGTCACTTTCAGGCCCACCACTGAACACAAACTTGCAGGCAAACGAATCGATCCACCAGTGTCTGTTCCAAGAGTAAAAGCCGCCATATCCGCAGCCACCGCAGCCGCAGAACCTCCACTACTTCCGCCAGCAACTTTTTCCAAATTCCAAGGATTCTTCGTCACTCCAAAACACGAATGTTCTGACGAACCACCACACGCAAATTCATCCAAATTAGTTTTTCCGAGAAAGACAGAACCAGCATCACGAAGCATCGAAACGGTTGTTGCATCATACGGAGGAACAAAATTTGCAAGAATTTTCGAACATGCCGTCGTACGAGCACCTTTGGTAGAAAAAATATCTTTAAGTCCACACGGCACACCATCGAGGACAGAAAGCCTCCGCCCAGTAGCGATACGAACATCCGCCTCAGCAGCCATAGAAAGAGCCTCTTCTTCCATCGTGAGCACATACGCATTGAGCGGCGCATTATGCGCACGCATCTGTTCAAGTGTCGCCTGCGTAACTTCTGTTGCGGAAAATTTCTTGGCATCAAATCCGTCAGAAAGTTCCCGAATCGTAAGGTGAGCGAGAGAAGACATAAAATTTGTAAAATTATTCACCAAAAACCGGTTTCACACGAATCTGATTTTGCTCAACAGGAAGCTCTGTACAGCCAAGAAGCTCTTCGCGGGAAACCCATGATTTCACTTCATCAGGACGAGTCACATTCTGAAGTCCCGTTACCTGTGAAGTTGGCAACACGTCCTTCGTATCTACTTCATCCAGGACGCTCATATACTGAAAAATATGAGTCAGTTGCGTCGAAAATTTCTCAACCTCATCCTCACGGAGGAGAATGCGAGCGAGCTTCGCAATGTGCCGAACTTGTTCAGGAGTCAAAACCATCGAACGGCAGTATAAGGGAAACTATATGCTATAATCAACCACGTGCAACAAACAATCAAAAACTTCATCACTGTCAGCTTTATTTTGTTTGCGATCATCGGCACCGCCTACCTTTTCTCAACTCTCTTCGCCGAAAACGAAATCTATACAGGATTATCGCAGCAAATCCAAAAGTTCACCGAACTCCCATTTTTCATAGTGACAATTCTCTATTTCGGAAGCATACTCATTGAGCCACTTGTGACTCCTAAATCCTAAATCCTACACCCTAATTCCTAGCCTCATGCGCGTCATGGTTTTCGGCACTTTCGACCTCCTCCACGCAGGACACGAAAATTTTTTTGAACAAGCACGAAAGCTCGGGAAAGAAGTCGTGGTCGTGATTGCGCGAGACGAAACTGTGCAAAAAATCAAAGGAAGAAAGCCAACACATTCAGAAAAAAAACGGGCAGAAAATCTCACGCAAAAAAAGTGGGCAGACAAAGTAGTACTCGGAGATCTCGTCGACAAATATAAAGTCATCAAAAAATTCCAACCCGATGTTATCGCACTAGGATACGATCAATTCGCTTTTACCTTTCGGCTCGAGAAATTCATTATAGAAGAAAAAATGAAAACACGCGTCGAACGACTGAAGCCCTACAGGCCAGAAATCTACAAATCGTCCCTCATTCGCGATTCATGGCTGAGTCAAATCAAAGAAAACATCGTTGCACCTGAAGGAGTTCTCGCGCATAATAGATAAGATGAAAAAAATCCTCAGCGAAAGTTTCAAAAACCTCTGGAGAAATAAATTCAGTAGTATCGGCACCGTCCTCGTCCTGAGCATGTTGATGTTCATTCTCAATATCCTTTTCGTCGTGCACATGAGTGCCCAGAACGAAATTGAAAAACTCGGAGAAAAAATCGACCTCGTCCTCTACCTCCAGGGAAACATCGAAGAAAAAACAGGAAAAGAGATAGAAACGTTCACAAAAGAAATTCCAGGAGTCAAAAACGCAGCTTACATCTCAAAAGAACAAGCACTTGAAGAATTCCTCAGATCCCATCCAAAAACCGCAGAATACTACAAAAAATTCAATCTCGAGAACACGCTTCCGGGCAGCATTCGCATCACCGTTGCAAATCCAGACTTCTATACCAGCGTCAAAGATACAGTGAATAAGAGTCGCTACCAAAAACTTTTCGAAAATCTCGACGAGGACAAACAGAATCTCACGATCAACGGCAACATCATCCGCAATGTCGAAGATATGTCGAAAATCACACAATATCTCCTCTTCTGGATCATAGCAATTTTCACCGCAGGAGCAATTATCATGATCGGAAACACAATCTCCATGAGCTATTACCACAGAAAAATAGAAATCGGCATCATGCGACTCATCGGCGCCGGACAGAAATTCATCCTCGGACCATATTTGCTCGAATCCGTTTGGATTAGTCTGGCAGCGCTTTTTTTGAGCTTCATCATTTTCACCAGTGTCACCGAATTCGAAATAGGAAGACAGTTCGACCTTCTCAGGAGACACATTGATTTTCCATACTTCAAAATCTTCCTCATCGAAATAGGAGCGGTTGTCGTGCTGAGCGTCACCACGAGCTTCATAGCCATCAAAAAACATATCAACGACATATGAAAAGAGGCTACATCCAAACCGAAGGATTGATTCTCGACATTAGGCCATCTCGAGAAAAAGATAGATCCATCGCGATTCTCACTCCCCTCCTCGGGAAAATTTGGGCAACAGCGAGAGGTGCACGAAACATTCATTCGAAGTTTGGAGGAGAAATCCAGACAATGAATATCTGCGAAATCACACTCTACTCGAACGGAAACGAAAACTGGACTATCACAGAAGCAAAAACAAAAAACACATTCGAAGGAATTAAAAATAACCTCAAAAAAATAAAATCAGCATTCAAAGTTCTCGAAACACTCGCAGGAATCAACGAAGGCTCGCAGTATCAAGAACTCTACGAAATGGGAAAAAAGACACTTATCGATATCGAAAAAAAAGATGATCTCGAAACAATATTCGAAGTTTTCTTGATTCAATTTCTCGACAAAGTTGGATCAATCCCCGAAATCACACACTGCGAAGAATGCTACACAAAAATAGAATTCTCAAAAGAAAGAGACTGGAATCCGCTCGAAACTACTTGTCAGAAGTGTGAAGAAAAAAACCCAATGAATGAACAAAAAGTACCAGGGAAAAAATATCATGATAGATATAGAAAACTCGTCCATTTCTTGAAAAAGAATACATATGAAGATTTCCAAAAAATCAAAATAGAAAATGCTGACAAAAAAATACTATCAGAGATCGCACGAAAATATTGGCTCTGTGCAGGCAACGAAGAATTAAAAAGCACTACGATCGATATACATTCAGGACTCCTGACACCTGTTCAAGTTTATTGAAAAGCCGATCCAGTTGATCGATATTGAGCAGATCCAAAAGAACTAAATACACAACACCACGAGCGGGGGTTTCTTTACGAAGAGGATCTTTGTACCCAAAATGAACAATATTGATATGGAGATCAGAAATAACAGTAGTAATATCACGAATCATACCGATGCGATTTACGGCTTCAATAAAGATTGAAACACGATAGTGTAGAGACTGATCGGTGGAAGCCTTCCAACTAGCCTGAAGTATACGATATGCATGAGCACGCCCAAAAAACTTGCAATCCGAACGATGAATCGTCGCAGCATTATCACGAGTAATATAACCCAAAATTTGATCAGATTCCTTTGGAGAACAGCATTGAGCGATCCTGAGAGGCAAACCCGACTCACCACCGAGAAGAATACGCTGCTCAAGAGGCAATTGAGCATCAGTCTTCGAAGGACGAGAAGAAACAGGAGGAGTAACGGGAGGAAGAGGTTCATCAGAAGCAAAAAGTCTTCGTACGAGCGTGTAAGGCGCGATAGAGCCATTACCAACACTCTCGACCAAAGTCTGTCGTTCACGAGCAGATAAATCTCTTCCCATGTAATGTTGAAGAACGGAGAGACTCTCATCAAGCTTTGCTTTTCCGAAACGAAGGAGCTGCTTATTCAAAAGATCTCTTCCTTCACGAAAAGCAAACTCCCGATCCTGGCTATGAAACCAAGAACGAATTTTCATTTTTGCAGAATTCGTCTTCAGAAAACTCAACCACAACGGTTTCGGATTCGGTTTTGGTTTCAAAACAATTTCAACAACCTCGCCATTCTTGAGCTCATAATCGAGCGGAACGAGACGACCATTCACTTTTGCCATAGAACAACGATGACCTACATCGGTATGAACACTGTAAGCAAAATCCACTGGCGTTGCTCCAACAGGCAGATCTTTCACTTCACCCGTGGGCGTCAAAACAAAGATACGATCATTAAAAAGATTGAGACGAAGACTATCGATAATATCCTGATCTTCACTCATCTGTTCCTGCAATTT
>JBBTWG010000056.1:0-8257 GCA_038062935.1 Patescibacteria group bacterium
CAAATCCGCGATGCCGTCTTCGGTAACGTCGGAACCATGACCTGTTTCAAAATCGGTGCAGAAGATTCAGAATTCATCACCAAAGAATTCGCTCCAGTGCTCACAGAGCAGGATCTCATCGGAATTTCCAACTACAAGGCCTACATGAAAATGAGCATCAACGGAACCACATCCAGACCTTTCTCACTCGAGAGTATTTACGATAACACCGGAAAAAACAAAAAAGTCGGAGAAATTATCAAAGAATATTCCCGCATGAAATACGGTCGAAAAAAAGAATTCGTCGAAAAAGAAATCGAAGGTCGCATCGGCATCGAACTCATCACCGAAATTGAGAAAGTAACACCAGAAGGAGAAGCGATTGCAAACACACAGGGGGCCACTCCGGCACCAGTTCAGGAAACTCCAACAGAAGAAATTACACCAGTTCCAGAAACTCCTCCGGAAAAAAGTCCAGCAGAAGAAACGACCCCAGCAGCCCCAACACCATGAGAATCAAACATTTCTTCGCCATCACAGCATTTGCCATTCTAGGAATCTTCGCAACAGTAGCGGGACAAACTCTCATCGAGCAGAGTAAGGATCTCCAAATCAAAAACATGCAAATCAATACTCTCATCGACGAAGTCGGCATGCTCGACGAACAAACCAGGAAAGTCCAACACACTCTCGAAGCTATCCGAAAAATCAAAATCCCGGAGCAGCAATCGACAGCAACCGATTCACAAAAAATCGTCCTCGAACCAGCACCACAACAGAGCAAAGACGAAACATTCCTGCTCGTCGGAACTCACGGAAATCTCACCGACACGATCATACTCGTCGTCACCAAGACAGAAACGAAGCAAGCCTATTTCATCAGCATTCCGCGTGATCTCTCCGTCAAAGGAAGAAAGATAAACGAATTCTATCAGCTCTTCGGCATCAACGTTCTCGCACAGAGAATAGAAGAAGTCACAAGTATCAAACCAACAAAATACGTCGTCATCAACATGGAAGGTTTTGAAAAAATGATCGACGTCATCGGAGGTATCGACATCACCGTCGAAAAAAATATCTATGACCATCAATATCCAAATAAATATGGTGGTTACGACCCCTACCAAATCAACAAAGGAGAATATCGCATGAACGGCGCAGACGCACTCAAATACACCCGCAGCAGGAAATCGACCTCTGACTTCGATCGCTCCAAAAGACAACAGCAAGTCATTCAATCCATCAAAGATCGACTCCAGCAGGGGAATTACCTCGAAAATTTCGGCAGCCTCGGCCAAGCCTACCAGTCTCTCACTCCCTACATCGACACCAACATCGGATTCCTCGAACTCATCGACATCTACAAAATCTACAAAGAATTCATCCTCCAAACCGGCAACGTCCTCAGTACCACAAACTACCTCTACTCAACCATGAACGAAAAAGGTCAGTACATCCTCCTCCCCAAAAAAACAAATTTCACCGAAGTAAAAGACTTCATAAAAGCGCTTACAGAACGTTCAGCTTGAATTGTGCAGATTTCCGAGTATACTTTTCCCGTTAGATTCAGGTTCGCAAGTGAAACCCAATTTCGTCGCGGGGTGGAGCAGTGGCAGCTCGCAAGGCTCATAACCTTGAGGTCGGTGGTTCGAATCCACCCCCCGCAACCAAAAAAAATCTCAGACCCCACCGTGGCAGGGTAGCTCAGTTGGTAGAGCACAGGACTCATAAGCCTGGGGTCAGCAGTTCAATCCTGCTCCCTGCCACCAAGTTGACAAATTTCAATTTCATCTTTATAATCCTACCTCATAATTCACAAGCATGAATGAGGCAATTTTAGAAACAAAATTTTCAGAAAGGCTCAAGGAACGAGAAGAAACTATGTGTTTGAGGGATTGCGACCTCGTAGGTCTAAATCGTGCAGAGCTTTATAGACGTTTAAAAGCTGTTATTGGAAATAGCCCAATTCATCAAATTGATCTCCCAAACGGAAATATTTTACTGCAGGTAAATGAAACACGTGGTCTAAGCGAATCTCACTATGATCGAGTATTTATACCTCTACTGGAAAGTCTAGAAGAAGATGGAAAAATTGAAAGGGATTCAGACGTACTGGAAACAAGTAGTGGTAACGCAGGAATTTCATTCGCATGGGCAGCTCGAAAATTAAGATTCAATCCTTATGTTTTTATGCCGGACTATGTCCCAGAACCCAGAATCATTGAAACCCAAAGAATGGCAGGACATGAGCAGGTTGTTCTGATTGATGACAAAAAAAAATTCTTAAAAGCCTGTTCAGATGCCATGGTAAAACATCTCAGGGGAAATAGAGACCGTGTGGGAGCAGAAGGAAGAAAAATATGGATGGCAAATCACTCACAAAACAATATAGTTCCTGGATTTTTTGCACCAATCGCACAAGAAGCTCGTAGATTTGCAGGTGCAATCGATTATTTTATCGGAGGGATAGGAAACGGAAGCACGGTACTAGGAATTGGAGAAGATCTCAAGCGTCATAGTCCAGATACAAAAGTAATAGGTTTCGAGCCGCATCGTGCAGCAACATACTTTCAGCGTGAGCGAGTGCGATGGGGAAATTTTACAGTCCCTATTTTGGGAGAAGGAGAGGCAGTGCATACCGAATGGAGTTTTCACGATCTGCCCGGAATAGGTGGATCAGGAAACATCAACATGCCATTTATAGAAAGAGCGATTCAAGACAGGATCATGGACGACATAGTACCAGTAGACGAAAAATCTATTTTATCAACGGTTAGGTATAACGAAGAACTGAAGCCGGAAGAACGATTGGGAAACTCTTCACTAGTAGCAAGAGCTATCGCAGAAAAAATGGCTCTGGATGTGAGAGATAAAACTTTTTTGACATTGGCATACGACCGAACAGATCGATATGGGAAACCTCAATACACCCCTTCCAAATAACACTTCTCACAATACACTTTCTCTGGCCTCTCCGGAGCATACGTCGTTTCAATATTCATTCCGCAACGATCACACGGCCGCTGATAAAGTTTGCGAGGATTGCGTAAAGACATCCTACTTCTGTGGCGGCAATCAGGACATTTTCGAGGAATTGGCAATACAGCCTGCTGATAAAACTCCAATTCCCGGGCAATAATTTTGTAATTTTTTCCACAATCAATACAGGATAAAATTTCAGAAATAATACTGCCCGGAACATCACGAATATCCAGCGGAATTTGATATTTCTGTGGCAAATATTGACGCACATCTTCTTCCTGATATCGATACCCTTTCGCCAAAATTTGATCTTTTTTCAACGGAAAATATTCTTGCGCCAAAGATTCATTATAGCCAAAAAGTGAGAACTGGATTGAAAAAAACTCGCCCCATTCACCAGTTTTCTTCATATGCTCAATAATGCGCGGCACCAGTGCCTCATATTCCTCTTTTGAATATTGCTTATTCAAAATGCAATATTGCTGCTTCTTGAGCGAAAGACATCCAAAACAATCATGGGTATTATTGAAACACAGCATCGAATAAAGAAGATCATGAACTCCAATCGCCACAAAACTAAAGTAAATATTTGCACTCTTGGAATTTGAAATATTTTCATAGCAATGCTCACCGTAATAAATAAAACTGCAATCATAAATATCCTTGGCATATTCCACACCCCAGCTATGGCGCGCAGTATCCGTCTTCTCTACATCAAAACATCGATAAATATCTTTCGATTGGGAAATATAATTTCCAGAAGCATTTTCAGTATTGATAATGACCGCCGATCGAAAAGGTTTTTTGAAAAGCTCTTCATGATAAAACTGCTTCTTGAAAGCTTCAAGATTCGCATAATTTCCCAAATTATATTTTTTCACATTTTCCTCATATTCTTCCTTCGTACAGGGTTTATTGAAAAAATAATATTCGACATTTCGCAGGCCGACACAGCCAAAACAGTTCTTGCAACCAATACAGTCATAACAAAAAACACAATCAGTACAATTACGGGAAAGTTGGCAAAATTTGGAATTGTAACAATTCCAGCAATCCACACATTCATAGCAATACTGGCAATGAAAAAAATCAAAACAATCAATACAGCCGAGAGCACTCAAGCCCAAATAGGAATAGAGAATATTTTCACAATCACCAATGCGAGATGATAAATAACAATCCTTGGAACCAGAGCAAAAACCGTTATATTCGGAGTTTACCGAATTGAAAACCATATTGGAGAGGAGTGGAACTTTATGCACAAGCTCCGCAAACTGTTCAAAAAATGGACGACTAAAATCAAAATCTTGACCATATTGCGTAGCATCACAAGCATCATCCCACCAGCATTCACTACAATAAACAACATACGGTTTATCAGGAGAGTAAACAGAAATAATTGCTTTTTTACAGAAATCACACGACCGATGATAAACCTTGCGCTCATTGCGAAAAGCAAGACGTCGCTGCTGACGACAGTCAGTACACAAAGTAGGCGACGGCAACGCATATTCTTTTCCAGCAACAACTGGAGTGATTGCAGCAAGCCCAGCAAGATCTGCTTCCAGGATTTCAAACGGAGCGCTGCAACCCCCACAAAGTTGATTCATCAGAAGGAATACTATTCTTTCCTCGAAGCCAATTCAAGATTCTTTGGACAAACCTGCACCAATCTCCCACTCCTGCGATCAGACTGAAGAATGAAAGACTCATCACTAAAAAGAATTTTCGCTCCTTCAATTTTCGACAAATTTTTCCATCTCAAATCAAGTTCTAAAATTCTGGATTTCACATGTGGATCTGCTAAAAAGTTTATATCCCTACGGGCAAAATGAGTCTGCCCCTCTTTGTCTCCACTCATCATATGTGATAATTCAGCCCCGTAATCAAAACCCAAATATCCAGCAAATTGAGTACCGCAATCCACAGATCTTTTTGCATATGGAAGAAAGAGTTCATCTCTTGCAGGAAAAACAACGATGCATTTTTTTGGATCAAACTCTTCCATGTCACCCATTTCACCAGTAATTGCAAGATCAAAAATACTATTCACCAAAAGCAATCGTCCCTGTGCAGTAAATTTCTTCCCTAAAACAAAGGGAGTTTCAGAAATGATTCGAGAATCAGGAGGTAATTCTTCTTCATGACCAAAATCAGACATCACAGGTCTTATCTGAACATCAATCAATGTGTTTTCTTTTATAAGAGTTTCCGTGTCGACAGTTTGAAGTCCGAGCTTCTTCTTTTTTTCTCTTGAGAGTTTTGCCAAAGCAATCACGGATGGTTCACTCAAAAAAGACGGACTTCCATTGACGACATCCTTGCAAATATTTGAATTGACCCAATCCGCCATTCTCACAGCAGGATTGAAATTTGGATGGACAGAAACAATATCATTGGCACTCACTTCATACAAAAACCACATTGGTCGATTTGTGCGAAGAAAAACTTCAGAACTCTGAACCTGGATTCTCACAGAATCATCTTCATCACAATGAGCAGTGGCATGAAAATCCCAATCTACGACTGGAGCAATCTGCAAAGCTAGTTTTTCTTTTTCGTCCAATCGAACATACTCCGATATAGGGCAGAGTTTGCCAACAAGTGTATGGAGATAAATCGCACAGAGAAGCTGTGCTGGAGGAATAGAATGGCGAGCTGTAGATGAACTAAGACACATTGATTTTGATACACCGGTGTACTGATCATTCAAAAAATCTTCTGATAACAAACTACTTCTGACAAAAACATCCGACGTTAATCCACTCTGAGCTACAATCCTCTCCCACAAAGATTCAAAAAATGCTCGAACATCCTGTGATTCTTTTAAAAGTAAAGGCGCCAATGATCGAGCAATTCCAGGTGAAAGTCTGGCATCCTGTTTTTTTTCTTCGATCCAATTTCGCCATTCATCTGGTGTTCTCATCTGTTCAAATTCCAAATAAACATCAGTTTCTACATAGGAGGTATCCAGCAATTTTATGCCCCGAAATCCGCCAGCCATCGCAAATGATTGAAATAATTCTCCAGAGTCTCTGTGCAATCCCTTGAGTAATTCATTTCCAACATTTTTTCCTCCCAATCTATCAACCAATGGTAGAAACGAAGCACCTAAATATGCTTCAACGGCGCGTACACAAGGAGCTAACGCACGCGATACACCCTCTCTCGTTTGCCCTACGTCCCCCGAGATATCCGGAGCATTGGAGGGGGATTTGTGACTCACTACTGTCACCGATAGATCTGGATTTCTATCAACAGGTTTCATAGGTATTATCTATAATTTACGCTCTACAAGTGCCCCTAAGGCATCATTTATACAATGAAGAAGCCATAGTAGCAAAAATAAGCCTGTGTGCAAAATTTTCCACATCAATGTGGGGTGCTAGACCGCCCAACAGTCTTCTCAATAGTCTCAATCAGCTTCTCCAATCCCATCTTCCCCTCCGCCGAAACCGCAATGATTCCGGACTTTTTCTCCAATCTCTGAATTTGATTAGCGCTAAGCAAATCAATCTTATTCCCCACCTGCAAAATCGGCTGAATACAATCCAAATCCCGCAGAATATCTCGCACCACACGATGTTTTCTCTTCTGCTCTTTCAGAGTCTCCGAAGCGTCGAAAATATGCAATAAAACATCCGCCTCCGTCGCTTCTTCCAGGGTCGACTGGAAAGCGGCGATCAAATTCGGAGGAAGATTTTCGATAAATCCAATCGTGTCCCCAATCAACATTTTTTGCATCAAATTTGGCAACCAAATCGACCCCATCCGCGTGTCGAGCGTCGCAAAAAGTTTGTCCGCAACCAAAACATCTTTCCCCGTGAGCGCCCGCATCACCGAACTTTTTCCGGCATTTGTATAACCCACGAGAACCGCAGTCAGAAGACCATTTCTCCGGCGACGATCACGACGATTTTTGCGCTGGAGACGCATCTCCGCAATTTTCTCATCAATCCGACGGATTTGTTCACGAATGTGACGTCGCTCCGCCTCGATCCCACGTTCACCAGAACCACGCACCACCGTCCCACGCCCACCACGCTCGCGCTCGAAAAGTGTCTTCGCATCACGTCGATAGAGTTTCGCAATATCGTACTCAATCCGCGCCCGCTGAATCTGCAATTTCGCCTCCGCCGTCGTCGCATGTCGATCAAAAATATTCAAAATCACGTCCACGCGATCCCAGAGAGCACACGTAATTTTCTGACTCAAATTATGAATCTGACTGCCTTTCAGCATGCCATTGATAATCACACCATCCACTTTCATTTCTTTCGCCAGCGCCGCAACTTCATCCGCCTTTCCAGTACCGAGATACGTCGACCCAGACGGTCGCCCACGGCGTTGAATGACTTTCACCACACTCATACCACCCAAAGTCTCAATCAATTTCACCAGCTCAGCAAAATGCCGCTCCACCTGAGGTTTAGGAATATTTTTCGGAACCACATCGGCAAGAATGACACGAAACATAGAAAAACTTGTGACAATTGACATGTGCTATGCGCTTTCCTCAATCCTCAATCCTAAATCCTTCTTCCTGTGATCAATCTCAAAGAAAAACTTCCACCATTTATGCGGGTTCGAAAGATTGTAATAGCGCTGCAACTCAGAACTCTGAACTTCCTGCTCAAAACCCTCCGGATCGGGACCTTTCAGGATATCCTCCGAAAGTACCACAACCTCCTCTCCAGGATTCACTAAACCCAAATTCTGCTTTGCCATTTTTTCCAAATATTCATTCGAGGTATAATACAGCAAATCATCAGCCGCTTTTTGATTCGCCTCAGCAATTTTCCGATTTTCATTCTGGAAGTTCTGGATGTGATAATCGATCTGATACCCCTGATACACGTTGAGAGCAAGCGCGTAGAGTAAATAAGAAACAAGCAAAAATTCACCTATCAAAACCATTTTCGTCGTTCGGGATGTCTCCTGCCAAGAAAATTTCATCACAGAAATTCTAACACACGAGGAAAAATGAAGAAAATCCATATTATCGGGATCGGAGGCATCGGCACCAGTAGCCTCGCAAGGCATTTACAAAAAAATGGCTTCATCCTATCCGGATCAGACCAATCCAGCTCCAGTCAAACTGACGCTTTGCAAAAAGAAGGAATCCAAATTTTTATCGGACAGAAAAAAGAAAATATTGCCGCAGACTGCGATCTCGTCATCTATTCGCCAGCAATTGCAGAGGAGAATGAAGAAATGCAGGCCGCAACAGACCGAGAAATTCAAAAAATGAGCTATCCGCAGGCACTGGGATATTTTTTCCAAGACAAGAAAAATA
>JBBTWG010000057.1:0-10998 GCA_038062935.1 Patescibacteria group bacterium
GTAGCGAAATTCCTTGTCGGGTAAGTTCCGACCCGCACGAATGGCGTAACGATGGAGAGACTGTCTCGAAGGGGGTCCCGGTGAAATTGCAGAATCGGTAAAAATGCCGATTAAACACGGTAGGGCGAAAAGACCCTGTGAAGCTTTACTATAACTTGACATTGACTTGAGATATATTTTGCGCAGCATAGATGGGACGCTTTGAAGCTGGGACTTTGGTTCTGGTGGAGCGGCCGTTGAGATACCATCCTTGATATATTTTGATTCTAACTTTGTCTTCTGAATCGAAGCAGAGAACAGTGTTTGGTGGGTAGTTTATCTGGGGCGGATGCCTCCTAAAGAGTAACGGAGGCGTACAAAGGTTGGCTAGTTCCGGATGGAAACCGGAATCGTCGTGCAAGCGCATAAGCCAGCTTAACTGTAAGGCTTACACGCCAAGCAGATACGAAAGTAGGTGCTAGTGATCCGGTAGTTCCACGTGGGTGGGCTATCGCTCAACGGATAAAAGCTACTCCGGGGATAACAGGCTAGTCTGGTCCAAGAGTTCACATCGACGACCAGGTTCGGCACCTCGATGTCGGCTCATCGCATCCTGGGGGTGAAGAAGCTCCCAAGGGTATGGCTGTTCGCCATTTAAAGCGGTACGCGAGCTGGGTTCAGAACGTCGTGAGACAGTTCGGCCTCTACCCTCCGTGTTCGAAAGGAAATTTGAGGGGATTTGTCCCTAGTACGAGAGGACCGGGATGAACAGACCTCTGATATATCAGTTGTCGCGTCTAGCGGCATCGCTGAGTAGTCATGTTTGGACGTGATAACCGCTGAAAGCATCTAAGCGGGAAGCCGTTCCCAAGATTAGATTTCCCTATAAGCCTCCACATAGAACATGTGGTTGATAGGTCGCAGGTGTAAAGAAAGCGATTTCTTGAGCCAAGCGATACTAACAGGCGATTGAACTTATTTTTGTTTCTTATTTTCCTGGTTTACAGGCATTTAGTGGAAATTTCTTTTTTGATATGATAGAACATGAACGATTTATTCAAGACTGCTTAAAAAGCACTGTCTTGGCAGCTCAAGAGAGCGTGTTACACCTGTTCCCATCCCGAACACAGAAGTTAAGCCGCCCTTCGCCGATGATACTCGAGACCTCGTTTTGGGGAAAGTAGGGCGCTGCCAGAACAGTGTTTTTTAAATTCTATTTTTATACACTCGTCTGGTCTTTTTCGATTGCCATTTCTTCAATTTTCTCAATTTTCTGATTTCTTGAAGTGATGGGATTATAAATTTCGTAGAAGAGTTCGATGAGTTCTTGCGTGCTGAGTTCTGTCGTTTTGAGTCCCATGCTCTCGAGTCCATTTTGAATGGTGCTCATTCTTTGGCTCAGGCTTTTTTTGAGTTGTTCAAATTCTTCGTGTCGACGTTTGACTTCTCCATAGGTGTCTTTTGGTTGCAAATGACTCAAGAGTCTTGCGAACATTCCTGCTTCTTGAGCGCGTCCAGGGTTGTATGGGACGACGACGAGGAATTCTTTTTCCATGATGTCGGCGTATTCGACGAGTCGTGCGATGAAGTCGGTGTATTCGAAAGTTTGTTTCTGGAGCAGGGGATTGGTCTGTTTTTCTCCGATACCTTTGAGTTGTTCGATATATTTGTCGATATCGAGTTTTCTGGAGCGAACAGTGATTTGTACTGGAAACTCGAGCGTGTTGAGAAATGATTGATAACCGTAGATGAGTGCGTTTTGCTCTTGTTCGGATTTCAGATTGAAATTGACGGCTGTCACTCGGAAAATGCCACGGAGTCCACCGTTTTTGAGCACGACTGCATTATCTCTGATTTCTGCGATACGCATGTAGAGTTGCGTACTTTGAGCAGGGGATTTTTTATTTTTTCCTTCGCGAACGGTGTCTTTTTCGTTCATGGTTTTGTTTTTTATTGTTGTGGTTTTTTGATGATTCCTCGACTATCGAGAATGTTGGCGAGACGACCGATATCTTTTAGGGATTTTTCTTTCGGTGCTGGTTCTTTCCTCATTTTTGTGTTGACCATTTCTGCTTCTGCGAAAGGTTTTTTTGCTTCTGCTGCACCCTGGATCCAAACTCTTTTGCGCGGAAGTATGAGATATTCTGCGAGGTAGACGAGGTATTGCGTGAGTGTGAGTCCGTGTATTTTTGCGAATGCGAATGCGACGGTGATGCCGGCGACGAGCGCTGTTGGCGGAAGCCAGACTTCCCAATAATATGTTTTGGCGAGTGTGGTGTAGACCGCATACGCAATTCCTCCACCGAGTCCGACGATCCCGAGCTGTTTCAGCGTCAATGGACCGACGATGGTGTCTTCCCTTTGGACGTCTTGTGGGACTTTGAATTGCATCGAGCTATTGTACCATAAAATCAGTCTCTTTTCAAGATCGCCAGGAATGCTTCCTGTGGCATTTCCACGTTTCCCATCATTTTCATGCGTTTTTTGCCTGCTTTTTGCTTTTTGAGGAGTTTGTCTTTTCGCGTGCGGTCGCCGCCGTAGAGCTTTGCAGTGACGTCTTTTCGGATGGCGGAGATCGTTTCTCGGGCGATGATTTTCCCACCGATGGTGGCTTGGATGGCGATTTCGAATTGAGCCTTGGGGATGATTTTTTTCAATTTTGAAGTCATTTCTGAGCCCATGCGCTGTGATTCTGTGCGATGCGTGATGATGGAGAGGGCGTCGATTTTTTCACTTGCTACGAGGATGTCGACTTTTACGAGGTCACCTTCGCGATATTCGATGAATTCGTAATTCATGGATGCGTATCCGGCGGTGATGCTTTTCAGATTGTCGTAGAAGTCGATCACGATGGAAGCGAGCGGCAATTCGAAGCTCAAGATGCTTCTTTTTTCATCGATGAATTGCATGTTGGTGTGTTTGCCTCGGCGATCTTGGCAGAGTGTCATGACGCCGCCGATATATTCTTTTGGAGTGAGAATTTCGACTTTTACCCATGGTTCATGGATCTCTTCGATGATGGAAGGATCTGGCATTTCCGATGGACTCGAGACGATGGTCTCTTCCCCCCTGGTGGTGATGACTTTGTACGAAACGCTGGGTGCGGTGACGATGAGGTCGAGATTGTATTCGCGTTCGAGGCGTTCCTGAACGATGTCGAGATGTAAGAGGCCGAGAAATCCGCAGCGGAATCCGAATCCGAGCGCTCCAGATTTTTCTGGTTCGAAAGTGAGTGAACTGTCGTTGAGTCGGAGTTTCTGGAGTGCTTCTCGAAGAAGTGGATAATCGTCAGCGTCGATGGAGAAAATACTTGCGAAAACGAAAGGTTTGACGATTTTGTATCCGGGAAGTGGTTGTGTTTCTGCGATCGTTTTTTTGTCGTCGCCGGATCTCCAGATCGTGTCGCCGACACGAGCGTCGCTGACTTCTTTGACTCCGGTGATGACGTATCCGATTTCTCCAGATTCGAGAGTTTTGGCTGCTACATATTTTGGCTTGAAATAGCCGACTTCGAGGACATCGACTTCGTGTTTGTTGTGGAGGAAATAGACTTTGTCGCCGCGTGCGATGGATCCGGATTTGACGCGTACATACGTCACGACGCCTTTGTAGGTGTCGTATGTGGAATCAAAAATGAGTGCTTTGAGTTCTGTGCTTTTGTTGATTTCTTGTGGTGGTGGAATTCTTTCGACGATGGCGTTGAGGAGTTCTTCGACATTCGTACCTTCTTTTGCGGAAACGTGAATGATTTCTTCTTTTGGAATCGCGAGCGTGTTTTCTATCTCTTTTTCGACTGATTCTATGTCGGCTGCTGGCATATCGATTTTGTTGATAACCGGGATGATCGTGAGTTTGTTTTCGGCCGCGAGATAACAATTTCCCAACGTTTGCGCTTGGATTCCTTGTGTAGCGTCGACGACGAGAATCGCGCCTTCGCAGGCTGCCAAACTGCGTGAGACTTCGTAGGTAAAATCGACGTGTCCTGGCGTGTCGATGAGATTGAGGATGTATTTCTCGCCTTTGTGTGTCCATTCCATGCGAACTGGTGCGAGTTTGATCGTGATGCCTCTCTCCTGTTCCAGTTCCATCATGTCGAGCATTTGACCATGTTTCATGTCGCGTTTTTCCATCGTTTTGGTGACTTCGAGAAATCGGTCGGCCAAAGTGGATTTTCCGTGATCAATATGCGCAATAATGCAGAAATTTCGTATTTTTTCCAGACTCATGGCGGGATTGTAGCATGCCGTAGCTTTTCTTTTAAGCTATTTTGTGCTATAATGGTGGGAAATAAAAACACATATGAGAGCTTTGAAAATTATTGCGGTTTTGGGATTCCTTGGGCTTTTTGGGCTCGTTTCTGTGCAGCTCTTTTTTCCGGAAAGTTTTTCTTTGTCTGCTCCTTTCTCTGGTCCTTCGACTCAGGGGAATTTTTTCCAAGAAACTAGCGACGCCCCTGCAGATCCTGCGAGTTTGAATTCTCGCCCACTTTTGACAGTGGGTTTTGGTACTGATATCGGTCAATTAGAGCCGACGTCGCTTGATCCACTTGTTCGTTTTCGCACGAATCAGATGTACGAACCTCTTGTACGTTTCGATGATCGTCTTCGTGTTACGCCGGTTCTTGCGAAGAGCTGGGGAAGAATTTCTGATACAGAATTTGAATTTCAGATTCGAAACAATGTTCGTTTTCATAGCGGAAAGCCATTGACGGCAGATGATGTTGTGGCGAGTTTTTCACGTGCAAAGAATTTTGTTTCTTCCGACTTGAAGTCCTTTTTTCAAGATGTGCAGATGACAGCTTTTGGGGATGATCGTGTTCGAGTGATGACGGCTCGTCCAGATTCTCTGCTTCTTTCGAAGATGACTTTTGTGCTTATCTTTCCTGCAGAATTTGCTGAGAATGAATCTTTTGCTCCGAATGGTACG
This sequence comes from Patescibacteria group bacterium, assembly GCA_038062935.1. GTDB lineage: Bacteria > Patescibacteriota > Gracilibacteria > UBA1369 > UBA12463 > JBBTWG01. Next base: position 4,906 of record JBBTWG010000057.1, read on the forward strand.
GGTCCATATCGTTTCGTTTCTTCGAAGAAAAATGAAGAATCCATGTTGAAGCGTTTTGATGATTACTGGCGTGCTGCTCCAGTTTTTGATCGCATTGTTCTCCAAATTATTCCTGAAACTAAGAAACGTCTCGAAGCATTTCTTTCTGGCGAGATCGATTTTTTGCCTTTCATAAACCCTTCACAGGCACAAGAGCTGGAGCGTCGTAATGTGAAAATCATTTCTGTCCCTTCTTTTGAAACGCATTTTTTGGTTTTTAATACGACGGCTCGTTTCCAAAATCCACGATTTCGTCAGGCGGTGATTCGTACGCTCGATCCTGACGTGCTTTTGACTTTCATCAAAGGCTATGGAAAAAAAGCATCGCAATTTGTGAGTCGTGGTGTCTTTGGATTTTCTTCGACTCTCGTTCGTGAGTCCTATGATCTCGATTCTGCTCGCTCGATTGTTCAGCGCCTTTTTAATTTTCAACGTTTGCCGATCTCTATTGCTTTGCCGGTAGGTTTTCAGGATATGGGAAGTTATATTCAGCAACAGCTTGATGCTGCGGGATTTGCCCCGACGGTTTCTTATTTTCATCCTGAAGAAATTGCTTCAAAAGCGAAAGAATTTGATCTTTTCTTTTCTGGGTGGAATTTCAATCTTGGTGATAGTTTTGACTTTTTCGAACAAGCTGCGACTACGAACGCTCCTGAAAATTATTCTTCGTATTCCAATGCTGAGCTCGACAGTCTTGTTCAAAAGGGTCGAGTGACTGCTGCTGCAGAGGATCGACTTGCCATTCTTCAGCGCATTTCTCAGATTCTTTTGAAAGAAGATCTCTATGGCGTTCCTCTTTTTGAGCCGAATCTGCTCTTCGCAGGTGCACCAGATTTTCATTTTACTTCGTCTTCTGACGGCACTGTTTTGCTTTCTCACGCTTACTAAAAAATTATGTTTTCTCTTCGCTCAAAACTTGTCCTGACCCTCGTCCTCTTCGTGCTTCTCTTGCTCGGATCGTCGACGTACGTCTTTTTTCAGGAGAAGCAAAATGACATTGCTGGATCAGCTTTTCAGGAAGCTTCTTCTTTTTCTGAAGTTTTTTCCGAGAGACTTGTGAGTGACTTCAATGATTATTTTTTGAAAGAGAATGCTCTTGTTTTTGAACGAAATGTTTCTGATTTTTTTGCGAAATATCCGGCGTTGAAAAGTTTCTTCATTACCGATTATCAAGGAAAAATTTTATACAATTCTTCTGCGAGAACGACTGGTGATTTTTTGAATGATGCTTCTTTTTTGGCTCAAATTCAATCAAAAATGCCTTCGGCTCGTACAGAAGATGGGCGCGTCATTTTTGTGAAAAAGACTGCTGGGTTGGAGCCAACGTTCCTCGATGAGAATGAAAAAATAACAAATGGACTTCAGGCGAGTGAGAAAATTTCTTTTTATGTTTTCCCCGTTTCTGACGACCGCGTTCTGGTGTATCGACTTTCGTATGACACTTTTTCTGCAGATGTTTCTCGTCTTCGAACTCGTATGATTTTCCTCGGGATCTTCGGATTTTTGCTGAGCATCGGTTTTGCATTTTTCTTTGCATATCGCATTGGTCAACCAGTGCAGACTCTTGTGAATAGTGCTTCTGTGATTGCTGGTGGAGATCTCAAACATCGTGTGGATCTGCATACTGGTGACGAATTTGAAATTCTTGGTCGTGCGTTTAATACAATGGCCGAAGGCGTGGAGCGGACCCTGAACGATACTCTCTACAAAGAACGCGTTTCGAAAGAGTTGGAACTTGCGGCTCAAATCCAGTCCGACATTCTTCCGAAGACGATTCCGCACTTCACGGAATTGGATATTGCTGGAGGACTTCTGCCGGCACAGGAAGTTGGTGGAGATTTTTATGACTTTGTGGAAGCGCCTCAAAACCGCTTTCTGTTCTATGTTTCTGATGTGAGTGGACATAGCATTCCTGCGACTGTTGTGGCTTCCAATGCGCGACTTTTGATTCGTCATCTTTTCCAGAAAACTTCGATTGCAGAAACTTTGTCAGTGACGAATGTGGCGATTCGTCCGGGCATGAGTGTCGGAACTTTTTTGACTCTCGGTGCTCTCGAATGGGATGCGAATAAAAAAATGTTGCAATATTTGAATGCTGGTCATCAGCCACTTTTGCAATTCCACAGTGCAGAATCGAAGGTCACCGAAAGTACTTCGACAGGTATTGCGATTGGCATGGTTCCGGATGTTTCCCGACAACTCAAGCCGGAAATACTTTCTTTCAAATCTGGAGATGCATTTCTCCTCTTCACCGATGGACTTTCCCAGGCTTGGAAAAATGAAAAAGAAAATTACGGACTTGCGCGCCTCAAGCGTGCGTTCTCCGAGTACGCAAGCCTTCCGTCTGCGCTTGCGATCCGCAATGCACTCCTGAGTGATGTGAAAGAGTTTACTGGTTCCTACAAACAGGTAGATGATATGACTGTTATAGTGATTAAAATAAAATAAGCATGGATATTTGGTCATTTATACAGGTAACGAAAAAGACCCGTGATTATTTGAAGAAAAATCCTCAAATTCTTCGAAAGCGTGAGGAGGCAGCATATGAAAATCGCTGGAGATATTTTTTGATGCTCCCTCTTTTTTTGCTTACAACATTTGGATTTTTAATGCTTGGATATTTTTTTCGCCATTACTTTTACGCTCCAATATTCTATTGGATTTGGATGATTTTTTCTGGATTTTTATTCACCCTTGGACTTGTGACCTGGATTCACTATGGGTGCCTCATTCTTCGCGGACGTCACGAAGAATCGGAGAAGTGTGATTAAATCTTGATTCCTGGTACTGGAAATTTCTTGCAAAGTTCTTCGACGTTTGCCTTGATCTCTGTGAGCTTCGCGTCGTTTTTGAAATTCCCGACAGCGTCGTTGATGAACCCTGCGATGATGCGCATTTCTGCTTCTTTCATGCCGCGCGTGGTGATTGCTGGAGTTCCGAGACGGATACCGCTCGGGTCCATGGCACCGCGTGGATCATCAGGAATCATGTTTTTGTTGAGAGTTATTCCGGCCTTGTCGAGCGCTGCTTGCGCTTCTTTTCCGGTGAGACCTTTCGTCGTAATATCGATGAGGAGGAGGTGGTTGTCGGTGCCGCCGAACATGATTTTGTATTCATTTTTCTTGAATTCTTCTTCGAGGACTTTGGCATTTTTCTTGATTTGTTTGGCGTATTCTTTGTACGCTGGTTCGAGTGCTTCTTTGAAAGCGATCGCAGTTCCGGCGATGTTGTTTTCGTGTGGACCGCCCTGGAGTCCCGGGAAGACGGATTTGTCGATCATTTTTGCAAATTTTTCTTTGCACATAATCATACCGCCGCGAGGACCGCGGAGTGTCTTGTGCGTTGTGGTTGTGACGACGTCGAAGAGGGGAACGGGATTATTCATTTCTCCTGCCGCGATCAGACCTCCGATATGCGCGACGTCCGCCATGGTGATAGCACCGACTTCGTCGGCGATTTTTTTGATGCGAGCGTAATCAATGTCTCTGGAATATGCTGAATACCCCACGAGAATAATTTTTGGTTTGTGCTCACGTGCTGTTTTTTCGATCTGTTCGTAATCAATCTGCCCATCGGCCGTGGTTTTGTAGCGGATGTAATTGAAAAGTTTTGCCATCCAGGTGACAGGATGTCCATGTGTGAGATGACCTCCGTGGGACAGATCCATGCCGAGGATCGTGTCTCCTGGCTGCATGAGCGCGAAATAGACTGCGACGTACATAGGAGCTCCCGAGAGTGGTTGGACGTTTACATGTTCTGCGCCGAATAGTTGCTTGGCTCGTTCGATCGCGAGACCTTCGACACCGTCGATATATTGGCAACCTCCGTAGTAGCGATTTCCGACATATCCTTCTGCATATTTGTTCGTGAAAATCGATCCAAGTGCTTCGAGGACGGCAGGGGAGACATAGTTTTCAGAAGGGATGAGCTCGAGACCTTCCCATTGGCGATGGGCTTCATTTTGGATCGCGTCGTAGACTTGTGGGTCGAACTGCTGCATGAAGGACATGGGAGATGGGGTTAGGATGTAGAATTTAGGATGTAGGAAGGCTGCATCTTATAACTCTTTTTTCTGTGATGATTTTGTCCATTGGGACGTCGTGTTTTTCGCCCGGAATACTCTGCATGATTTGAAAATCGTATGCAAGTGCGACTTTGGGGCACTTTACTTTTTTGAGCAATTTATCGTAGAAACCTCCACCGAAACCGATGCGGTTTCCTTGTTCGTCGAAGGCGATGCCTGGGACGATCACGAGATCGATATTTTCTGGTTTTTCTGTTGGAGATTTTTTGTCAGGCTCGAGGATTCCGAGATTTGTTTTTTTGAGTTGATCGAGGCTCGTAATGTGATGTATTTTTATTGATCTTTTTTTGTGTTCAGTACTTGGTAAAAGTACTTCTTTTTTTTGAATATATTTTTTGATCAACTTCCAAGTGTCGACTTCCATTTCCTGCTCTATTGGAGCGTAAAAAAGAACGCTTTTGGCGTTCTGGAATTCGATGAGTTTTTCGAGTTTTGAGCAAATTTTTGTATCTTTTATTTTCTTGATACTTTTTTGCTGATTTTTTCTTTTTTCCCGGAGATTTTTTCTCAGGAGTTGTTTCATCCGTGAAAGAGTCTACCATTCTTTTTCGAAAATTGGTATCATTCTTCAGCAGTTTTTTGTACCTATTCTTTTAACCATCTTTTTTATGAAAAAAATGTACGGCGTGAGTGCTGCTATCGCACTGGTTTTTGGTTTCCTCGGAAATGCTTTTGGACAATTGATTTTTGCTGTTGATCAGAAACCTGCGGATGTATCTGTTCAGGAAAAAACTTTCATAGAGGAGTCTTCTTTTACCAAAGCGATCGAAAAAATTTCTCCTTCTGTTGTTTCTCTGATTCTCTCCAAAGATGTGCAGTTTGGTGGGAATCAGTCTTTCAATCATCCTTTTGCGAATGATCCTTTCTTCCGACAATTTTTCGGGGAAAATATGCTGCCGCAACAACAACCTCAGCAGCAGGATGCTCCGAGGTCTGGGACGAAGAAGCAGCGTATCGGTGGTGGAAGTGGTTTTATTGTCACGAAAGAGGGTTTGGTTGTGACGAATCGTCACGTCGTGAGTGAAGAGAATGTTGATTTTACGGTTGCGCTCAGTGACGGTCAGGAATTCCCCGCAAAATTGGTTAGCAAAGATTCACTCAACGATTTGGCAGTGATTCAGATTCTTCCGAAACAGGGTGAATCGAAAATTCCCGCACTGACGCCAGTGGTTCTCGGAGATTCTGCGAATTTAAAAGTTGGTCAGCGAGTGCTCGCGGTCGGAAACGCGCTTGCGGAGTATCAAAACACAGTGACATCCGGAATTGTGAGTGGAATCGGTCGTCATATTATTGCGGGTGATAGGCAGGGGAGTAGCGAAACGCTCACGGGTCTGCTCCAGACGGATGCAGCGATTAATCCCGGAAATAGTGGTGGTCCGCTCGTGAATCTCGCTGGAGAAGTGATCGGCGTGAACGTTGCAATAGCGGCTTCTGCGAATGGCATCGGATTTGCGATTCCGGTGAATGACATCAAGCCGGCTGTGGAGAGTGTCAAAAAAACTGGAAAAATCGTGCGACCAATTCTTGGGGCTCGTTACATGCTCCTCACCGAAGATCGTGCGAAAGAATTGCAGCTCAGCGGTGTGACGCACGGTGCTTTGTTGGTTTCTGGTGATGAATCTCGTGGTGAATTTGCTGTCGTCCCTGGCGGTGCGGCAGAAAAGGCGGGACTGAAAAAAGGTGACGTCATCCTCCAAGTCGAGGACAAAGACATCACTCCAGATTACGGTTTGCAAGAATCGATTCGCAACAGAAATCCCGGCGACAAAGTGGTCATGAAGGTTTGGAGCAGTGGCAAAATCAGCAACAAGACGGTGATGCTGGGTGAAGCACAGAATTAGAAGCTTGTTTTTTGTGTTTTTCTCTATTATGCTGCTCCAGCATGCCGGGATGGCGAAATGGCAGACGCACTACCTTGAGGTGGTAGCGCTCGAAAGGGCGTGGAGGTTCAAGTCCTCTTCCCGGCACCA
>JBBTWG010000057.1:11098-18359 GCA_038062935.1 Patescibacteria group bacterium
GGACGATTAGCTCAGTTGGTTAGAGCGTCTCGTTTACACCGAGAAGGCCAGTGGTTCGAATCCACTATCGTCCACCAGAAAATTTCTTTGAAGTTCGTTTTTGATGTAGTCCCAGAAAGTGCTATCATCTCCGCGCTACGGACGATTAGCTCAGTTGGTTAGAGCGTTCGATTCACATTCGAAAGGTCACTGGTTCGAATCCAGTATCGTCCACCAGGGGGTTTAATGTGAGCTTGCTGAGCACATTTTCATGATATTTCTGCGAATTTCCTGAATGACGGGACTTTCTTTTTTGCATGAACGAACGTGGTTGATGCCCAATTCTTCGAGCAATCGACTGAGTTCTTGATCGATGTTTTCCTGCACATCGCGAAATGCGTCGCGACCGTCTTTTACCGCGCTTTTGCCGGTTTGTGCCTCGATGGTGCGGCGGATGTCGTTACCGATGTATATGAAAGGGTTTTTGAGGACTTCGTCGATGGTCAGAAATTTGACGCCTTCGCTGTACATTTCGCGCTTTTTTTTATTGCTCAAAAAGCCTTTTTCTGGGTGTTGTTTTTGGATGAGGAACGAGCGAACCTTTTGTGTTTTTGGATCGAAAATCACTTCTACTTTTACATCTTTGGCAATCTCGGGATCGCTTTTTATGACATCGCGAATTTCTTCGAGTCGTAGGATTCGGCTGTACGATTGACGAATTCCGTCTGTTGCGATGACGCCGCCGGGTTTGAGAAGTTCGATGTTTTCTTTGATTCCTTTGGCGAAAGCTTCGTGATCCTGATGTGAATCCGATCGCACGCCGGTGATCGCGAGCGCCGATTCTTTCTCGAAGAGATTGGGCATATCGTCGAAATCGCCCTGCACGAAGCCTTCCGGTGCGACTTGTATATGGCGATGGAGGTCGAGTGTTCTTGGAGATTTTGTGGCGGATTGTCCCTTGCGCTGCGCTTGGTTTTCTTGTTCGATTTCTTTGGTGAATTTGGTGGAAAAACTTTTTCCGAAAAATTGATGGGGTGAGAGTGGGGTGTCGCTGACCTGGGAATGAGTCTCCATTTTTCCTAGCTCCCGATGCGTCATCCGAATTGATGCAATTTTGTCTTCCAAATCTTCGATCTCCCTGTCTAACTCCTTCAACTTTTTTCTTTTTTTGCCATCACTCTCCATGGTTTTTCGCCCACCTTTCAACAAACTTCTCCTCTCTTTATTCAGTCTCTGGAGCTCATGCCCCCAAAGCTTTTTTCGGCGCAGGCGGTCGAGGTTCAGGCGGACTCGGATTTCTTTTGGTGAGAGTTCTCCGAGATAGATCTGGAAAAGCTCGAAGACTTCGTGTCCGAGGGTTTCGAGTGTATCGAGGTCGAATTCTCCGCCGACGAGAAATTGTTTTCCTGGTTTTAGAAATCCTGCGATCCACGATTTTGGGTTTGCCAGCAATTTGAAAATATCGTTGATGTCGACAGTACCCCTTTTTGCCAATTCTACGCGGAGTGCCTGTTCTACGAGATGGAGAAATTTCAGGAAGTGTGGATCTTTGCGACCTTTCTCACTGAGAAATTGCTGCATGGTACTTTCCAGTGAAAAATACAATGCGTTGCCGATTCCCACCTGTTTCAAAGGCGATCCTGAAGCCCGCAAATCAGCCATGAGGAGGCCGTTTCCTGGACCTTTGTGGATATGCAGTGCGGTTTCACCGTCGCCGTACTCTTCGACCAGTACGCGCTCGAAATCTTCGAAACTGCGAATTCCCAGGCTTTCTGCTGCTCCTTCGTCGTCGCGTTCGATCGACCAATCTGTCCACAGAGCGGGGAGTGCGATTCCATGCCTGCACAAAACCGCGACCATATCCTGAAATTCTGGTCCACGGTAATTTTTTGCTTGTTGCTCGGCGCCGGCGCTTCTTCGAATTTCTTTCAGTTTTGCCAGGTAGATGCTCACCGCCCTTGTGGCTTCGGTATGTCGTCTTCCAAGATCTGGAGCATCCTGGGCGTCCGTGTGCTCGTCATCCCGAAAATCTGTTTGATCGTTCCTCATCATGATGATGAAATTAAAGCAGAAATATGAGATATGTCAAAATTAAAACATGTTTACTGTTCGAAGACGCATGCTCGCTGTTTCATCTCTTGCACATGCACGTCGATTGAGCAGATGAAAATTAGCTGTTCGACAAGAGATCCAAATCGATTTCCAGGTTTTCGAAGCTTTGCTTGAGAACTCCTTTGGAGTCTTCGATTGCTTTGTTGTAGATATCTTTTCCGAGATTTTGTAAAAAGAAATCTAAAATATCCTCAGCTGCTATGACGCCGATTTCTTCATCTCTTTCTGTTTTGAAGTATGTGATGATTTCTTTGATGAGCGTCGCTCTCCTTTCTTTGTTGAGGAGATCCCATTTTCTTTTTATGTCTGACATATTGAGCATTGTTATTTACTCCCCAATCATCTGCATTCGATCGTGTCCCACGCCAATCGAGCTGACGCGCACGCCTGAGAGCTCTTCGATTCGTGCGATGTAGTTTTGCGCATTCTGTGGCAGTTCTTCGCGAGTTTTGCATTTGCTGATGTCTTCTCCCCAGCCTGGCATTTCTTCGTAGTGGACTTCGATTTCTTCGGGGATGTCGATGCAGTCGGCGAATGAATTGAGAACTTTTCCATTATGCGTGTACGAAGTCGCGAGTTTCAAAGTTTTCATGCCGCTGAGGACGTCGAGTTTGGTGAGATTGATTTCGGTGACGCCGTTGAGTTCGCAGGCGTAGCGGGTGACGACGCCGTCGAACCAGCCGCAGCGTCTTGGTCTGCCGGTGGTGGAGCCAAATTCGGCGCCTTTGGTTCGGATTGCTTCGCCGATTTCGTCGAGGAGTTCGCTCGGGAAAGGGCCGGAGCCGACGCGGGTGGTGTAGGCTTTTACGATGCCGATGATGCGTCCGAGTTGTTGTGGGGCGATGCCGGTGCCGGTGATGATGCCGCCGATGGACGCGTTGGATGATGTGACGAATGGATAGGTGCCGTGATCGATGTCGAGGAGCGCTCCGTTGGCGCCTTCGACAAGGATTTTTTTGCCAGTTTTTTCTGCGGTGCGAATCACGTTGAAAGTTTCGGTGACGTAGGGGCGGATTTTTTCGGCAAAATCTTTGAGTTGCGCGAGTTCTGTGGTGCCGTCGTGTTCGAGTCCGTACGCTTTTTGGTGGAATGCGAGATTGGCTAAATATTTTTCTGTGAATTTTTCGAAGTTCAGGAGTTCGCCGATGCGGATGCCCATGCGCATGATTTTGTCGGCGTAGGCTGGGCCGATGCCGCGTTTGGTGGTGCCGATTTTTTTGCCACCTTTTTGTTCTTCTTGGAGAGCGTCGAGAGTGCGGTGATAGTCGAGGACGATGTGGGCGTGATCAGAAATCCAGAGTCGTCCGTCGAGGTCGACTCCTTCTTTTTTGAGCGTTGCTATTTCTTCGAAGAGGGTTGTGATGGGGATGACACAGCCGTTTCCGATGACGGCGATTTTCCCGGGATGGAGGACTCCTGATGGAATCAAATGAAAAATCACTTTTTTATCGCCGACGTAGATGGTGTGTCCGGCGTTGGCGCCTCCGGTGGCGCGGACGATCATGTCGTGTTTTTGTGCGAGTATGTCGACGAGTTTTCCTTTTCCTTCATCTCCCCATTGGCATCCGATGATAATGCTGATTTGACCAGTTTTTTGTTCGTTCATTGCTCTGAAGATACATATTATAAAATACGTCTTTCAGAATACGGGACGGTTTTGGAAAAAACAATGGTAATGAATTTTGCGAAGTTTCTAGCCTCTTCCAAAGAGTCTTCCGAAAAATCCTTTTACTGATTGTACCGCTGAGCTTGCGAATTTTTTTGCCGTTTCGAGCTTTTCCTGGAAGGATCCTTGAAAGAATCCCGGTGTTTTTTGAGGAGTGGGATTTTGTACCTTGATGCTTGGCTTGCTGCTTTCTGTCCAATCTTTTGTTGAGTCCCACATTCTGAGTTCCGGATGTTGTGCAAAAAGAGCTTCTCGCATCTTTACACATGTTGCTAATTTTCTTTTTGCATCGTCTTTTTGGTAGACAATCATAGTTTTTATTTGTCCTTTTTCTATTCCTCGAAGAGTCTCTCTTGCTGTTTTTTCGAGTGCTCGAATCTCATCTAATCTTCCCCTGGGATCTGAAAATTGGATGGGCGTGACGACGCGCTCTTCTTTTGCTTCGATTGCCGCCGCTGCTTCGGTGACCGCTGCTTCGAGAGCTTTTCCTCCCGTTCCTGAGAGAATCGTTCCCACTGGGCCTTTGTCTTCCGCTCCTATTTCTGCCGGTCTTAGTGCCTCAAACCTTCTTTGGTATGGACTCCCTTTCGGTGACCACAATGGTTGTTCCGATGGCATGGACTGCATAAATTTTCGTTTTATGGATACATCTCTCTGTATTGTACATTATTACATATTATTTGTAATATGTCAATATCTCTTTCGTATTATGGCTTTGAACTGCTTTCCGGGATTTTGCTAGTATGCCGTCACTCCCTTCTCATTTTTTAACTTTTTTCTATGATTACTCCTGAAGATATTCTCAAGCAGATTCCTTTCGTCCTCGAAAAAACTGATTTTCCACAATTGGGTGAGAAATATGAAGGTAAAGTTCGGGATAATTATACGAAAGGGGATCGACGTATTCTCATCGTCTCGGATCGTTTGTCAGCTTTTGATCGTGTGATCGCGACGATTCCTTTCAAAGGTCAGGTTTTGAATAATATTTCGAAGTTCTGGTTTGAACAAACGAAGGATATCATCGGCAATCATGTGCAGGAGTATCCTGATCCAAATGTGATGGTCGGCGTCATGTGCAAGCCACTTCCGGTGGAAATGGTGGTGCGCGGATACATCACAGGCGTGACTTCGACTTCGGCTTGGTACAATTATGAAAAGGGCGTGCGTAATTTCTGTGGGAATGTTTTGCCTGAAGGTCTTCGAAAAAATGAAAAATTTGCGAAACCGATTTTGACGCCGTCCACGAAAGCGGAGCATGGTGCGCACGATGAGTCAGTCTCTCCAGAACAGATTTTGGCTGCGGGACAATTGACCCAAGCACAGTGGGATACGATTGCGGAAGCTTCTCTGAAATTGTATCAACGTGGTGTTGAGATTTGTGCGAAGCAGGGGATTATTCTGGTGGATACGAAATATGAGTTTGGTGTGACACCGGCTGGTGAAATCGTTCTCATCGATGAGATTCACACCCCAGATTCTTCCAGATTTTGGTTTGCAAACGAATATGAAGATCGACTCGCTCGTGGTGAAGAGCAGAAAAAAATTGATAAAGAGTATTTGCGAGAATGGCTCGCAGCTCAGGGCTTCCGTGGCGATGGTGAAATCCCGGTGATTCCGGATGAAATTCGGGTGGAGACGGCGCGACGATATATTGAGGCGTATGAGCTCATCAGCGGACAGACTTTCCAAGCTGAAGTGGGATCGGTGAATGAGCGACTTGCGAAGAATTTGGCGAAGTTCGCATAATTTTTCCTGAGTGATTTTTGCCTCTTTCTCTATTTTCTGTCATACTACAAGCCATGATTCTCCTCCTCCTCGGTTCAGCTTCGGATAAAGAGTTTGCTTCGAAAATTACGAAGGTTCTGGATGAGTTTGGGTCTTCGTATAAAGTGCTTGCTTCCTCTGCACACAAAGTCCCGGAGAAGCTTTTGGAAATTATTCATACTTATGATGCTCTCAAAGAGCCTGTCGTATATATCACGATTGCGGGGCGTTCGAATGGACTTTCCGGTGTGACGGCGGGGTCGACGGTGAATCCGGTGATTGCGTGTCCACCGTTTTCTGACAAAGCGGATTATTTGGTGAATGTGCATTCGACTCTTCAGATGCCGAGCGACACACCGACTTTGACCGTGATTGATCCGGTGAATGCAGCTCTTTGTGCTTTGCGGATTTTGGCACTTTCGGATGCTTCTCTTTTGGTGAAACTTCAGGATCGCATGAAAAAAGTGAAAGATAGTTTTACTGATTTTTAATATTTTATGGCTTTTTCTCTTCAAGCTCTTTCTCCGCTCGACGGACGATATCGCGACAAAATTGAGAATCTTTCGCGCTATTTTTCTGAGATGGCGCTCCAACGTTATCGTGTGCGCATCGAGGTAGAGTGGCTGGTTTTCATTTGCAATACTGCGAAATTAAGCGGGACGCGTGTTTTGAAACCCCTGGAAGTGAAATTTCTCCGTGATCTCTATGAAAATTTTGATCAATCGAGTGCGCAAATGATCAAGGACATTGAGAAGACGACGAATCATGATGTGAAAGCTGTCGAATATTTCATTCGTGAACAAATCAAAGGAACTTCTGTGGAGCCACTTTCCACGTTTATTCATTTTGGATGTACGTCGGAGGATATTAATAATCTTTCGTATGCGCTCATGATGCAGGAGGCTTTGAAGATGGAGTACGTTCCTGTTTTGGAAGCGCTTTCGCAACAGGTTTTGGTGATGGCGAAGGAGTTCAAGGGTGCAGCTATGATCGCACGGACACATGGGCAATCCGCGAGTCCTACGACTATGGGAAAAGAATTTTTGAATATTGTTGCTCGTTTGCAATCGCAGATGGGATCGCTCGCCCGTATCAAAATGCTCGGAAAAATGAACGGCGCTGTGGGAAATTTTAATGCTCATATCGTTGCTTATCCCAATGTTTCCTGGAAAGAACTGAGCCAAAAGTTTGTTCAGTCTCTTGGTCTTGAATCAAATTTGTATACAACACAGATTGAGCCGCATGACTTCATGGCTGAGCTCTTTGATGCGATGCGACGCATCAATACGATTTTGATCGATTTCTCGCGAGACATGTGGACGTACATCAGTTTTGGATATTTCGTGCAACAGGTGGTGAAAGGAGAGGTGGGTTCTTCGACGATGCCTCACAAAGTGAATCCGATTGATTTCGAAAATGCGGAAGGGAACTTTGGTTTGGCAAATAGTCTTTTCGGTCATTTCTCCGAGAAACTCCCGATTTCTCGCATGCAGCGTGATCTCACGGATTCGACGGTTTTGCGGAATGTAGGAATTACTTTCGGATACAGTGTGCTGGGATACAAGAGTCTGATGCGCGGTCTTTTGAAAGTGAAAATCAATTCGACTTTGATGGCGAGCGATTTGAACGATCATTATGAAATTTTGTCTGAGGCGATTCAGACAGTTCTCCGAAAATACAACGTTGCGGATGCTTATGAGCAGATGAAAAAAGAGACTCGTGGCAAAAAGATGACGGCTG
>JBBTWG010000058.1:0-6303 GCA_038062935.1 Patescibacteria group bacterium
TCCAGGGGCGTCCAGATGAACTCATAGAAAAACTCAAAAGTGAAATGATTGAAGCGGCAAAAAACCAGAAATTTGAAAAAGCCGCCGGCATCAGAGATAAATTACAAAATCTCGAAGAGCTCTTCGAAAAGCAAAGAATCAGCGATCCATCACGCATCGACACCGACGTTTTCCACTACATCACCGATGAGAAAAAGATTTACAGCAATCTTTTCCAGATTCGCGAAGGAAAAATCACCGGGCAAGAAAATTTCATCTTCGACGGAAACGAAATAGGAGAAAATCTCACACCGAACGAAATTATCGAAGCTTTCCTCCGAGATTATTACGAAAAAGCCACAAGTATCCCAAAAGAAATCCTGATTCCAGACAAAGTTGAAAACAAAGAAATGTTTGAAGAATGGCTCTCATCAAAGAAAAACGGAGCTACCAAAGGGGACAAGAAAGTAAAAATCATTTTCCCAGTCGCCGGAGAAAAAAATCATCTCCTCGAGCTCTCCCTAAAAAATGCGGCAAGTTTCGCACATCAACAAAAAGCCCGCTGGATGAAAGAAAACGAAAACGACAAAGAATCGCTCGAAGGCCTCGCAAAAGTACTCAATCTCAAAAAACTTCCAAAAAGAATGGAGTGTTATGACATCTCACACATCGGAGGTACAAGCACCGTCGCATCCATGGTCGTTTTTACGAACGGCATCGCCAATAACGCCGAATATAGAAGATTCAAACTTCAAACCATTCCAGAAGGAAAACCAGACGATTACGCCTCGATGGAAGAAGTGCTCACGCGCAGACTCAAATACATCAAAGGCAGCATCTATCCATGTAAAACACCCAATAAAAAAATGTTGAGAGAGATCGAAAAAACGATACAGGAACAAAAAGGAGCAATTGATGAAATCGAAAATATCCAGGAGGAAAAATCAAAAATCCTTTGCATGATGGACGAAGAAACCATGATCGGGTTCGCTCGAATCACAGAAAATGCAGAGATCCGATCGCTCTGGATTCATAAAAAATATCGCGGACAAAAGCTCGGATACGACCTCATCTACAAACTGATAGAAAAAATGAAAGACAAAGTTCCTGGAGGAGGAAAGAAATGCTATGTCTATGTTCTTCCAAATCTCAAAGAGTACTACGAAAACTTCGGATTTCAGGAAGTCAAAAACATTCCAGAGAATTTCAAAGAACGCATAGAAAAAGCTGATGCAAAAAACAAAGATCGCGGAATTCTCCTCATCGTAGAAACAGGAAAACTCCTCGCCCAACACAAAAAATTCGCCGTTCGTCCCGATGTCATCATCCTCGACGGAGGCAAAGGCCAGCTCAGTATCGGCGTCAAAGTTCTCAAAAAACTCAAACTCGAGATCCCCATCTGCAGCCTCGCAAAACGCGAAGAAGAAATTTTTACGCCAGAAAAAAAGACTCCAATACTTCTCACGAAGGATTCAAAAACACTTCACCTTTTCCAGCGCATCAGAGACGAAGCGCACCGATTTGCCATCACCTACAGCGGAAAATCGCACAATAAATCGCTCATCATTTCTGCACTCGACGAAATTTCCGGCATCGGAGAACTCTCGAAACAAAAGCTTCTCAATGCATTTGGATCAGTCGAAAACATCAAAATGGCTCCACTCGACCAGCTCGCACGTGTCATCGGAAAGAAAACGGCCATTCAGCTCAAACAAGAGCTTCAAAAAATGACAGATTCAGACAACAAGAAATAAAGAAAAAACGTTGAGAAAAAGCCAAAAAAATGGTATAATAACAAAAAGACAAAAACTTCAAAAAAATAAAAATATGGATGCCTCAAAATTTCTTCAAGGAAGAGATCCAGAAATACCATCAGAAGATGGAGATAGATACATAAAGCTCCACGCCAAAATCTTGTCTGCAATGGATGCAATGGCTTTCGGTTTTTCCATATCGCAAGAAGGAAAAATATCAAAGCCAACAAACGGAATCACGTTCAATGGTGAAGAAGCAGAAATAGGAGAAAATATAGCAACACTTCTCAATGAAAAACGAGCTTCAACAAACAAAAAAGCTGAAGAAACAAAAAAGCAAGAAGGTGTAATAGACGCCATGAATTCACTTGGAGCAGTGATCGTAACATACGATTCATCAAAAAAAATTCCAGAAATATTTTTATCTCCCGGAAGTGCAGAATTAGAAGAAGGAACAAGAGGTCACTGGACGCCAGGGAATGGGGAATGCCTAGGAATCATAGGAATAGATCTGAATCCAGAAAAACGAAGATCAGGAATTTCTTCAACTACTTCCCTCATACACGAAATGCATCACCATCTTCGTGCACTAAGTAATTTAGCAACAGCAACAGATAAAAAAATGAGTACTGATCCAAAAGATACAAGTGGTACCTACGTTCAGGAACGCTATCTCGATGAACTCCATTCTTCATTTTTACAAAGAAAACCAGAGTGGTTTACTGCAGGAGCACGGCTCTACGCAGGAGAAAAAGTAGGAAAACACGAGGAACTCGTTGGAACAAATCCAGAAGATATCAAAGCAGTCAAAAACCTTATCTGCTATCTCCAGGGAATTCATTACGCAGATCAAATTTACAACAAGATGAAAAATGCCTCAGGCTCATTACAAAAAGAATTATCAGAAAATGCAGAGGCTCAGAAATTTCTCACAGAGTTTCCTGATGTTTTCATAAAATGCGGAGCTCTCATAGGCGCATCGAAATCTGTAAAACAGGCAGAAAGACTTTTGGAAGAAGAATGGAAAATGCTTCTGAAGAATACATTCTTCGAAAAAAACATAAAGAGATCCATCGAAGAAGTGGAGCCAACAGCACCAGTCGGAACAATGGGAGTCTCAGGAACAGGAGAAAAATTAAGCACTTTTCTATTTAAGACTTTTTTGCAGTAATTTCAAAATAAACTACAAAGATATCGCTGATGACATCATCAGCCAGATTATCGAAAAATTTATCGGATCCATAACGAATATCCCATCTTGTACGATCCAATTCGAGAGCGCCATCAGCATGAGGTTGACCATCTTTCATGTAGAGACGTACAGGAAATTGAATCTCTTGCTTCAGCCCCTTAAGAGTCAAATCAGCGCTCACAAGAGACCTGAAAGTCTTTGAAACATCAACATCAGGAGTACTGCCATCAAAAGTAAGTTCTCCAGTAGGAAATTGATCGACATCAAAAAAATCTTTCGACTTCAAATGCTTCGCAAGCATTTCATTGCCACCGCCAATACCAGTCGAAATCACCGCAATAGAGCGCATATCAAAAGTCACTTTTCCCGAAAAAATTTTTCCATCCTTGATCGTCACAAAACCTTCTTTCACAGCAAAAGTCCCTTTATCAGCATATCCTTTCACCAAAGTTTTATACCCTTCAAAATTCGCGGTTGTTCCAAGTGTTATTGAATATTTCCCATCCGGAAGAGGAGTAGCACCAGAAACATTCCATTGAGCATCAAACGTTTTCGCAAAAGAAGAACCAGAATTTCGGTTCATAAAGAAAAAAACACCAACGCCTATGAGAACAAAGGCAAGAAGGACATACAAAATCTTTTTCATGAAAGTGAAGAATAAAAAATAAAGCCCGATCAGATTGTATCAGCCCTAGGAGAAATTAGTAATATCCCGAGAATAAAAAATATTGAGCGTCCACTCAAAAACAATCCTAAAACGCTTCTTCCAGGAAGCAAATTTGAAAAGATAAATAGTTCTCCAAATAAACCAGGCAATTCGTCCACGAAGTTTGAAAAAACCCAGATCTCCAGCCGCATACCATTGACCAAGTGAAATGAGATTGCCTCGAGATTGGTACTCAAATTCCTGCAAAGATTGCCCATGTAACGAAGCAATAATATTATTTGAAACGATCTTCGCCTGAGCAACAGCAGCCTGTGCAAGCATCGGAACACTTTTTGCGCGATCTCCTAGACCGCAAGCAGCAATATCACCAAGAACAAAGATATTCGAAATACCATCAGCTCGAAGAAAGGAATCAACGCAAATTTTTGCACCAGAAAGAACAGGATCTATCCCCGAAAAACGAGGAGTAAGAGCCTTCACACCCGCCGTCCAAACAATCATTCGTGAAGGAATAGAAGTTCCATTTGCAAGAGTAATAGAATCCGCAGAAACTTGAGAAACCGCAGAACCCATCTGCAAAGTCACACCCTCGTCACGCAAACGATCCACAGCAGTTTTCCTCAAGAAAGGATCAAAAACTGAAAGAAGTTCAGGTCCAGAACTCACGAGAGTGACAGATGTCTTATGTTCAGAAGAAAAACCATGAGCATAAGAAAAATAACGTTGCTCCAAAATTTTCACAAATTCAACAAGCTCGGCAGCAAGCTCGACGCCAGTCGCTCCACCACCTACCACCACAAAAGAAAGCATTTTTTGAATCTCTTCGGTGTCCGTAGAAAGAAGAGCGCGTTCAAAAGAATCAATAACGTGACTACGAATTCGAAGCGCGCCAGCAAGATTTTTCATAGAAAAACAAAACTCCTTCGCTCCAGGAATATCATAAAAATTTGTATCCGCCCCTGTCGCCAACACCAAAAAATCATAAGAAATCTTTTGCTCACCACAATGAACAATTTGAGCAGCAGAATCGACCAAATCCACATTTCCCAAAAGAATCCGAATATCAGTTCCAGAAAAAATTTCCCGAAGTGGCTCAGTAATGCTATTCGAACTCAAAGCACCCGTAGCCACTTCATGAAGCAAAGGAGTAAAAAGAAAATAGTTCGTTCGATTAATAATAGTCACATCCACCAAACCTTGTTCCACAAGAGAAACCAAAGATTTCACCACATACAAGCCACCAAAACCAGAACCGACAACAACAATATGTGGCTTCTTCATAGAAAAAAATTATAGCTTTGGTACCGGAGGAGGGAGTCGAACCCTCATGCCTTGCGGCACACGATTTTGAGTCGTGCGTGTCTGCCATTCCACCACTCCGGCACAAGCGAGAGGCAGTATACCGTGAGAAAACAAAAAAGAAAAAGAATGATTTAAGAAAAGAATGCTATACTGCACGCATGTTGTGCGATCAAACACGTATTCGTTTCATTGCAGGAAAGGGCGGAAACGGAATGGCTCACTTCCTAAAAGCAAAGTTCGTTCCGAAAGGCGGTCCCGATGGGGGAGACGGCGGAAGAGGAGGAAATCTTATTCTCAAAGCAGATGAAAATTGCCGAACGCTCATCGATCTCCACCGGAAAAGAAACATCAAGGCGCAGGACGGAGAAAACGGAGGAACAGAACAAAAAACGGGGAAAACAGGGGAAGACCTCATCGTCATCGTCCCTGCAGGAACCATGATTTACAGCCCAGACAAAAAAGAACTCATTGCCGATCTCACACAGCACGGACAAGAGTTTCAGATCACCAAAGGAGGGAAAGGCGGCTACGGAAACACACACTTCAAAAGTTCGAGATATCAAGTTCCTCAATTCTCAGAACTCGGAGAACCCGGAGAAGAAAAAGAAGTCCTGCTCGAACTCCGCATGATTGCTGACGTTGGGGTCATAGGGCTTCCATCAGCAGGGAAGTCATCATTTTTGAATTACGTCACGAGAGCCCAGGCAAAAGTCGCAGCATACCCATTCACGACACTCATTCCCAATCTCGGAGTCGCCGATCTCACCAAAATTCTCAAAGAACCAGGAGCATCATTCATCATGGCAGATATTCCTGGACTCATCGAAGGCGCCAGTGAGGGGAAAGGCCTCGGTCACGAATTCCTCCGACATATTACGAGAACAAAAATACTCATTCATCTCATCGATATCGAAGATGAAGATCCAGAAAAAGCAAAAGAGATCATCGACAACGAACTCGCGCAATTCGATAAAAAATTAAAACGAAAAAAACAGATCGTCGCGTTCAACAAAGTCGATCTCTTCGACGAAGAAAAGAAAAAAGAACTCAAGAAAAAGTGGAAGAAAATGTTCTTCATTTCCGCAGCGACAGGCGAAGGAGTTGAGGAATTGCTCAAAGAAACATACAAAGTCCTCAAACAAGAAGAAGGAAAAATGACAAAAAAAGCAAAAAAAGAAGAAAGTGAAAAAGGCGAAGAACACAAAACTTTCAGACCATACGAAGATTCTCCGCGCGCATTTCAGATCAAAAAACTCAAGAAAATAGGGAAAATAAGACAATACCTCGTCACCGGAAGACGTATAGAACAGGTCTCCATCATGGCAAATATCGCACAGCCGGATGGACTCATGCACCTGCGCCATCTCGTCAAAAAACTCGGAATTCAACGAGCACTTCTCCGCGAAGGC
>JBBTWG010000059.1:0-7593 GCA_038062935.1 Patescibacteria group bacterium
CCTGCGGATGAAACGCTGATTTCGGCCTGTTGACCTTTTTGTTCGATGCTTACGAATCCGTCGATTTCGCTCAAGATTGCTGGATTTTTTGGGTTTCGAGCTTCGAAAAGTTCTTCGACGCGAGTCAAACCGTGTGTGATATCTGATCCTTCTGCGACACCACCCATGTGGAACGTTCGCATCGTGAGCTGAGTTCCTGGTTCACCGATACTTTGTGCAGCGATGATTCCGACTGCGGTTCCGATCTTGACCGTTTCGTTTGTTCCGAGATCTTTTCCGTAACATTTCACACAGACACCTCCGTCGGTTTGGCAGGTCATGATGGAACGAACTTGGACTTCGAGGATATTGCCTGTCTTGATTCTCTTGAGAAGTTTTTTATCAATTTCTTGATCCACCTCTGCGAGCACTTCGCCAGTTTTTGGATCGATGAGATCTTTTGCGAATACACGTCCGTAGATGCGATTTTCGAAAAGTTCACCGATTTTTTCACTTTCTTCACGAGTCACGAGATGAACTTCTTTTGTTCCACAATCGTATTCGCGGATGACGACGTCCTGGACAGCATCGACGAGACGGCGGGTGAGATAACCTGCCTCTGCTGTTTTGAGAGCCGTGTCGGATTTACCTTTACGGCCTCCGTGCGTGGCGATGAAGTATTCGAGAATCGTGAATCCTTCTTTGAGATTGGATTTAATTGGCAATTCGATTGTTTTACCAGCCGGGTTGGCGACGAGACCTTTCATACCGCAGAGCTGTGTGACTTGTCCCCAGTTACCACGGGCTCCGGAGTTGATCATGTAGTGCATATGATTGTCGTCTTTGATCGACTTGATCATTGCTGTGGAGATTTCTGATTTTGCTTGTCCCCAGACTTTGATGGTGTGAATGTATCTCTCGTCATCTGTGGTGAGACCAGTGGCGTATTGCTCGTTAATTTCTTTGACGAGTTCGTTCGCATTTTCGACAATCGCTTCTTTTTCTTTTGGAATCACCATGTCAGCGGCACCGATTGAAAGTCCTGATTTGGTGGCGAACTGGAATCCAATGCGTTTCAAATTGTCGACGACGATTGCGGTCATTTGCATGCCGCATTTTTCGAAGACTTCAGAAACGATATCGGTGAGTCTTCTCTTGTCGACCGTTTCATTCACGTATTCGAATTCTTCTGGTAAATAGTTGTTGAAGATCATGCGGCCCACTGTGGTGTCGTACATTTTTCCTCTGAATCTGCCTTTTACGGCTGCCTGTATGTGAACTTCTCCTGATTGGTAGGCGATCATCGCTTCTTCGAGAGAGCTGAATGCCATGCCCTCACCTTTTTTCCCAGGGTTAATCTTCGTGAGGTAATAACATCCGAGCACCATATCCTGAATTGGCGTGACGATTGGATGACCGTCGGAAGGTTTCAGGAGATTTTGTGAAGAAAGAATGAGTTCTTTTGCTTCGAGTTGTGCCTGTCTGGAGAGTGGAACGTGTACAGCCATTTGATCACCGTCGAAGTCGGCGTTGAATGCAGAACAGACGAGTGGGTGAATTTGGATCGCTTTTCCTTCGACGAGAATTGGCTGGAAAGCCTGGATACCAAGTCTATGCAATGTCGGAGCACGATTGAGGAGTACGTAGTGATTTTTTGTCACCTCTTCGAGAATATCCCATACTTCTTTGCGTCCAGCTTGTATGAGTTTTTCTGCATTTTTGATGTTGTGTGCGTAGTCGTCGCGGATGAGTCGGCCGATGACGAATGGGCGGAAAAGTTCCAGCGCCATGCTTTTTGGGAGACCACACTGATGGAGTTTGAGTTTTGGACCGACGACGATGACAGAACGACCAGAGTAGTCGACACGTTTTCCGAGCAGGTTCTGTCGGAAACGACCTTGTTTTCCTTTCAACATGTCTGAGAGAGAGCGAAGTTTTCGCTTGTCGCCTGAGTTGAAAACGGTTCGTCCTGCGCGGACGTTGTTGTTGAGGAGTGTATCGACCGCTTCCTGAAGCATACGTTTTTCGTTGCGGCAGATGACTTCTGGAGCACCGATCGCGAGGAGTCTCTTCAGACGGTTGTTTCTGTTGATGACGCGGCGATAGAGATCGTTCAAATCTGATGCGGCAAAACGTCCTCCGTCGAGCTGAACCATTGGTCGCAGATCTGGTGGGATCACTGGCAATACTGTCATGATCGTCCATTCTGGGCGAATTTTATTTTTGATCAAATTGCCGATGAGCTTCACGCGTTTCATGATTTTCTTCTGTTTCTGTCCGGAACATTTTTTGAGTTCTGCTTCCAGTGATGCCATGAGTTTCTCGAGATCGAGACTCTGGATGATGTCTCGAATAGATTCTGCACCTGTAGAAGCTTTGAAAACGTGTCCGAATTTGACAGACATGTCTCGATATTCGAGCTCGTAGTAGACTTTTCCCACGTGAATGCCGTTGAGATCGTCTTTTGCGGTGGAATGTTTTTCGTCCAATTCTGCGAGTTTTTGAGCATATTCTTTTTCAATCTCGCCCTGGAGTTTTACTTTTTTCTCTCCTTCGAGTTCTTTGGTCCTTTCTCCTGTCATTTCTTTTGCTTCGTCTTGGAGTTTTTTTCGGTGTGTCTTGTATTCTGTTGCGAGTTGGGTTTTCGCTTCTTCCTTTGCTTTTTCGTCCATATGCGTCACCACGTATGCGGCAAAATACACCACTTGTTCGAGCGATTTGATTGGGAGATCGAGGAGAAGTCCGATACGACTCGGAGTTGATCGGAGAAACCAGATGTGCGTGACCGGGACTGCGAGTTTGATGTGGCCCATTCTTTCGCGGCGCACGCTGCTGCGGGTTACTTCAACGCCGCACTTTTCGCAGACGACACCTTTGTATCGAATTCTCTTGTACTTTCCGCAATAACATTCCCAGTTTTTTGTTGGACCAAATATTTTCTCACAGAAGAGGCCATCTCGTTCTGGCTTCTGAGTTCTGTAATTGATTGTTTCTGGTTTTTTGACTTCTCCGTGGGACCAGGCCAGGATTGTCTCTGGCGAGGCAACCGCGATGGTAATGGAATCAAATCCTTCGTTTTCGCCTTGTTTGATTGGGGTGGACATGCGGGGTAGGAATTAGGATTTAGGATGTAGGAATTAGGAAGTGGTAGTTTAGATTTCCATTTGGAGGGTCATGTCGTCTGCAACTTTCGTTTGAGGTTCTTCTTCTGCTGATTCTGTTTCGATTTGCCGATGCTCCCGATTCATTTCCATTTCTTCTCGTTTGCTGAGGATGATGAGATTTTCGATCACGATCTCTGTTTTGAATTTCTTGATACCTTCTGGTCCGTCCCAACTTCTAGTTTTCAGATATCCTTCGACGTGCACAAGTTTTCCTTTTGTTGCGAATCTCTCTGCAATCTCTCCGAGATTTTCCCATGCGACGACGTCATGATACTGCGAGGATGCTTCTTTTCTGCCGTCGGTGGTGACCCATGTTCTGTTTGTGGCGATGGTGAATGTGGCTACTTTTTGTCCGTTTGTGGTCTGTCGCATTTCTGGGTTGCGAGTGACGTTTCCGATCAGAATGACTTTGTTGATGCTGCGCATGCTCGAGGATTTAGGATGTAGGATTGAGGATTGAGGATTTAGTGACTCTATTCTTCCGTTTCTTCCTCGATCATGTCTTCATCGCTCGGTTCAGTGATTTCTTCTGGTTCTTCTGCATCAACTTCGAGTTCTTTTTCTTCACCTTCTTCGTCTTCGCCTCCTCCTTTTGTCTTTTCACTGTCTTCTTCCTCTTCGTCCATTTCTTCCTGGCTTTTGCCATCTTCTTCTCCCAATCCTTCTTCTTCACCGATGACCATTTCTTCTGGTGGGAGCACTTCCTCTGGCTCTATAGTTTCTTCTTCGGCAATTTCTTTGGCGTAGGAATATTGTTCGTCTTCCTCTTCTTCCGGTTTGTCTTTCATTTTCAAGAGAGAGACATCGAGACCGAGACTTTGGAGTTCTTTGACGAGAACGTTGAAGCTCTCTGGAGTTCGAGGTTTTCGAATTTGTTCTCCTTTGACGATTGCTTCGTATGCTTTCGAACGACCGTAGACATCATCGGATTTGATCGTAAGCATTTCCTGGAGTGTATGAGAAGCGCCGTAGGCTTCGAGTGCCCAGACTTCCATTTCTCCGAATCTCTGACCACCGTGTTGTGCTTTTCCTCCGAGAGGTTGCTGCGTGACGAGTGAGTAAGGACCTACAGAACGTGCGTGAATTTTGTCTTCGATCAAATGACTCAGTTTGAGAATGTAAGCAATACCGACGGTTGTTTTTTGGTCGAACGCTTCTCCGGTTTTTCCGTCGTAGAGCTGGATTTTTCCGTCTTCTGGGAGATCCGCTTTTTTCAGAAGGTCGGTGATAGTTTCTGTTCGGATACCGTTGAGTGGGGGAGTTGCGACGGTGAATCCCATTTCGCGTGCTGCCCATCCGAGATGAGTTTCCAGAATTTGTCCGATGTTCATACGACTCGAAACACCGAGTGGGTTCAAGACGATGTCGACCGGAGTTCCATCTGGGAGAAACGGCATGTCGGCTTCTGGAACGATGATTGAGATGACACCCTTGTTTCCGTGACGACCAGCGATTTTGTCACCGACGGAGATTTTTCTGGTTTGTGCGACACTGACTTTGATCTGTTTGATAACTCCGGTAGGGAGCTCATCGCCGTCTGTTCGTGAGAAGATCTGGACGCCGACGACTTTTCCTCCTTCACCGCCAGGGAGTCGCAGTGAACTGTCTTTGACGTCACGGGCTTTTTCTCCGAAGATGGCTCGAAGAAGTCTTTCTTCTGCGGTTAATTCTGTTTCACCTTTTGGAGTAATCTTTCCACAGAGGATATCTCCTTCGTGTACTGTTGCACCGATACGGACGATGCCGTCTTCGTTGAGATCGCGGAGACGATTTTCACCGACGTTTGGGATGTCTTTGGTAATAACCTCGGGACCAAGTTTTGTTTCGCGAATATCGGTGGTAAAAGTCTCGATATGAATCGAATCGTAGACACCTTGTTTGACGAGTTTTTCTGAGATAATAACTGCATCTTCGAAGTTGTATCCTTCCCATGTCATGTAGGCGACGAAAAGGTTTCGACCGAGTGCGAGTTCACCTCCTTCTGTTGCTGGACCATCGGCGAGGACGTCACCTTTCTTGATCTTCTGGCCTTTTTTCACGATCGCTCGTTGATGAATACAGGTAGCCTGGTTTGATCGTTCGTAGACTTCGAGTTGATAGCTCACTTTGCGGCCACTGTCATAGAGGACGACGACTTCTGTTCCGTCGACGTAGGTCACAGTTCCTGATTCTTCTGAGAGGACGACTTGTCCCGAGCTCTTTGCTGCTACGGCTTCGATACCGGTTCCGACGATTGGTGCTTGAGGTCGTACGAGTGATACAGCTTGACGTTGCATGTTTGAACCCATGGATGCACGAGTGTTGTCATCGTGTTCCAAGAACGGAATAAGCGCTGTGGTCTCAGAAATAATCTGTTTTGGAGAAACATCGATATGGGTGATTTCGTTCACATCAGCCATGACCGCTTCACTATTTTTGCGGGCTGATACTCGAGTTTGTGCAAATTGTCCTATTTCATCGAATTCTGAGTTTGCCTGAGCAATGATGAGTGGTCGTTCTTCGTCGGCGTCATAGTATTGTGTTTCGTCGGTGAGATATGGACGGACAGGAATTTCTTTCAAATCGAATCCTTCGATCTTTTTCGCGTCGCTGGCGGTGATCATTTCTCCGGCTTTTACGGCGACTGCTTTAGTCTTTGGGTTCATGATGTCTTCGCGTGCGTAACGACCTTCGAGGCTCTTCGCTTTGTTTGTGACTGTGTTTGCGACTTTTCGAAATGGAGCTTCGATGAATCCGAATTTGTTGACGCGGGCGTATGTCGCGAGATGGACGACGAGACCGATATTCGGACCTTCTGGAGTGGCGATCGGACAGATACGACCGTAGTGCGATGGATGCACGTCACGGACATCGAACGATGCGCGTTCACGAGAGAGACCTCCTGGACCCATCGCGGAGAGACGGCGTTTGTGAGCCAACTCTGCGAGTGGATTAGTCTGATCCATGAATTGTGATAATTGTGAACTTGCGAAGAATTCGCGAAGTGCAGCGGTAATCGGACGAGAGTTGATGAGTTGTGTTGGAGTCACTGTTTCGAGATCCATCACGGTCATGCGATCTTTTGCGATACGATCCGTACGTAGGAGACCCACGCGGAATTTATTCTGGACGAGTTCACCGACACCTCGGACGCGACGATTACTCAAGTGATCGATGTCGTCTGGAGTCATTTCGCCTTTGTTGAGTCGGATGAGATGGCGCAGAATTTCGATCAAATCTTTCACCTGGAAGGTGTGATATTCTTTTGTATTCGGGATCGTCATCTGGAAACGCTTGTTGAGTTTGTAGCGTGCCACTGGACCCGTGTCGTATTTTCGATAGTCGAAAAACATTGACTGGATCAAGCTTTTTGCGTTTTCTGGAGTTGCGAGATCGCCAGGGCGGAGCTTCTTGTAAATGCTCTGATACGCTTCTTCTACGGTTTTTGCACCATCTTTTTCGAGGGTTGGGATGATAGGACTTTGAATTTCGTCCGTTCCGAGATCTTTGAAAAGTTCGAGAATCTGTTTGTCGGTTTCGTATCCGAAGACGCGAAGTAAACAGGTAATAGGAATTTTTCTTTTTCGATCAATTTTTACGGAAATCTGGTTTTTCTTGTCGGTTTCGACTTCGAGCCATGCACCACGTTTTGGAATAATTTTTGCAGTGTGCATTTTTGGCACAGCAGCATTTTTGGCAAAGAAAACTCCTGGAGAACGGACGAGTTGACTGACTACGACACGTTCGATTCCGTTGACGATGAATGTTCCTCGCTTCGTCATGAGCGGGATGGATCCCAGGAAAACGTCCTGTTCTTTGATTTCACCCGTTTCTTTGTTGATCAGTTGGACGTGAATTTTGAGCGGTGCTTCGTAAGTAATGTTCTTCATTCTTGCCGTCTCAGCGTCGTATTTGGCTTCGCCGATCGAATGTTCGAGAAATCGAAGTTCGAGCTTTTTCCCAGAGAAATCCTGAATTGGGTTGATTTCATCGAGCAATTCGCGAATACCTTCTTTCAGAAAGTTTGCATAGGAATCGAGTTGTACCTCGATCAAGTTCGGTAATTTCACGTGCTCGTCGAGACGTGTGGAGAAATATTTCCGGTGCGGATCGTCCAAAACGATATCAGCGTCAGTGCGGAGCAATGACGGTTTGATAATCTCAATCGACGATTTCGACGGCTTTTTTACTTCTACCTTTTTGGAAATTTCTTTTTTTCCTTTCTGGGAACTTTGTGGTTTTACCACTTTCTCAGTTTTTTTAGCCATATGAAAAGATGAGTTTATTCGTATGAAAAGCGCTTTTTAGGGCACTTTTTGGTGAATTGCTATCGGTCATAACTCATCCGTTGGCTTTGATAGCGAGCTTTATTATATGGATGCGCGAAGGTTTGTCAAATGGAAATTTTTGGGAGGGTGAGTGAAATTCCAATTTTGCGAAAAAGTGCTCCGGGCGCGACCCAAAGGAGGGT